>JAFQLV010000021.1 GCA_017396515.1 Clostridia bacterium | reverse complement strand
GAAAGGTTATTCCCCTGTTAGGGGAAATGTCGCGTAAGCGACAAAAGGGTGCCCGTTTCTGGAAGAAAAGGTGGCAAGGACACATTTATGTGGACTTGACGGAGAGGTTATAATCTACATACTCCCCATCTCATCCCAACTCCCTTTGCGGGAGAAAATTATTTTTTGGCAGAAATGTGCCCGCGACCACAATTTTGCAATACAATGCACCGTCAGGTGCCACCATAGCCTTGTCTCCCCTGAAAGGGGAGATGTCAAAACAATTTTTGTTTTGACAGAGAGGTCATTTAGCATTTTGCATTTTTACAACCACACTTCTGCCCTCTGCACTTAAATTTTCTCAAAGTCTTCCGCACCGTGCTTGCAAATCGGGCACACAAAATCTGCAGGAAGCTCGTCGCCCTCATAGACATAGCCGCATATTTTGCAGACATATCCCTGTTTGTTCTCAGTCTGAGGCTTGGGCTTGACATTTGCGTGATAATAGCTGTAGGTCATGGTTTCGGCATTGCTGATAACCTTGGCCTCACTCACACGGCAGATAAACATTCCGTGGCTGCCCAGGTCAACATATTGCTCAACCTCAAGTGACATATAGCTGTTGATGCACTTGGTCAGGTAATAAAGACCGTTTGCACTGCGCTTTGCATAGATATTCTCAAATTTATCGCAGCTTCTGCCACTTCTGAAGCCGAAGCTTTTGAAAAGCTCAAAGGGTGCTTCTGTTGTGAGGGTACACACATTCAGCTTTTTCGTGTTTTTGATTATGTGGTGTGAATAGTTAGCCTTGTTAACCGTAACGCTTACACGGTTAGGCTGGCTTGTGAGCTGTGACACCGTGTTGACAATAAGTCCGTTGTCCTTTTCGCCGTCATTGCAGGTAACAACATAAAGTCCGTAGCCGATTTTGAAAAGTGCTGTCATATCGTCAGCCTCTTTTTTGTCGTACTCTGCCGTAAGCTCGTCGCTGAGTGCTTCAAGGCTTTTTGCGGACTCTGCACTGAGTGCGGATTTGAGTGTAACGGTGTTTTCGCAGAATGTAAGATTTTTGCAAAGTGAAAGCTTGTCCTTCATCTTTTTAGCTGCAAGGCTTGCCCATGTGCCGTTTTCTATAAGACCCACTGTTCTGTTTTGAAAGCCTCTTTCTGTCAGAGCATCAATAAAGTGGCTCATAAAGGGGAAAATTGTTCCGTTATAAGTAGTTGTTGCAAGAACCAGCTTGCTGTAGCGGAAGGCATCGCTGACAGCATAGGAAAGGTCTTCTCTTGCAAGGTCGTGCAGAATAACCTCGGGGGCGCCCTTTGCCTTCAGCTTTTCTGCCAGTGAAAGCACGGCAGCCTTGGTACCGCCGTAAACAGATGTGTAGGCAATAACCACACCTTCTTTTTCAGGTGTGTAGGATGACCACTTGTCATAAAGGCCTATAAAGTGAGGCAGGTTACCCATAAGCATGGGGCCGTGAAGAGGCAGAATTTTTTCAATTTCAAGCTCTGCCGCCTTTTTAAGCACCGCCTGCACCTGAGCGCCGTATTTGCCCACAATGCCGAAATAGTATCTTGCGCTTTCAGCCTCCCACTCCTCGTCTGCATCCACAGTGCCGAATTTGCCGAAGCCGTCAGCCGAGAAAAGCACCTTATCACGGCTGTCATAGGTCATCATAACCTCAGGCCAGTGCACCATGGGAGCAAAGATGAAGGTAAGCTCGTGCTCACCGAGTGAGAGAGTGTCACCGTTGGCAACAACAATTCTTCTGTCCTCATAGCTTTCACCGTAAAACTGAGAAATCATGGTGAAGGTTTTTGCGTTGCCCACTATTTTAGCCTTGGGGTAAGTATCCATAAAGCTTTTGATGTTTGCCGAATGGTCAGGCTCCATATGCTGCACAATAAGGTAGTCGGGGCTTTTTTTACCCATAGCCTTGCTAAGATTGTCAAGCCACTCGTGAGTAAAAGAAGCCTCTACAGTATCCATAACGGCAATTTTTTCGTCAAGGATAACATAGGAGTTATATGCCATTCCTTTTTCCACGGGGTACTGCCCCTCAAAAAGGGTTATGGCAGTGTCATTTACTCCTGTATATACAATGCTGTCAGTAAGTTTCATAGTTTTTCCTCCTGAATATTGATACGAATGATATTATACAATATTATTATATAATAAAGATTAACATTTTTCATAAAAAATTGCAACTAATTTTGAGAAAAATGAGCAAACTACTAAAGATTGAAAAAACTATTGAAATTATGTGAAATTTTTCGTATGATATATAATAGCAAAAAGTTGGATTATTTTATTATTTGCAATTTTTTACAGTAAATCAATGCAGGATATTTTTTCTGCAAAAACTATAAAACATGGGGTGATTTTTATGAAAGTTCAATTCACAGAAACCATTCTTCGTGATGCCAATCAGTCACTGATTGCAACAAGAATGTCCTTTGAGGATTTTGAGCCTATCCTCAAGGAACTTGACAAAGCAGGCTACTATTCCCTTGAATGCTGGGGCGGCGCAACCTTCGACTCATGCCTTCGTTATCTCGGTGAGGATCCCTGGGAGAGACTCAGAAAAATCCGCAAGGCTTGTCCCAACACAAAGCTTCAGATGCTCCTTCGCGGCCAGAACCTTCTCGGCTACAAGCACTATCCCGACGATGTTGTAAGAGCATTTGTCAAAAAGTCAATCGAAAACGGCATTGATATTATCCGTATCTTCGACGCCCTTAACGACCTTCGCAATATTGAGGTTGCCGTTGACGAAACCCTCAAAAACGGCGGACATCCCTCAGGCACAATCTGCTACACACTTTCACCTATCCATTCACTCGAAAACTATGTTCAGCTTGCAAAGGATATGGAAAAGATGGGTGTTATGTCAATCTGCATTAAGGATATGGCAGGCATTATGGGTCCCCAGGAGGCATATGACCTTGTTAAGGCTATCAAGGCCGAGGTTAAGCTTCCCCTTGTTGTGCACACACACTCCACAACAGGTCTCGGTGCTCTCACACTGCAAAAGGCAGTTGAGGCAGGTGCAGATGTAATCGACACGGCTATTTCATGCTTCTCAGGCGGCACATCACAGCCTCCCACAGAAACACTGGTTTACGCTCTTAAGCAGCAGGGCTACGATGTCAGCGTGAATATGGATTCACTCAAGAAAATCAACGACTTCTTCAAGCCCGTAAGAGCCAAGGCTCTCGAAAGCGGTCTGCTTAACCCCGTTGTGCTTGCAACAGACACAGACGCTCTTGTTTATCAGGTACCCGGCGGTATGCTCTCAAACCTTGTTGCACAGCTCACAGCTGCAGGCAAGCTTGATAAGTTTGAGGAGGTGCTCGCAGAAGTACCCAGAGTAAGAGAAGACCTCGGCTATCCTCCCCTCGTTACTCCCATGAGCCAGATGGTTGGTGTTCAGGCTACATCAAATGTTCTTGCAGGCGAAAGATACAAGAATATCTCAAAGGAAATCAAAAACTACTTCTTCGGCTTCTACGGCAAAGCTCCCGGTGAGGTAAACGCTGAGCTTGCAGCAAAAATCCTCGGCGACGAAAAGCCCGTAACCTGCCGCTTTGCAGATACCCTTGAGCCTTATTTTGAAAAGGCTAAGGCTGAAATCGGCTCAAAGGCAAGAAGTGACGAAGATGTGCTTTCATACATTGCATTCCCCACTCAGGCAGAGGCTTTCTTTGACAAGCGTGAGGAAAAGGAAAGAAACACCTTCAAATACACAATCAAGAAGGTATAAGGAGGTTAAAAGGAAATGAATTTATTGGAAATGAAAATGCCCCTCAGTGAAGCCTTCCTTACCTCAGGTATAGGCATTGCAACAGTTCTTGCAATTCTTGCAGTCATTGCCTGCCTTATCATCTATGTTTCAAAGTTCATCAGAATGATGGAAGAAAAGGCAGCAGCTGCAAAAAAGGCTGACATCGTTGAAGAAGTAAATCTTACCGCCAAACCTGCTGCTATGCCGGCAGACACAATGACAGGCGAGCTTGAGCTTGTGAAAACAGACGAAAAGACAGCCGCCGTTATTATGGCAATTGTCAGCGACCAAAGCGGAATACCCCTTAACAGACTCAGCTTTAAGTCAATCAAATTAATGGAGGAATAATAAAATGAAATATATTGTTAACTTAAACGGCAAAAACTACGAAGTAGAGGTAACCGAAAGCGAAGCAGTGCTTCTTTCAGTCAGCGAAGCCGCAGCTTCCGTGGCAGCACCTGCTCCCGTAGCTGCACCCGCAGCAGCACCTGCACCTGCAGCAGCTCCCGTAGCTACAGCACAGGGCACAACAATCGCTTCACCCATGCCCGGCTCAATTCTCAGCGTTTCAGTTTCAGCAGGACAGGCTGTCAAGGCAGGCGATGTTCTTATGGTTCTCGAGGCAATGAAAATGGAAAACGACATCGTTGCTCCCTGTGACGGTACCGTTAAGCAGGTTCTTGTGGCAAAGGGCTCAGTTGTTAACACAGACGATGTTCTTGCTGTTATTTAAATCCCCTTGTTGACTTAAAGAAAAGGAGATTTACATTATGATTACAGATGTTCTTATCGGCTTGTGGGAATCCTCGGGCTTTGCAGCGCTTTTTCAGGACGGCACCTTCTTATGGCAGAATCTTGTTATGATTCTGATTTCCTTTGTGCTTCTTTATTTTGCAATTGCAAAAAAGTGCGAGCCACTGCTTCTTGTTCCCATTGCCTTCGGCATTTTACTTGCTAACCTTCCCGGTGCAGGCCTTATGGATGACCCTACAGGTCTTATGGACACCTCAAACATTGTTGAGGGTGCACATTGGTACGACACAGGTGTTTTGAGGCTCATTTATGCCGGTGTTAAGTCAAGTATATTCCCGTGCCTTATTTTCCTTGGCATAGGCTGTATGACAGACTTCGGCCCCCTGCTTTCAAACCCCGTTTCACTTCTTTTAGGTGCGGCAGCACAGCTTGGCATTTATGTTGCATTTATTATCGCCATAGTTCTCGGCTTCACTCCCGAGGAGGCTGCATCAATCGCCATTATCGGCGGTGCAGACGGTCCCACGGCTATTTTCCTCACGGGCAAGCTTGCCAGCCATCTTTTAGGCCCCATCGCCGTTGCAGCTTATTCCTATATGGCTCTCATCCCCTTCATTCAGCCGCCTATAATGAAGGCGCTGACAACAGAAAAAGAGCGTAAGGTTGAAATGAAGCAGCTGCGCAAGGTCAGCAAAACAGAGAAAATTATTTTCCCCGTTGTTGTACTGGTAATCTGTGCCTTTATCCTGCCCTCAGTTGCTCCTCTTTTAGGCATGCTTATGCTTGGCAACCTCTTTAAGGAGTGCGGTGTTGTTGACAGACTTTCAGACACAGCACAGAATGCACTTATGAATATCGTTACCATCCTTCTAGGTGTAACGGTAGGTGCAACAGCAAACGGTGAAACCTTCCTGAGCCTGCAGACTATCAAAATCGTTGTGCTGGGACTTACCGCATTTGCTTTCTCAACTGTAGGCGGTCTTCTCCTGGGCAAGCTTCTCTATATTATCACCAAGGGTAAGGTTAATCCCCTTATCGGTGCCGCAGGTGTAAGTGCAGTTCCCATGGCAGCGCGTGTGTGCCAGAACGAAGGCAGAAAGTATAACCCCAAAAACTTCCTGCTTATGCACGCTATGGGTCCCAATGTTGCAGGTGTTATCGGCTCGGCAGTTGCCGCAGGCTTCCTGCTTGCCATGTTCGGTTAAAAATTATAAATCAAGACTGTTTGTGCAAAAAAGCACAGGCAGTCTTTTTTTTATTGACAAACACAAAAAAGTAGGATAAAATATGATAAAATGACAATTGTCAATAAAAGGAGGAACATCTATGAGAAAATCAAAAAAACTGCTTTCATTGCTGGTAACGGTGATTATGCTTTTCAGCTCAGTTACCGCGGCCTTCGCCATTGAAAGCTCATACACAGTAAAGGCTGATGAAAGAATAAGCATCAATATCGACGGCGAGCCTGCTTATGTGAAATTTGTGCCCGAAAAAACGGCAATTTATGAATTTAAATCAGACAGTAACGGCTATGACCCCTATGCAATTATTTATGACGAGACAGAAACAGTCATAGCAGAAGGCGACGACAGCGATGAGTCTTATGAATTCGCTTTTAAAGCTACTCTTGTCGCCGGCAAAACCTATTATATTGAAGTGAGTGTCTATGAAGAGCTTTCAGCAAAGGTCGGTCTGACTGTTACCACAATTCACATTCACGAAAACCTGACAGAATATCCTGCAGTAGCTGAAAACTGCACTCAGAACGGCACAACCTACGGACTTCAATGTAACGACTGCGGCTTCTGGCTGGTAGAAATTGAAACTGTAGCCGCCCATCACACAGATGAAAACGCTGACCGTATATGTGATATATGCGGTGACGCGGCAATTATAGCCTCTGAAACAACTTCAAAGGGTGTGACAGCTGTGCTTTACAACTGCGGTGACCTTGTTGTGTCAGGCTCAGGTGTATTCGATATTTATCATTTTGACAGTGATGTCTACTACAGAAGAAGAGACGTAAGAAAAATCTTTGTAGGCAAGGACATAACTGAAATTGCATCCCTTTTACGTAATGACGGCTTTGAAGGCTATATTGTTGACGAAGAAAATGCCGTGTACAAAAGCGATGCAGCAAATGTGCTTTATTCAAAGGATGGCACCAAGCTTATTGATTTTCCCGATGTCTCACCTGTTGAAGAGTATACTGTACCCGACGGTGTAACTGAAATTTCAGACGCTGCCTTTTCAGGAAACGAAAACCTGAAGAAGGTGAATTTCCCTGACAGTCTCAGAGCCATAGGTGAAAGTGCTTTTGAGGATTGCGAATCACTTGAGGAAGTCAGCTTCCCTGCGGATCTTGAAAAAATAGGCGGTTGGGCTTTTTACGGCTGCAACAACATAACTCAGCTGAACATTCCCGAATCGGTCACTTATATTGGTGATTATGCTTTTGTATACAGCAATATCGAAAACACAGAAAATGTTGACGGTTGCTTTTATCTTGATAATATTCTGGTTGATTTTGATCCGGATACATTTAATGGTGATGTTCTCAACATCCGTGAAGGCACCCGCCTTATCGCTGTTTCAGGCTCCTATTTGTTAAGCGTTGACACCATAATAATTCCCGCCAGTCTCAAGTACAGTGAAAGCACCTTCTTCTCATATTACACAAAAAAGTTTATTGTCAACGAAAACAGTCCCTATTACTCCACCGATGAAAACGGCATTCTTTTCAATAAGGACAAAACAATTATCGTCAGATATCCCAAGAACGAAGAGATCACAGACTATACAGTGCCTCAGGGTGTAAAAGAAATTGCACCTAACGCCTTTTCATACAGCAACATTACTTCTGTTACATTTCCTGAAGGTCTTGAAAAAATAGGCTTCAGTGCTTTTGAAGGATGCGATATTTATAATTTGAAGTTCCCCTCAAGCCTTAAGGAAATAGGCGCATATGCCTTTTACGGCACAGAGCTTAAGGCTGTTGTTATCCCTGAAAGCGTTGAAAAATTAGGCTACAGCGTTTTTGAATGTGATTATATTGCCTTTATGAATCCTGACTGTGAGATAGAGAGCGTATCTTATAATTCTCTTATCGTCGGATATAACGGCTCAACCGCTGAAAAATATGCAAACGATAACGGCAGAGCCTTTGCAACCCTGGGCGAAGTAAGCGGTGAAAACCACAGCCACATTTATTTCCCCTCAATTATTACTCCTGAAAGCTGCGAGCAGGAGGGTCTTTACTCATACAGCTGTCCTTGCGGCAATACACAGGCTTATACAGTCACCGTCGAAAAGACAGAACACAGCTGGATGCACTTAGGAGATTTTGTGAAATGTATGAAGTGTGGCAAAACTCAGCTTATCAGCGACTATTACAATTGCGACTGTGAATGTCACGAAGAAAAAAATGCATTTGAGGAATTCTTCTTTAAAATAAAGCTTTTCTTCTGGAAGCTTTTCAGAACAAAAGAATTCTGCTATTGCGGCAGCTATCATTGGTAAAAGGAGGATAAAGAAATGAAAACAGCAAAAAAGATTCTGAGCCTCGTTCTAACAGCTATTCTTGTTATTCTTTCGGCATTTATTCCCGCTTATGCTGAAGAAGCAGTATTGCCCGAAAGCGAGCACAACTATGCAAATAATTTCTATCAGGAATGGACTTATGTTCACCCCGAAGAAACAGACTATCTTATGGTAACCTTCGATGACAATACTTATGTTGAGCGCGGTGCCAACTATGAGATTTTCTTTGAAGAAGGCGAGGATGTCACCTTTGAGGACGTTATGGATAAAACTTCCTTCTATAAAAAAGGCGACTACATTTCGATCTTTTTAGGCGACGGTGCTCTTTACGGTGTTTATCAGGGAAACGCCCTTGCAGGAAGAACTCTTTTCCTTCCCGGCAATGAATTTAAAATCACTCTGACTACCGACTCAAATATATCATATTACGGCTTCAAGGTTACTGAGGTTTCAACAGAGCTGCCCGAAGACCTTTATGTTCATAACTATCATTTCCCTGACGGTTCCCGTAAGATTGCTGCCGGAAACATAACATATTATGATTATGAAACGGATACCTTTGTAACCGCACCTAACCGCTACATTGATTTCGGTTTTCAATTTTTCGGAAAAATAGTGGGAAATGAAGCTGTTATCGGCTGGAAAGTTAAAGAAACCGGTCAGGAAATGCTTTACGATGTTTTCCGCTATGATGATGATATTACTTATATGCAGGATATGTATATAGACGGTGAGCCGGGTATATATAACCTCTACGCCATCTCAACTCCCGTTTGTCTGCAGCCCGAGGATGTCTATTCCTTCACTAACTCAAATGAATATTTTGACTTTGACGGCGACCGTTATTATCTGACCAAGGAAGACCATCTGCGCCTTGTTTCAAGCGTGTGTATGCTCGGCGGCTTCAGTCCTCTTGCAATTCCCGCAACTATAGGATCACTCATTCTTATCAAATATGACGACGGTGACCTTTTCCCCTGGAACGGCTCCTGCATAGGCTTCGCCAACACTGTGTGCCTGCAGAAGAAGGGCATTCTTGATGTGGTTTCCACTCAGGAGGGCGCAACCTGCGTGCGCGACCTTAAGCCCACTCCCGAGCTTATAAGTCTGCTCAACTATTATAATGCTCAGGGTACTACTACATTCATACCAAAAAATAAGGGTGTCAACCCCGGTTCGGCAGAGTACAAGAGGCAGCTTCAAAATCTCTGTGCAAGCCTTGAGGCAGGCAACCTTGTTCTTCTCGAATTCTATCCCGAGGATGTATCTCCTTTGAGTACATATCACGGTGTTGTTGCCAGCGGCATTTACACTTTGTCAGACGGCTCAAAGGTTATTCTTTGCTACGATGAAAATTATGAAAGCTACTCACAGGGCACATGTAACGCAATGTATGTCAGTGCAGACTACACTGAGTTCGGAAGCGGCCCTGACGATGCTCTCAGCTTTGCATGGACTGACGATTTTGAGTGCTACAAATCAATAGATATCAACGAAACTGTCAGCGACCCTGTTCCCTATCACAAGGCTCTGCTTATGCGCATTATTGATGTAATCAGGGGCTTCTTCCGGAATATTGCAGAATTTTTCAAAAGATAAAAGGATATATAAATAAGCGACAAGGGTTATCTTTGTCGCTTTTACATAAAAGCGTGAGATTCTTTCCCTTGACTGCACAGCACACCGATGATATAATTGACAAAAGAGCGTAAAAGGAGAGACACTATGGCAAGGGCATCGGTTAAAGAAAACAAAAACATATATCATCTCACAAGAGAGAGCCTTGACCTTACAAGAGAAAAGGCAGGCGAGCTTCTTGAGGGAATGTCGCCCGAGCGAATTGAAAAAATAGAAAACGAGAGAATTATTCCCCATCCTGAGGATATACTCATAATGGCAAAGGGCTATAAGGCTCCCCATCTGTGCAATCACTACTGCTCACGGCAGTGTCCCATCGGTCAGGAATATGTGCCGGAAATCAAAACCTCAGAGCTGTCACAGATAGTTCTGGAAATGCTGGCACACCTCAACTCAATGAACAGCGAAAAGGACCGCCTTGTGGAAATAACCTATAACGGCAGAATAGACTCCCATGAAATGGATGATTTTATCCGTATTCAGCAAAAGCTCGAGCACATATCTCTCACCGTTGAGGCGTTGCAGCTCTGGAGCGAAAAAATGCTGGCTACAGGAGCAATCGACAAGGAAGAATATGAAAGACGGCGGAATATGCAGAAGGAAAACTGAGTCTATTTTGCACTTTCAGCAGAAATAAGGGTATATATTTTGCTGAAAACATCATTTATTATGCTCCTCATTCAGGATATAATTAAGACAATCCAAATAAAAATAAATCAGATGCATCGGTGTAAATATTTGGAGTGTGCGATATATGCCAAAATGATAAAAACATATTGACAAACCGTGTCGCATATCATAATATTAAATTGTATTCAGGATTTTGTTGCCTGAAGGAAAAGGAGGTATAAAGAGTGAAGGAAATGACCGTGTTCTGGCTCGTTTCAATGATTGCCCTGTTTGTCATTGAAGCGGTGACAGTAAACCTTGTTACCATCTGGTTCGCCTTCGGTGCTCTTGCGGCGCTTATCGTCTCTCTCACGGGCGGTCCCTTATGGCTGCAGATTGTGCTGTTTATTGCAGTGACAATTGTTACTCTCATACCGACGAGAGCGCTCGCAAAAAAGTATTTCAACAAAAACAAGCACCAGCCCACCAATGCGGATATGGTAATCGGCAAGGAGTGCACCGTAACTGAAGAAATTGATAATCTTGCAGGTACGGGGGCAGTGAGATGCATGGGCAAGGAATGGTCTGCCAGAAGCAGAGACGGCGAAACAATTGAAAAGGGCAGAGTTGTCACCGCCATCGCCATAGAAGGCGTAAAACTTATCGTAGGATAACGAAAAAATATTTTAAAGGAGATTATTATTATGGATTTCGGTTTTGGTTTTATTGTGTTAGCAATTCTCATCATTATTACAGTTGCAATTCTCATTAAAAACATCAGAGTTGTTCAGCAGGCAAAGGCATTTGTTATTGAGCGTCTGGGTGCTTATCAGACAACATGGAACGTGGGTCTTCACTTCAAAATTCCCTTTATTGAGAAGGTTGCCAAGGTTGTCTCACTCAAAGAGCAGGTTGTTGATTTCCCGCCTCAGCCCGTTATCACAAAGGATAACGTAACAATGCAGATAGACACTGTTATCTATTTCCAGATTACAGACCCCAAGATGTATACCTACGGTGTTGAGCATCCTCTCACAGCTATCGAAAATCTGACTGCCACAACACTTCGTAATATCATCGGTGAGCTTGAGCTTGACCAGACTCTCACCTCACGTGATATCATCAACAGCAAAATGCGTTCAATTCTTGACGAAGCAACTGACCCCTGGGGCATCAAGGTCAACAGAGTTGAGCTTAAGAACATCATCCCGCCCAGAGAAATTCAGGATGCAATGGAAAAGCAGATGAAGGCTGAGCGTGAGCGCCGTGAATCAATTCTTAAGGCTGAGGGTGAAAAGAAGAGTGCTATCCTTCTTGCAGAGGGTGAAAGAGAATCAGCAATTCTTCGTGCCGATGCTCAGAAGCAGTCACACATCCTTGAGGCAGAAGGTCAGGCAGAGGCTATCATCAAGGTTCAGCAGGCTACTGCAGAGGGTATCCGCCTTCTCAATGAAGCCGGTGCAAGCGAAGAGGTTATCAAGCTTCGTGCCCTTGAGGCATTCCAGGCTGCCGCTGACGGCAAGGCAACAAAGATTATTATTCCCTCAGAAATTCAGGGTCTTGCAGGTCTTGCTTCTTCCTTTAAGGAAGTTATCACTGATGTGAAATAACCACTGAAAATTCAAGAGCAGAGGAAGCCGGGCTTCCTCTGCTCTTCAGTTATTTAAATCTGTTTTCAGGGCAGCACAAAGCCGCACTTTTTCATTGCCTTCTGCAATGTTCTGTCTGCAATTCTTGATGCGGTGGCAGCACCCTTTGCAGCCATTTCCTTAAGATATGCCTGATCCTTCATATACATATCATATCTTTCACGCACGGGGCGAAGCTCCTCAACAACTGCCTCACCTACAGCGTTTTTGAAATCGCCGTAGCCCTTGCCGCTGAATTCATTTGCAATCTGCTCATAATCAAGGCCTGTGCAGCAGGAATAAATTCCCATAAGGTTGTTGATGCCCTCCTTGCCTTCGCCGTAGTAAACTCCGCCCTCGGAATCGGTAACGGCACTTCTGATTTTTTTCATTATGGTTTCAGGTGCATCAAAAACACTTACATAGCTCTTGGGGTTGGGGTCAGACTTGCTCATCTTCTTTGTGGGGTCCTGAAGTGACATAACCCTTGCACCCTGCTTGCCGATATAGGGGTCGGGTATTGTGAAGGTCTTGCCGTAAATGCCGTTGAAGCGGTTTGCAATATCTCTTGCAATTTCAAGATGCTGCTTCTGGTCTGCGCCTACAGGTACTAAGTCAGCCTGATAAAGCAGGATATCTGCTGCCATCAGCACAGGGTATGAGAAAAGACCCACATTGACATTGTCGGCGTGTGACTGTGATTTATCCTTAAACTGAGTCATTCTTGACATTTCACCGAACTGAGTATAGCAGTTGAGCACCCATGCCAGCTGAGCGTGGGCAGGCACATGGCTCTGAATAAAGATAATGCTTTTTTCAGGGTCAAGACCTATTGCAAGCAGCAGGGCAAAAACCTCCATAATCTGCTTACGCAGCTTCTGCGGGTCCTGTCTTACGGTGATTGCGTGAAGGTCGGCAACAGCAAAGGCACTGTCGAAATCGTCGCTGAGAGTTTTCCAGTTTTTAAGTGCACCCAGATAATTTCCCAGAGTCGGAATACCTGAGGGCTGAATGCAGGAAAGTATTTTCTTTTTCTTTTCGGGTGCCTCGGCACCGGGAACAATGATTTTTTCTTCCATTACAAAATCATCCTTTCAAATACTGCCATTTTAACCCATAGGTCATTTTTTGTCAAGAGTTATTTTATCTATATCCGGGTCACTGGGCATAAGCAATCGTCTGATAAGCAGATAAGTGAGGCTCTTGAGTGAAGCCTTGCTCATTTTTTCAGGGCTGTCCATCCAGTATTTTATAATGCTGTAAAAACCGCCGGAAAGGAAAATATAAAAGAATTCATAGCTTACCTTTGATTTTTCTCCGTGAGCCTGGCGGAAATATTTATAATTGAATTCGCTGAATCTATGGCTTATTCTGGATGTGAAGGTAGCAGAAAAGGATTTATCAAGCAGCATCATAACAACATCTCTGCGGCTGTCAAAAAGGTCAATGAGACCGTCAATTGTTGCATATACATTTTTCGGAAAGCCTAAATCCTCAAGGCTTACAATAAGGTTCTCAACCTCCCTGAGAATATTATCCTCAATATCGGCAATAAGTGCACCGATATCCTTATAATGAAAATAAAAAGCGTTACGGCTCAGCTGAGCTTCTTCGCAAACCATTTTCACTGTTATCTTGTTAAGCTGATACTCACCGGCAAGAGAAGCAAGACTGTTTTCAAATGCCTTTTTGGTTTTTTTAACACATGCATATTCCTTTGTTGCCACTTGTAAATCCCCCTTTTGATATATTTTAACAAAAAAATCAATTTTTGTCACTGATTCGATTTTTGTCCCTTATGATACAAACTGTTAAATCTGTGTAACATATATAACTAATACAACATAAATATTATAAGGACACAAAGCTCTTATTAATAAATTATTAAAAAAGATTATATTTCTGTCCAATAATTATCTGTTATAACATTACATGGTGTTGAAATTTTGACAGAGTGTATTAAAAATTACTGTCAGGATAGAAAGGAAAAAATCATGAAGCACAACAAAGACAATTATCGTGTACCCTCAGAAAACTATCTTGTGGAGCCCACAGACGAAAGCTGCTATCAGTATCTTAAAACAGCCTATACAAAAATTTCAGCTGATCACGGCGAATATGATGCCTTCATCACTCCCGTGGGGCCCGTGGAAAGCTCAACATCAATGACAAGACTTTTCAGCGACATTGAAAAAATGGCTGCTTTTCTCACATCAAAAGGCATAAAAAAAGGTGATGTTGTCACCGCCTTTCTGCCCTCATGCGGTCACGCCTTCATTGCGTTTTACGCCCTGAGCAAGCTGGGCATCATTTCAAACTTTGTTCATCCTATGACACCGCCTGCTCAGCTGCTTGAAATTATGAAGCACACAAAAAGCAAGGGCATTTTTATGCTTGACCTTTTTGCAGGTGCATTTGCAAGCGTTATAAGCGAATATATGACAATTGTCTGCTCCACCTCAGACTTCTGTGACGGTGTTGCTTTACAGTACGCAAAGGGCAACGAAATGCAGAATGCCCATGTGCCCGAGCACGAAAATGTTATTCGCTATATGGATATCATGGCTATGGAGCTTCCTGCAGTGCCCGATGTTGACCATATGGGCAAGGATGATGCCATTTATCTTCACGGCGGCGGCACAACAGGCAAGAGCAAAACTATAATTCACTCAAACTATTCCTTCAACTGTCTTGCAAGAGGTCTTTACATACTTGACAATCAGCATGTTTATCCTGATGACCGTTCAATGTGCACCCTTCCCTGCTTCCACGCTTTCGGTCTGGGCGGTGCAATGCACTATGCTATATGCAATGCCTTCGGGCCCATTATGATCCCCAAGCTTGACCCTCTGCAGGCTAATGAGCTTATCAGAAAATATAAGGTGACGGAAATTCTTTCGGTACCCAAAATGTTTGAAAAGCTCGTAGCAGCACCCAACTTTGAAAACGAGGGCACAAAGAACCTTGCCATGGTTTTTGCAGGCGGAGATGTTGTTTCAAACGAGTTCGTTGCAAAGTTCAACGCTATTATGGAAAAGCACGGTGCAAGAGCAAAGATGTGCCGCGGCTACGGTCTTACAGAGATGTGTGCTGTCTGCACCACAAACTCAGACTACTATTATAAATCAGACTCAACAGGCTATCCTCTTTACTGTGTTGACCTTGAAATATGGGACGACGACTGCAATGAATTGCCTGCAGGCGAAATCGGTGAAATCGTTTTCGGCGGTGACACAATGATGAACCGCTATCTTCCCGATGATATTGTTCAGGAAAGCGGTATTTACACCGACAAAAACGGCAAAAACTGGATAAGAACAGGTGATATGGGCTATCTCGATGAGGACGGCTTCATCTACTTCTCAGGCAGAAAAAAGAGAATCATCATTATCGCTGCTTATAATATCTATCCTGCAACAATTGAGGAGCAGATCTATAAGCTTGATTATGTAAACGAGGTCTGTGCCGTTCAGGGCTATAACGAAGAAGGCAAGCCTGATGTAAAGCTTTGCATCTCACTTAAAGACCCTGAAGCAAACAAAGAAGAAATGGCTGAAAAGATCCTTTCCTTCTGCAGAGAAAACATTGAAGGCTACGCCTGTCCCAGACGAGTCGAATTCCACGACCTTCTTCCCAGAACCAAAATCGAAAAAATCGACTTCATCAAGCTTTCAGACCCGGCACCGGTGAAGTGAATTGAATGCAGAATGCTAAATGCAAAATGCAAAATTTTGGTCGCGGGTACATTTCTACCGATAAATAGTTTTTCTCCCGCAAAGGGAGCCGGAATGAGATGGGGAGTCTGTAAATTATAATCCTCATCCGTCACTGCGTGACACCTTCCCCTTAAAGCAATGGGAAGGCAAAGAAAAAGGCAGGTCACTACCAATTTGGAAGTGACCTGCCGTTTGTTTTAAGATTGATGAGATTTGCCTCCTCTGAGCTTTTGCTCCGCGGGGAGAGGCTTAAGGTTAGTCAGCGGTGGAGTCGCGACCGAAATTTTGCATTTTGCATTTAGCATTTTGCATTCAAAAGCCGTTCTGCCTTTTATTGCTTCGTCGTTTCTTCCCCCGTGGCTTCCTCATCTGAGGTTACCTCATCTGTTGTCATTTCATCTGTTGTTTCATCATCGCCCATAATATCGCTTATGCCTTCTTCAATTTCATCCATAAGAGTGGTTGCCTCGTCAAGCATAGATGTCATTGAACCGTCTGTTGTTGACAGGTCGTCAACCTCTCCGCCGCCACCGCAGGCAGCAAAGCACAGCATAACGGCAATAAGACCTATAATTACAGCTATTGAAAGTGATTTTTTCATAAATAAGAGCTCCTTTATTTCTTGTTGTTTAATCTTATGCTTATTATTGACTTTTTATGTGCAGTTATTCTTTTTTCCTTTTTTCTTTATCAATGATTTAAAATAAATAAATTTTTATTGACTTAAATGTGATATAGTGTTAAAATTATTGCATAGCAAAGCCTCTTTAACAAGAGGTTTTAATTATGAGAAAAGGAGAAACCCAAATGAGTACAAAAACCAAGAAGCCTCAGAATCCTCTGTGGCAAACCACAAAACCGGAAAGAAGCAGCTATTACACCTACTTCTTCGGTCAGAACATGATTTATAATATGATTGCAGGTTATCTTACAACCTTCCTGCTGCTTATCGGTGTTGACCCTGTTAAATCAGCTGCCGTTATGCTTGTAGTTAAGGTGTGGGATGCAGTCAACGATGCAATCTTCGGTGTTATCTTTGATAAGATTCAGTTCAAAAGCGGTCAGAAATATATCCCCTGGCTTAAAATTGCCTGTGCGCTTACCCCTGCGGCAACAATTGCAATTTTCGTTATCCCCGGCAGTGCAAGCGAAACAGTTAAGCTTGTCTGGTTTGCAATAGCTTACATAATCTGGGATACAGCCTATACCCTTTGTGATGTACCTGCCTTCGGCATTATCACCGCAATGACAAGCAATATTGAAGAGCGCAACACTATCCTTTCACTCAAGGGTGTCACAGCAGGCATCGGTTCGGCTCTTACAACAGTTCTTGTCACCATCCTCATCAGCGAATTTATCGGCCTTAACTACGGTTGGGTTTCAATAATTGTTGCTGTTGTTGCAATGTTTACAATGTTCCCCGTCTGCACAAAGTGTCAGGAAAGAAACCAGACTATCGACGAAGAGCAGTTTACTGTCAGAAGAATGCTTAAGTATATAGTAAGCAACAAATATCTTCTTATCTATTACATAGGCTACATTTTCTATTCAGGTGCCCAGACCTATAATGCACTTCATATGATTCTGGCATATTACATTTATAACAACTCTCTTGCTTCTCTTATTACAGGTACCGTTGCAGCCCTGCCTCAGCTTGTTATGGCTCTTCTCGTACCGAAAATCATCAGAAAGATAGATAAGACAAAGCTCTTCAAGATTTCAGCTCTTGCAACAATTCTTCTTTCACTGCTTATCCTCCCCACAAAGAGCAACTTCATTCTCTTCACAATTGCATTTATGCTTCGTTCAATTCCTCTGGGCATTATCGGCGTTCTTGCCTTTACCTTTACACCTGACTGTGCAGAATACGGCCAGTACACAACAGGCACGGAAGCCAAGGGTATCACCTTTGCTATCCAGACCTTTGCAGTTAAGCTTGCAGCCGCTATCTCAGGCTCACTCGGTCTTGCACTTCTCGGTCTCTTCGGCTTCAAGACAAAGTTTATGGTCAACGGCATTGAGCAGGAGGCAAGCAGCTTTGCTGACCTTGAGGCTATCAACGCTGCAGCACAGCAGACAAGCGAAGCTCTTGACGGTCTGTGGTTCACCTATAATGTTGTGCCCATTATCGGTCTTGTAATTGCTCTTGTTATCTGGCATTTCTACAAGCTTAACGATAAGGATGTTCAGATTATGGCTGACCACAATGTTGGCAAGCTTTCAAGAGAAGAAGCAGAAAACATGCTTTCAAGAAAGTATTAATTGAAAATGAGCTGTCCGCAAAAATGCGGGCAGCTTTTTAAATCCTGCAAGCAAAAAAGAAATTGTTGACAAACAGTCAATTATGTTTTATAATTAGGGTACATAAGTATCACCTAAGATACAACAATATCGAAACGGAGGAATAATCCTATGAAAAAAGCATTAGCAGTTCTTCTGTCTGTTCTTGTTGCTTTCTCAATGTTTACAGTTATGACATTTGCCGCAGGCAGCACAGCAGAACCCACACCCATCACAATCAAATTCGTTGTTGACGACACTACAGTAAGAGAAATCGCAGTTAAAGACGGCGAGATCCTCACTCCCTATGCTCCCGAAAATCCCGCTAAGGAAAGCACAGACACTACAAAATACACCTTTGCAGGCTGGCAGGCACAGGATGCAAACGGCAATGTGCTTGACGAAAAGCTTTATCAGAAGAGCACACTTCCCGCTCCCTACTTAGCAGAAGGCGAAACAGCAAAGACAATCGTTTACAAGGCTGTTTTCACAGAGAAGGACATCACAGGCAATCAGACCTTCCTTCAGTTCATCGCTTCAATTTTTGAAAGACTCAACCGTCTTTTTGAATACTTCGCAGAGGTATTCGGTTTCTAAGAGAACATAACAATCAAGAGGCTGAAAAAAACAGCCTCTTATTTTTTTCACACTGAGTTTACAGTGTGTTTTATATGTTTTCACACAGATTTCACTATAGCTACAAATGATTTGAAATATTATTAATTTAATAATTTAATTAGCCCTTAAATATTGACAAACCCTCCCCCATGCTTTAAAATTAAATAGCAAAATATAATTATAGGAGGAAAAAGAAATGAAAAAGGTTCTTTCCCTTGTGCTTGCACTTGCAATGCTCTTTACCATGGGTACTCTTGCATTTGCGGCAGACGAAGAAAAGCCCATTACAGTTAATTTTGTAATTGAAGGCGAGGTTGTCAAGTCAATTCAGGTTGACTACGGTGAGGATTACAACTCACAGGCACCCGATATCAGACGCGAAATCTCAAACGGCATCAAGTACGAGTTCGGCGGTTGGGAGACCAACGATTACTACTACGGCGGCACAATTTATGAAACTCTCCCCGTAATTGAGGAGGGCACACCCATTTACGAAATCACCTTTAAGGCAACCTACACCGAAACAGAATATGACGGTGAGGAAATCTTTGAGGACATCGTGGGCGACAATGCAGCCGCAGGCCTCAAATCAATCTGGGAAGGCTTCCTTGCTTTTATTCAGCAGGTTATCCTTTACATAGCAGCCTTCATCTCCTTCGGCAACTAAATAACAGTACGCGATAAAACGGCGGCGGAAACATAGCTTTCCGCCGCCGTTTTATAACCGCAAGGTCATTTCATCAAAAAAGATGCCCGACAGTTCACACTGCCGGGCTTTCTGTCCTTGCAATTTTCATACAAAAAAACATCCGTCTGTTCCGAAAGGTTCAGACGGATGAAATTTTATAACCGATGAATTACCCCTTAGGGGTCATGAACACACTGCCTCTGCGGTCAGAAGCTACCCTCCTCGGCAGAGTACGGCGCAATTCATAATTTTACATATTCGAGCCCATCGAATAGTTGGGAGCTTCCTTAGTGATTGAAATATCGTGGGGATGGCTTTCGATAAGACCTGCGTTTGTGATGCGGATGAACTGAGTCTTTTCCTTAAGCTCATCAATTGTTGCACAGCCGCAATAGCCCATACCTGCACGAAGACCGCCCATCATCTGATATACGGTTTCACCGAGAGTTCCCTTATAAGGCACACGGCCCTCAACACCCTCGGGAACGAGCTTCTTGTTGTTAGCCTGGAAGTATCTGTCCTTACTGCCCTTATTCATAGCAGCAATTGAACCCATACCGCGGTAAACCTTATACTTTCTGCCCTGATAGATTTCTGTGTCTGAGGGTGATTCCTCACAGCCTGCAACAAGTGAACCGACCATAATAGCGCTGGCACCTGCAGCAATAGCCTTAACAATTTCACCTGAATATTTGATACCGCCGTCGCCGATAACATTTATGCCGTACTTGGCAGCCATTTCAGCACAGTCATAGATAGCTGTAATCTGAGGCACACCGATACCTGCAACGATACGTGTGGTGCAGATTGAGCCGGGGCCTATACCAACCTTAACACAGTCGGCACCTGATTCGATAAGAGCCTTTGTTGCCTCTGCAGTTGCAACATTACCTGCAATAAGTGAAACACCGGGGAATGCAGCCTTAACCTTTGAAACAGCCTTGAGAATGTTCTGGCTGTGGCCGTGAGCTGAGTCAAGAACGAAAGCGTCAACGCCTGCAGCAACAAGGGGAGCTGCTCTGTCGAGCACATCGGGTGTTGCACCGAGAGCTGCAGCACACAGAAGTCTGCCCTCTGAGTCACGGGCTGAGTTGGGGTACTGAACAGCCTTTTCTATATCCTTGATTGTTACAAGACCCTTGAGTGCACCTGTTTCGTCAACAAGAGGAAGCTTTTCAATCTTGTGCTTCATAAGAATGAGCTTAGCTTCGTCAAGTGTTGTGCCGAAGGGAGCAGTAACAAGGTTATCCTTTGTCATAACCTCTTTAATGGGGATGTTGTAATCTGAAAGGAAGCGAAGGTCACGGTTTGTGAGGATACCTACAAGCTTACCGTTTTCGCAGATGGGCACACCTGAAATTCTGTAGGAGTGCATAATATTTTCAGCTTCATAAACATAGTTGTCGGGGGCAAGGAAAATGGGGTTTGAAATAATGCCGTTTTCACTTCTCTTAACACGGTCAACTTCCTTGACCTGCTCGTCAATTGTCATATTCTTGTGGATAACACCCAGACCGCCTTCACGGGCAATAGCTATAGCCATTCTGGATTCTGTAACCGTATCCATTGCCGCTGTCATTACAGGGATGTTGAGTCTGATGCCCTTTGTGAGCTGAGTCTCAAGACAAACATCTGCGGGAAGAACATTAGATTCGGCGGGAATGAGAAGAACATCGTCGAAGGTAAGACCCTCTTTAACAAATTTGGAATTGTACTGCATAATTTGTAATCCTTTCTCTGTTTATTCAGCTTATTTTATTTTCCCCTGAAAGGGTAGTTTACAATGTAAAAGGCAGGATAATTGCACCCTGAAAATATATTGAGTCATTATATCGCAAAAACATATAAAAGTCAATATATTTTTTCAAGTTTTCCTTTTGTTAAAAGTGCCGCAAAGGGGCATAAAAGCTCACAAAAAGCAATTAATTTACAAAGAATTAAGAAACTGCGGTTTTTGAGTGAAAACTTTTCAACATCCCCACTTTTACACATTAAACGGTGACTATAGGGTAAAAATCCTTGAATTTAGGGCAGTTATCCACTTTTTCCACACCCTTTTCCACATTTTTAAACCTGCTTTTGTTAAAAACCGTGTGGAAAAAGTGGAAAAACACCTTTGTAAATATAGACAAAATTTTCAGGAAATTTTCTACAATTTTCGTTCTGCGCCCCTGAGAATTTTCTCTTAAGCCACATCTTTACAATATGAGCTCTGTTTATTTTTGCCACTGTAAGCTTGCAGAATAAATAAGGCTGCTTTACATAAAACTATATTCAGAAATTTATTGAAGGGAAGATAATCTATTTATGATAAAAGGTGTAAACAGACAAGTGGTTGAGGTAAGAGAAACGGGCTGCGATTATTTTGAGCGTATAATCTTTTTTGTGCATCCCGAATATGCAGGCATAAGTGAAGGCAAAATAAGGGAGCGGGCTTCGCTTATAGCAGGAGCCGCCCCGGTACCCCCGCCCACAAAGCTTAAAAAGGGCAAACTTACAGAATTTCTGAAATTTGCTCTTTGTGCCCTGTCCGGAATGGCTCTGGGTCTTTCGGCAGCACTGCTTCTGAAATAGCCTTATCCTGTGCAAACTAATATATCTTAAATATATCTTAACTTTTTTCTCTTGACAAAAAGACGAAAAATGTAGTATGGTATTAGAGGCATATAAAATACTTTTCATATAATAACAAAAAGGAGAAGGGCTATGAAAAAAGAAGTGAAAATAATTGTAGCTGTTGTGCTTGCCGTCTGGTTTTTCGTAATGGGCTTTGAAATCGGCAGCTACGCAGAAAAGAAAAAGCTTGCAGACAGTCTGCAGCATACGGTTGCCCCAACAGTGCAGCCCACCGATGCTCCCACTCAGCCGCCGGTCAATACAGACACTCCCACTCAACCACCGGTGAGCACCGACACTCCCACCCAGAGCACTGCACCCTCCGTCAACGCAGAGCCCTCGGATAAATCAAAGGCTGAAATTATTTCTGATGTCAATAAATATATCAATCAGCTGAAAGGCGAGCAGAATATGCAGGCACACAAAACCGCCTCTGTTTATGTCAATGTTGTTGACTGCTCCGTACCCTCGGTAATCGGCACAATAAACAAGGTTATCAGCGGCATTACCGATGATCTTGCACCTGAGGAAAGCTACAGCTTTGCAGGCGGTTCCGGTTCGGACGCGGGCGGAAACCCCGTAACTCCCAAAGCTGTTATCCCGCCAAAGGGCAAGGATTTCTCTCTGCCTGAGGCAGGTGTTGCTTCTGCCAGAGCCGAAAAGCAGGGCGACAACACGGTTTACTATATCACCCTCGCAGCAGAAAACACCACAATTGAAAATCCCGTTCCGCCCTATCACGATTCATCTCTGGGCTATCTTGATATCACATCCCTCAATCTTCCTATCAAGGTCACACGAGGCGATATGCATTATCCCGGCTCCGCAATCACTCTTACGGTCAACGGCAGCGGCAAGGTTGTCGGTCTCACCGAGCGCGTGCCTATGAGCGGTGAGGGTGCCACAACAGTTCTCGGTCAGGAGGGCACTGCTTCCTTTGAGGGCGCTCTTGAAGAAAACTGGACATTCACATATTAAGGCTTAAAATAATTAAGGGCTGTACCCGAGTGAGTACAGCCCCTTTAATTTTTTCTTAATTATTCAAAAATGCTCTTGAACATGCCCAGACCTGAGATTTTCATAACCTTGCTTGCAATGTTTGAGCAAAGTGTGCCGCAAAGCTTGTTGCCGATATCCATAAGATAAGCGTCAACACCGAAAACCATATCTTCCTTCTTCTTCCACATGCCGTTGATAATCCAGTCAACCATCTTGTCACAGTCTGAGGATACCATATCCATAGCCTTCTGTGCCTTGTCTGTTGATTCCTCCTGGTTGCGGAAAATATCTGTCTTTGTGAAGCCGGGGCATACAAGACCGAAATAGCACTTGTCTCTGTGCTCCTCACGCACTGCATCTGTGAAGCTCTTGAGAGCAGCCTTACTTGCAGAGTAAACCGATGTGCCTGCAAGTGAGCAGAGAGCAGCAGATGAAGCAACATTTACTATACCTGCATTTTCAGAACGCATAATAATGGGCATAAGCTCATTCATTGAATAAACACAGGAGTAGAAGTTAATCTGCATTGCCTTGTCAACTTCCTCAAGAGTGTAATTTTCAAAGCGGTCAAATTTGGGAAGGATACCTGCATTGTTAATAAGGATATCAGGCTGAATACCTTCTTGCTCAAGAGTATTGGCAAACTCTACCCACTTTTCCTTAAGAGAAACATCAAAGGTGTAATATGAGAACTTGTAGCCAAGTGAGCCAAGCTCCTCCTTAAGGCCGAGAAGTCTCTGTTCGTTTCTTGCAATGCCGATAACATTACAGCCGTGGTCCTTCACAAGCTTTATAACAAGGCCCTTGCCTATACCGCTTGAAGCACCTGAAACAATTACGGTTTTGTAGTCAAACCAACATTTTTTCATAGTAAACATCCTCCATATAATGAAACCTTTTGCGTAATCGCCAAAAATTAGTATAGCATTTATTTTATGTTAATCAATGAACAATTTATGAATGAAGCACCTTTATAAAAGAGAATTTGCCAGATTTTCACAGTATTTTTCCAAAGCGGCAAAGTCCATTGCAGCTATATAGATATTTTCCAGCTTATCGTGAGTCTTTTTTGCCTTTTTCAGCGAGTCAATTGCCTCGGCAGTCAGCTCCTTTATAAGTCTGCGGTTAAAGCGCAGGGTGCAGGCATAAGAGGAAAGCTCCTCTCTTAAAAACCGCTTGACATGAAGCACCCTGTCAAATTGAAGCTGTGTTTTGTGTGCTGTTTTCAGTGTTATGAGAGCAAGCTTCACCTCAGGGATAATTATATGCTCACACTGCTCAGGCTTAAAGGGACAGTGGCAGAAAATTACATCATAGCCGTTTTTGATTGCCGCCTCACCTATTCTCTCCGTCAGAAGTCCCGAGGCAAGAGTATATTCGTCATCAATGCCTATTACCCTTGAGGCAAGGGCATTTACGGTACCGTCAAGAAAAACAGGGCCCTCGGGGGTAAGAGCACTGATGAAGCGCTTTATTCTTCTGCCGGGCCTTGTGTCCTTTTTGCAGGGCAGCTCCCTTGCGGCAAAGCGAAGGGCAAAGCCGCTTATTTTATCAGGGTCAATGCATTTGCCTGTCAGGCGTATGCTTTCACTGTTTATGCTTCCTGCGGCGGCAAGGTACTTTGCACTGCGGCGGTGATAAATTGAGTTCTCAAGGGTGAGAGAGCGGATTTCATCCTGCCTTTCAAAAAGCTTCTCCCTGTCCCAGAAATCCCCCGTGTTTATTATATTTTCCACAGCCCCGGGGAACCTCGGCTCAAGGGTGTGAGGCGAAGTTCCGTCGGCAACGCATATCCCCTTCTGGGGAATTATAATTCCGTCAAGGCTCGAGGGGTCACTTGAGCAGCAGACCCATTCCGTGTCAAGGTCTTTTTCCCTGCACAGGGCACCTATTTTTTTCATAAGCGTTGATTTTCCCGTACCCGGGCCACCCTTAATTATAAAGGCTCTGCAGCTGCGGTAGGGGTTATAAAGCTCATCGAAAAGACTGACAAAGCCGTCAGGGGTGTTTGCTCCTAAAAAGGTTGCATATGTTTTTGCCATAAAAAACCTCCGTTAAATCAGAAAAGCTGTTATTTTTTCTCAATAACAGTTTATTCACAGATGAAATCTTTGCCACAGAAGATTTTATATCGGGCTGCCCTGAGGCCTTTTTGCAGTTTTTTATTGTTAATTCGCACTAAAAGACATGTTTTTTTCTGTCATTAATAACAGACTTCACTATTTTTGCTTATTGCTATTGAAATTCTCGCAAATTTAGTATAAAATAACCATATAAATATGAAAAACTGATGTTTTCTATAGATAAATTTGGAGGTTTTGTATGAATTATTCACTTACAAAGAAGCAAGCTAAAGATTTAATTTCCGGCAAGCTTTCACGTTACTTCGGCGTTTCAACTCAGGAAGCAACCGACGAGCAGTATTATAAGGCTGTTGCTCTTGTTGTCAGGGAGCTTATGCACGAGGGTGTCCGCGAGTTCCGCGCTGAAGCAAACAATGTAAATTCAAAGAAGATATACTATCTCAGCATGGAATTTCTTATGGGCCGTTCACTTAAGAATAACCTTTACAATCTCAACCTGACAAAGGTTATGGCTGATGCCCTTAAGGATTTCGGCATAAAGCTTGATAAGCTCTATGACTGTGAGCCCGATGCAGGTCTGGGCAACGGCGGTCTGGGCAGACTTGCTGCCTGCTATCTTGACGGCCTTGCAACTCAGGGCTATTACGGCATGGGCTACAGCATTCTCTACGAGTGCGGCATTTTCAAGCAGAAGCTCATTGACGGCTGGCAGACAGAGCTTCCCGATTTCTGGCTCCCCGGCGGCGAGGTCTGGCTGGCTCCCAGAGAAAAGGACACCTTTACGGTTCGTTTCGGCGGCGAGGTTATTGACAATTGGGATAATCAGTATCACAGCGTTGAATATAAAAACACAAGCGATATTATTGCAGTACCCTACGATATGTTCGTCAGCGGCAAGGACGGCAAGGGCATTTCCGTGCTTCGTCTCTGGAAGAGTAAGGCTCCCTCACTTGATATGAGACTCTTTGACCAGGGTCAGTATATGAAGGCAGTTGAGCAGCAGGCAATGGCCGAGGTTATCAGCAAGGTGCTCTACCCCTCCGACAATCATCCCGAGGGCAAGTCACTGCGTCTCAAGCAGCAGTATTTCCTTGTTTCAGCTTCAGTTCAGGATATCGTAAGCAGACACCTTCGCCACTTCGGCAGTGTTGACAGCCTTGCGGAAAAAAATGCCATCCACATTAACGATACACATCCCACCCTTTCAATTCCCGAGCTTATGAGAATACTTCTTGACGAGTGCGGCTACGGCTGGGACGATGCATGGAATATCGTAACAAAGACAGCAGCTTACACCAACCACACAGTTATGAAAGAGGCTCTCGAGTGCTGGAGTGAGGACTTGGTCAGAAGCCTTCTTCCCAGAATTTATCAGATCATCAAGGAAATCGACAACAGATACCGCAGCTATATCTGGAACACAACCTATGACGCAGGCAAGGTTGAAGAAATGGCAATTATTTCAGGCGGCGTTGTCAAGATGGCAAACCTCTGTGTTGCAGCCTGCCACAGTGTCAACGGTGTTTCAGCCCTTCACTCACAGATTCTCAAGGATTCACTCTTTAACTCATATTACAACATCACTCCCGATAAGTTCAAGAATGTAACCAACGGCATAGCTCACAGACGCTGGCTCTGTCAGGCTAACCCCGAGCTTGCAGAATATATCACCGAGCTTATAGGTGACGGCTTTATCTATAACGCAGATGAGCTTGAAAACCTCAGAAAGTTCGCAAAGGATAAGAAGGTTCTCAAAAAGCTTGAAGCAATAAAGAAAAACAACAAAAAGGCTCTTGCAGCCTATGTCAAAAAAGAAACAGGCGTAGTTATTGACCCCAATTCAATTTTTGATGTGCAGGTCAAGCGTCTGCACGAATATAAGCGTCAGCACCTCAATGCTCTTCAGATTGTGGCAAGGTACCTTGAAATAAAGAATAACCCTCAGGGCGACTATGTGCCCAGAACATATATCTTCGGTGCCAAGGCAGCCTCAGGCTACTTTATGGCCAAGAAGATTATCGAGTTCATCTGTGCTCTTTCAGACCTTATAAACAATGACCCTGATGTAGGCGGCAGACTTAAGGTTCTCTTCCTTGAAAACTACAATGTTACCATGGCTGAAAAGCTTATGCCCGCAGCCGATATCAGTGAGCAGATTTCTCTTGCAGGCACAGAGGCAAGCGGCACAGGCAACATGAAGTTTATGATCAACGGTGCTCTCACTCTTGGTACTCTTGACGGTGCCAATGTTGAAATCAACGAAGCTGTAACCGATGAAAATATGTTCCTTTTCGGCATGACAACACCCGAAGTCAACGACCTGACAAGACGCGGCTATCAGCCTATGAATTACTTCAACAACAATGCTGAGCTCAGACGCGTTATCGAGTTCATTCAGGCAGGCATCGGTGGCAAGCAGTTCCCCGAAATCGGCAACACAATCATCCACCACGACCCCTATATGGTGCTGGCTGACTTTGCAGATTACAGAGCAGCTCAGAAGAAGATTGACGAAGTGTGGAAGGACAGAGAAACATGGAACAGAATGTCCCTTATGAATATTGCAGGTGCAGGCCGTTTTGCCGCTGACCGTGCAATCGGTGACTATGCAAGAGACATCTGGCACACCAAGCCCGTAAGATAATTATGAATAAGTTAGCTATATTCGACTTAGACGGCACACTCCTCAACACCTTGGGCGACCTTCATTCATCCGTAAACTTTGCCCTGAGGAAATTCCGCTTTCCCGAAAGAAGCCTTGAGGAAGTAAGAGGCTTTGTCGGCAACGGTGTTGTAAAGCTTATGGAACGCTCCACACCCGACGGCACCGACCCTCAAACTCAGCAGAAATGTCTTGACTGCTTCAGAAAGCACTATCTCTGCCATCTGGCTGACACCACAGCACCCTACGAGGGCGTTACACAGCTTCTCAGGCAGCTGCGTGCCGAGGGCATAAAAATTGCCGTTGTGTCAAACAAGCTTCACCCCGCAGTTGAGGATTTATGCGAAAGCTACTTCCCCGGCCTCATAGATAAAGCCGTAGGCGTATCCTCAGAGCACCAGCGCAAGCCCAACCCGGTCAATGTCCTCAAGGCACTTGATATTTTCGGTGCTGACAGGTACTCTGCCGTGTATATCGGCGACAGTGAGGTTGATGTGCAGACTGCTCACAACGCAGAGCTTAAATGCATAGCTGTCACCTGGGGCTTTCGCACAAGAGATGAGCTTGTCACGGCAGGTGCAGATTTTATTGCAGATAACTGCACACAGGTTAAAAATATTATCCTTATATAAAAAGATATGCAGCCGTCCGAGGACGACTGCGTATCTTTTTTTATTCTTCTTCTCTTTCAGCGGTAAACCGATAAACCACAGGTGCAACAATTATAGGTATAAGCAGAACAGCTATGATAATAAACATCAGCCATGTAGCCTCATAAGTCGGAACATCCATAAGCTCACATATTTCATCCTGAAGATAATAAAATAACGAACCTGCGGGCATACATAAACACATAGGCACAAGCAAAAGAGGTGTTCCGTTAAAAATGAAAGCGAGGGGATATGCCGCAAAAGGCAAAGCCAATGTCACATATGTTGCAATAAAAGCTTTTTTCATTGAATACTTCTTTGCATAATAGCCGACAAAAGCCGCTAAAGCCGTGAACAAAATCGGTGCAACAAAGCCGTAAAAGGGAATACCACTTCCGATGCGGCCCACATCACCGCCCACAATAACACCGGTGCCTAAAACATTCATAACATAAAGCATAACCGTTACAGCTACACCGATAAAAGCGAAATCGCTTTCTTTGAGTTTAATATTGATGGTTTTATTGATATTGATGTTTTTATTGATATTGATATTTTTCATATTCTTTCATCTCCTTTGTTTCTGTTTTGTTTTTATGAGCTTACATAATTCTCACCTCCCGGTAATTTTATTCTATAGCAAATAACATTAATTGTCATTAAAAACCGCCGAAAAAGCCCTGCTACATTTTGTTGCGCGGCCATTTTTGGGGCTAAAACGCCCGTTTTACGGCAAGACTTGACATAAATGAGGGATAAAATTATAATTAAAGCAGAAAAATACAGTGAAGGGTGATTTTATGAAAAAGGTTTATCTTATAAGAAACTGTGAAAGTGAAAGCGTGCTGAAGCTTTACAAGGCTCTGGGCAAAACCCTCCCCGGCAAGGTGGCTGTCAAAGTACACAGCGGTGAGGTCGGCAATCAGAATTTCCTCACACCCGATTTCTGGAAAGAAATAATTGACACCGTTGGCGGCACGGTGGTAGAAACCAACACCGCCTACGAGGGCGAAAGAAACACCACGCATAAGCATCTTAAAACTCTTGAAAAGCACGGCTGGAGCAAATATTTCCCCACTGAAATTCTTGACGGTGAAGGCCCCGATATGGTGCTGGATATACCCGACGGCAAGCGCATTAAGAAAAATTATATCGGAAAAGCAACCGAAAAATATAACTCCCTGCTTGTGCTGTCACACTTCAAGGGGCATCCCATGGGTGGCTACGGCGGAGCACTCAAGCAGCTTTCAATCGGTATGGCATCCTCCTTCGGCAAGGCATATATCCACGGTGCAGGCGAGCCTGAGAAGATATGGACAGCGGACCACGACAGCTTTCTCGAGTCAATGGCCGATGCAGCTTCAAGCGTAGTGAAGCATTTCGGTGACAACATAATTTATATTAATGTTATGAAAAATATGTCCGTTGACTGCGACTGCTGTGCCGTTGCAGAGGACCCCTGTATGAAGGATATCGGTATGCTCATTTCCACTGACCCCGTAGCAATTGACAGGGCATGCCTGGACCTTGTTTATGCAAGTGACGACCCGGGCAGAGACCACCTTATTGAAAGAATAGAAACAAGAAACGGCGCTCACACTGTTGACGCCGCCGCAGAGCTGGGAATCGGCTCAAAGGAATATGAGCTTATTGAGCTGTAAAAAAAGAAACCATTGTATCAGCCGCCTTTGGCTTTTACAATGGTTTTTATCATATCTGCTTTATTTTAATTCACAGGGGGACTCTGCCACGGCGACACCGCCTAAAACCTCTTTGCAGGCAAGAGTACCTATAGCATTTTTAAAGCTAACATAGTCCTGTGCCGATATATTAGTGCTGAAATTGCTCATTATCAGAGAGAAGCTTTTTTCAATATCGGCTTCCTCACCTGTGCAGAAAAGCTTTTCACCGTAAGACATCATGGTCTTTGCTATTTCATAGCCGTACTCCGCAGTGTCACTGCAGAGATAGCCGAAATATTTTGTCATCATTTCAGGCACAAGAACCTGCTGACCCTTTTCGATAATAAGGCTTGCCGCATCCTGACCGCAGATAACCTGATGGTCAAGAATAACTGTCATATCACCGATTTTATTGAGCATACTTTTAAAGGAATTATAATCTGCAAGAATAAATCTTTCAATGCTTATTCCCGCATATTCGCCCACAGCCCACACAAGCTGATTTGTGCCTCCCTGACGGTAATGCTCATTCATTGTGCCGCTGAGCTTGTTGAAGCTGCAATAGGTTTCACCGCTTATAAAAGACACCCTGATATTCTTTCGCTCAGAGTCAAGGCGCATAACCCCCAGCAGCTCTAATTCGTCTTCACCCTCAAGGGCAAAAAGCAGGTTTGCCGTCAAAGGCATTTCCTCCTCGGTACGCACTATAACAGAGAGGCTGTCTGTTGTCTCACCTGCCGTTGTGGTGGGGTCCTTATCGGTCATTTCCCTTATAACAAATATGCCGGAGACGGCACATATAAGAGCTATCACACCGCAAAAGGCACGGGTTATTGTTTTTTTTGTGGGGTTTAATATATATGAACTGCTTAATCTTTCAAAGAAGTCTCTTGCAAGACTGATATATTTATCCATCTTAATCCTCCTGCCAATGAGTAGGGTAAGTATAATAAAGTATAATATCTGACACTGTGCACAGAGCGTATAAATACACTTTTGTTTTTTAATTATATCATATATCTGAAATGTATATAAGGTAAATTATGTGAACAATTAAGTTTTTTTCGTAATAAAAACATCGCTTTACTTTGATTATTAATCATTGACAAAACACCCGATAAATGATATAGTTATTTAGTATATAATCAAGTTATTTCCCGCAAAGAAAGAGGAGAGGTTATGGCAAAGTACACCAAAGAAGATATTATCCGCATAACACATGAGGAGCAGGTTGATTTCATCTGCCTTCAGTTTACCGATATTCTTGGCACACTCAAAAGTGTCAGCATAACTGTCAGCCAGCTTGAAAAGGCTCTTGGTAACGGCTGTATGTTTGACGGCTCATCAATCGACGGCTTTGTCAGAATTGAAGAGAGCGATATGAGTCTGCATCCGGATCTTGATTCTTTCGTCATTCTTCCCTGGGATGAAACCTCAGGCAAAACGGCAAGACTTATCTGCGATGTCTATAATGCAGACGGCACACCCTTCGAGGGTGACCCCCGATATGTTTTAAGACGTGCTATAAAGCGTGCGGCAGATATGGGCTACACCTGCTGTGTGGGTCCCGAGTGTGAGTTTTTCCTTTTCCACCTTGACGAGCAGGGCAAGGCAACCACAAAGACCTATGACCACGGCGGCTATTTCGATTTGGGCCCCGTTGACCGCGGTGAAAGATGCAGAAAGGATATCTGCCTTTGCCTTGAAAAAATGGGCTTTGAAATTGAAGCATCCCACCACGAAAATGCCATTGCACAGCACGAGATTGACTTTAAATATGATGAAGTGCTCAGAACAGCCGACAATGTTATGACCTTCAAATATGTTGTCAAGAACCTTGCCAATTCACACGGTCTTTATGCAACCTTTATGCCCAAGCCCATTTACGGCATCTGCGGCTCCGGTATGCACATAAACATCTCCCTTTTCAAAGACGGCGTCAATGCCTTCTGCGACAGTAACGACAGTGCAGGCCTGAGCAGTGTTGCATATAACTTCATTGCAGGTGTTATGCACCACATCAAGGCTATAACAGTCATCACAAATCCCATCGTCAATTCATATAAGAGACTCGTTCCCGGCTATGAGGCACCCGTATATATTGCCTGGTCAGCCAAAAACAGAAGTCCCCTTGTGCGCATCCCCACTGCAAGAGGTGCCGGCACAAGAATTGAGCTTCGTAACCCCGACCCCTCAGCAAACCCCTATCTTGTTATGGCGGCTGTGCTTCAGGCAGGTCTCGACGGCATTGAAAAGGCTATGACACCGCCCCCGCCCAAGGATTCAAACATCTTCCGTCTCACTCCCGATGAAAGAAAGGCTGAGGGCATCCACTCACTGCCCAAAACCCTCTATGACGCAATAAGAGAGTTCAAATACAGCGATTTCGCAAAAATGGCAGTAGGCAGCCATGTTCACGGCAAATATATCGAGGCCAAGAAAGAAGAGTGGAAGGAATACAGCACCCGCGTTTCACAGTGGGAAATCGACAAATATTTAGGTAAATATTGATTCTCTCAGGGCAAGAAAAAACTTGCCCTGTTTTACCCCCAAAAAACCAAGGAGAAAACAAGGCAAAGCTATGGACTATAAAATAAATCCCTATGCATATAAAAATATTTTTGCCGTGCCGGCAAGCGTTGTTGACGATAACATCCGTCTTGCAAGCGTGCTGCAGCTCAAGGTGCTGCTTTATATGCTTCGCCACAGCGAAAAGCAGCTCACCTCACAGGAAATTTCATCGGCTCTCGGCTACGACAAAACAGATATTGAAGATGCCATGATATTCTGGAGCGAAAGAGGCTTGCTCACCAAGGGTGAAGAAAAGCCGGAGCCCGTTCTGCATATTGAGGGCGTTTCCGAGGTTAAAATAGAGCCTGCTGCGGTACCGCAAGTCAAAACACGCAAGGTAAGCGATATCCCCATTTCAAGACCCAGCCACGAGCAGATTGCCGTGAGGCTTCAGGAATGTAAGGAGTTTGCAGATCTTTTTGCCGAGGCACAGAATACCTTAGGCAAAACCATAGGCTATGACGGTCAGTCAGTGCTTATTATGATGCACGACAGCTACGGTCTGCCCTTTGAGGTTATACTTATGGCTCTGGAATATTCCGTTTCACAGAAGAAGACGGGCTTTTCTTCAATTGCAAAGGTGGGCAAAAGCTGGAGCGAGCTGGGTATAGACACCCTTGAGGGTGCCATGGAATATATTGAGGAGCACAGCATAGTCAACGAAACCTGGAATAAGCTTCGCTCACTTACGGATATAACCAACAGAGTACCCACAGAAAAGCAGCGAAAGCTTCTCACCTGCTGGATAAAGCAATACGGCTACGATGCCGACATGATTTATTATGCCTATGAGGAAACGATAAACGCAACAGGCAAAATGAGCCTGCCCTATATGGATAAGATAATTAAAAACTGGTATGAAAAGGGTGTCAGGACACCTATGGATATCCAGAGAGAAAAGGCACGCTGGGCAGAGGAAAGAGAAAATAAAAAAGCCGAAAAAAAGCCTCAGAATAAAAACACACCCGCCCTTCTCAAGGATGAACCCTCCTACGATATGGATGCGTTCACAAGAAAGGCCATAGGACTAAAATATAACAAGCCAAACTCAAACTAAGAAGGTGAAAATATGTCATACAAGAGAAGCGTATATGTTAAGGCTAAGGAGATAATGAGTCAGCGCAAGGCAAAGGCTGAAAGAGAAGCCGAGCAAAGGCACGCTGCCGCTGTTGCAGCCTGCCCCGAAATCCTGGAAATTGAAAGAGAAATGGCTTCTCACGGTGCCGATGTTGTCAAGGCTGTCGGCATGGGTGCAAACCTTGACGAATATATTCTTTCCCTCGCAAAGGCAAACCTTAAGGCTCAGGCAAAGCGTAAGGAGCTTCTCATACAGGCGGGCTTCCCCGAAAACTATCTTGAGCCTGAATATGAATGTGATATCTGCAAGGATACGGGCTTCAACAAGGAGTTTTACTGTCAGTGCTACCGCAAGCTTATAAGAGATGTTGCAAGAGAAGAAATGGGTGCAAAATCACCCCTTAAGACCTGCACCTTCAGTAGCTTCCGTCTTGACAGATACCCTGATGTAACAGACAGCGTTATAGGTATCAATCAGCGTGAGCATATGAAAAATACCTATGAATATTGCAAGGACTATGCCGATAATTTCACACCTGAGGCTCAGGGACTTTTTATGTACGGCAAAACGGGGCTTGGCAAAACTCACCTTTCCCTTGCCATAGCAAACACGGTTATTGACAAGGGCTACGATGTTTATTACGGCAGCGTTCAGTCAATAATGGATAAGCTTGAGGCGGAGCATTTCGGCAGACTTCCCCGAGAAGACAGCATAAAAGAGGATATCCTCACCTGCGATCTGCTTATTATCGATGATTTAGGCACAGAGTTTTCAACACAGTTCACAAATGCTGAGCTTTATAACATCCTCAACAGCCGCATACTTTCTTCCCTGCCCACAATCATCAGCACAAACCTTGAAGTCAAGGATATTAACGAGAGATACGGCCAGCGTGTCGCCTCAAGAATTATCGGCAGCAGTGCGGCAGTTTACTTCTGCGGCAAGGATATAAGACAGCTTATGAATATGTAATGCTTACAGCCCGGTAGCTTTTGCGCCGGGCTGTGAAAATAATTTTATAAAACCACTTGATTATAAGAGCGTTTTTGAGTATAATTATACTCACATCTGCTGGAATAGCTCAGTTGGTAGAGCAGCGCATTCGTAATGCGCAGGTCGCGTGTTCGAGTCACGTTTCCAGCTCCAGAAAAGAGACACCTTTTGTCCGGTAGACAAAAGGTGTCTCTTTTCTGCGAAATAAATCCCTCACGGGATTTGTGAAATACGCTTTGCGTGTGAAATATTGCTGCGCAATGTGAAATGCCTGCGGGCGTGAGGGGATTTATTCTATTTCACATCCGAAGGATATTTCACTTTATCATTTTTAACGATTGTAAGTCGGTCTTTATTGAGTATTTCGATGAGCACGATTACGCAACAGTGGCTTTTCTGTTAAAACAAAACTATTGTAAAAACCTTAAAACCGTGATATAATAATTTTGTCTATACTATTCGGGAGGTGCATAGCTTGTCGCTTAAAGTTAAAGCAGTCGGTGCTTATACCGATAAATTTATGAAATACCGCCACCTTTTGCGTGAGCTTGTTATAAAAAAGATTAAGCTTCAATACAGAAACTCCGTTCTCGGTGTTTTCTGGACCTTTTTGCAGCCGCTTCTTACAATGATAGTTCTCACCGTTGTTTTCAGCAACCTTTTCGGCAGAGACTCGGCAGAGGTTGTCAACTATCCCGTTTATCTGCTTACAGGCCGTCTGCTCTATGAGTTCTTTACCCAGAGCACAAAAAAAGCAATGAAATCCATAAGAGGCAGTGCTTCAATTATTAAAAAGGTTTATGTGCCCAAGTATATCTATCCCTTATCGGTGGTGCTTTCCACCTTTGTCACATTCCTTATTTCTCTTTCCGTGCTGGTACTGGTTATAGTTTTCTTCAACCTTACGGGCAAGGACCCCATACCCATGTCTCCCTATGTGGCGTTTGCAGCGGTACCCATAATAATTTTATTTGTTATGTGTCTTGGCATAGGCATGCTTCTTGCTACTCTTGATGTTTTCTTCAAGGATATAGAAAATCTTTACGATGTTTTCTGCATGCTTCTTTTCTATGTCACACCCATTGTCTACACCATAGATAAGTTAGGCTTCAGCGAGGGCTCATGGCAGGCTATGATTCTGCGTCTCAATCCCCTTTGCGGCATTATTGATATGTTCCGTGCCGCCGTGCTTCACAGCACCGAATTTGCAGCTTATTTTGACCCCTTCTCCCTTGTCTACAGCGGTGTTTTTGCCGTGGCGGTTCTCCTCGTGGGCACGGCACTTTTCTATAAGCTGCAGGATAAATTCATTCTTCACATTTAAGAAAGGCAGGCTGATTTTTTGAAAGAATATGCAATTGAAGTAAACCATGTCAGCATGCTTTTCCGTCTCAACCGTGAGCGTGTTGACAGTGCAAAGGAATATTTTATAAGGCTTGTTACAAGAAAGCTCCACTATACGGAGTTCTGGGCACTGAAGGATGTTTCCTTCAAGGTTGAAAAGGGCGACCGAGTAGGTGTTATGGGCTTTAACGGTGCAGGCAAAAGCACCCTTCTCAAAACCATTGCCGGGGTACTTAAGCCCACAATGGGCAGCTGCAAGGTTGTCGGTACCGTTGCTCCCATGCTGGAGCTTGGTGCAGGCTTCGACCCCAACTATTCAGGCAAAGAAAATATCTATCTTTACGGCACAACCATGGGCTTTTCAAGAAAGTTCATCGATGAAAAATATGATGAAATCGTGGCTTTTTCAGAGCTTGAGGAATTTATCAATGCACCCCTGAAAAGCTATTCCTCAGGCATGAAGTCAAGGCTGGGCTTTGCTATTGCAACGGCAGTCAAGCCCGATGTTCTCATTCTCGATGAGGTTCTCAGCGTGGGCGATGCTGCCTTCAAAGAAAAAAGCGAGCAGAGAATCCTCGATATGATGGACGACGGCGTTACAGTGCTTTTTGTTTCACACAGCACCGACAGAGTCAAAAAGCTTTGCAACAAAGCCATTATCCTTACAAAGGGTCAGGTTGTGGCGCAGGGCGAAGTAAATCAGATTTGTGATATGTACACGGAAATGGTGACCAGCAAATAAATGCAAAATTCTAAATGCAAAATGCAAAATTGTGGTCGCGTGTACATTTCTACCGATAAATAGTTTTTCTCCCGCAAAGAGAGTTGGGATGAGATGGGAAGTCTCAGGATTATAATCCTCATCCGTCACTGCGTGACACCTTCCCCTTAAAGCAAGGGGAAGGCATAAATAAGGCAGGTCACTACCAAATCGGAAGTGACCTGCCGTGTAATTTAAGATTGATGAGATTTGCCTCCTCTGAGCTTTTGCTTTGCGGAAAGAGGCTTAAGGTCAGCGGGGGGTGAAGTCGCGACCACAATTTTGCATTTTGCATTTAGAATTTTGCATTTATTTGCTGTTCACCATTTCCGTGTACATATCACAAATCTGATTTACTTCGCCCTGCGCCACAACCTGACCCTTTGTAAGGATAAT
>JAFQLV010000020.1 GCA_017396515.1 Clostridia bacterium | reverse complement strand
CGCTTTGAGGACGGCAAAAAGCCTTCAAAGGAAGAAATCATCAAGGTATGGGAAAACTATTCAGGCAGAGCTCAGGAACTGGATCTCCCCTCAGCTCCCAAGAAGTTCCTTCACTACTTCACAGAAGACAATATGCCTCAGACAAAGCTCAACCGCACACTCGAAAACGGTATGGCTGTTTCAATCGGCAGACTTCGTGAAGACTCACAGTATGACTACAAGTTTGTATGTCTTTCACACAACACACTCAGAGGTGCAGCAGGCGGTGCAGTTCTTCTTGCAGAGCTTCTTGCAGCTGAGGGTTATATGGACTAAGGAGGCTTTTAATGAATCCCCTCTTTGTTGGCAGCGGTGTTGCGTTAATTACACCCTTTGACAAGGAAGGTCAAATCGATTTTGAAGGATTCGCAAAGCTTATAGAATTTCAAATTGCAAACGGTACAGATGCTATTATTGTTTGTGGGACAACAGGTGAAGGCTCGACCTTAAGTGTTAATGAGCGACTCAGGCTGTTTTCCTTTGCCGCCGAAAAGATCAATGGACGCGTTCCTCTTCTCGGCGGTACAGGCAGTAATAGCACTTATTTTACCCTTGACCTTGCAAAAGAGGCTGAAAGATGCGGTATTGATGCTCATCTTATGGTAACACCCTATTATAACAAAACATCACAGGCAGGGCTTATAAAGCATTATACCTTTCTTGCAGACAGACTTTCAAAGCCCCTGTTTATTTATAATGTGCCATCGAGAACAGGGCTTAACGTTCAGAGTGAAACCTATAAGGCGCTCTCATACCATGAAAATATTTGGGGAGTCAAAGAGGCTGACCCGAATATTTCCAAGCTTGTCAAATCAATTGCCCTTTGCGAAAACAGACTGTCATTCTACATAGGCAATGACGATCTTATCACCGCTTCGGCTTATCTCGGCTGCAAAGGGGTTATTTCAGTGCTTTCAAACATTTTGCCGAGGTTTACTCATAATATGACCATAAAAGCTGTAAAGCACCAATTTGAGGAAGCTAACAGAATGCAGGAGGATGTCTGTGACCTGATAGAAGCTATTTTCAGCGATGTCAATCCCATTCCCATAAAAGAAGCAATGCTTTATCTCGGCACAGATACGGGGTACCTGAGAGGCCCCTTATGTCATATGGCTGAGGATAAAAAAGAAAAGCTTTTTAAGGTGCTCGATAGACATAAAGACAAACTCAGTGCAGAAAAACAGATATAAATTCAGGCTGATACCTTCATAAACGAGGGTATCAGCCTTTTAAATTTATTCGTTAATGAGCTCGTCTGCCGCAATTACATAATGAGTAAGGACTCTGACAGCCTCGAAAAAGCCTTCAAGGTCAATCCTTTCGTCGCACTGATGTGGGCCTCCGTGACCCTCAGGCATTTTCATAACCGGTGCAGACCTGTCTCTTTTTATAACATAAGTGCCTATTGAAAAGGCATTTTTAAGCCTACGGGCATAGGTTCCGCCTGCCATAAGTACCCTGCCGAGTCTTTCGCCTGAGATTTCTTCATAAATATCTTCAAGCATATCGGGAACCTTGCTGTTTTTATCTATGGCAAAGCCGGGACTGTTGCTTTTATATGTGACAATGAAGCCTTTGTTATTTAATGCTTTTTCACTACAGCTTTCAAGTGTTTCAGGACTTAAGGTGTCACCGTATCTGCAGTCAAAGCTGAGGCAGAGCTTTCCGTCTGTCACCTTTACCATACCGTTTACACTTGTCAGTCTGCCGAAATTCGGGTCCTCATGTGTAATGTCTATTCCGCCGCCAAAGCTGCAGGAAAGAATATTTGCAGCTGCAGATAAAATATTTCTGTCGTTTTCACAAAGAGACCTGCACTTTGAAAGAAGCTCCGCAGCAAGGTATGCAGCATTGAGGGAGCCCTCGGGTATACTTGCGTGCTTTGCAATTCCCTTTGCTTTCAGGGTCAGTTTTTCACCGTCGCTGAAAAGCGTAAACTCAGGCTTATTCTCAGTTAGAGCAGTAAGCTCATTGAGCAGTGCGTCACTTATTCTGAGCGTCACGCTGACATTGTCAAGAACAATATTAAAGGCCTCACCGCCGGCAAAATCAAGGATATCGCACAGTCCGTTTTTGCTTTCGCACCAGAAGTGATATATGCCTTTTTCTCCGACACTGCAAGGAAAGTCTGCATCGGGAACAAAAGAGATATCGGGCATATCTTGCATTCTCAGATATTCCTTCAGATCCTCCATGCCACATTCCTCATCTGAGCCTATAAAGGTTTCAAGGCGTGACTTAAGAGGAATATTGCAATCTCTCAGTATTTCGTAAAGGCAAAGGGCTGCAATTATTCCCGATTTGTTATCCTCTGCACCTCTGCCGATTAATGAACCTTCTCTGATAACAGGCTCAAAGGGCTTTGTGAAAATCCAGTCACCGCCCACAGGTACAACATCACTGTGTGAAAACAGACCTATTTTCTTTTCACCGCTACCGTAATGTGTAAGAGCATATCCGCTTTCAGCATATAAATCTCCGGTGAAACCCTCTGCGGCAAAAATATCCCTCGCGAGTGAAAGAGCCTTTGCACAATTGAGACCGAAGGGTGCGTTTTCTGCTTTTTCAGATTTTACAGACGGAATTTTTATAAGATCGCACCAATAAGATATTATTCTGTCTTTATTATCGTTTATCCATTGCTGAATTTTTTCATCGTATGTTTTGCTAATCATTAAAGTATACCTCTTTTTCAAAAAATATGTCAGTCAACATCAGCTGTCGGTGCCCACTTTTTCTTTATGTGCCTGTGAACAAAGCAGTAGCACAGCAGATGTGCACTTAAAGTTATTATCCAGCTGAGGGGATAGGTGTAATATATCATTTCGATAGTATGATATTGCGGCAACTGAAAAACTGTTGCAATCCACACCACCCTGAGTGCACATATGCCCACAAGTGAAACAAGCATAGGCATAAAAGAGTATCCGAGACCGCGAAGGGAGCCGACTACAACATCCATCATGCCGCAGACCACATATGAGCAAGCAATAATCATAAGCCTTTTAACACCTGCATCTATAACAGCTTCACTGTCTGTATAAAGAGAAATCAGCGGCCGAGAGAAAAGAATATAAATAAGGCAGAAAACGGCACCGACAATTGAGACATAGCCCAGTGCCGTGAAAAGTATTTTATTGAGTCGCTTATACTTCCTTGCACCTGCATTCTGACCGGTAAAGGACACAGCCGCCTGATGAAAGGCATTCATTGAGGTAAAAGCGAAGCCCTCAACATTTGCCGAGGCTGAGTTACCTGCAATTACAGTTGTGCCGAAGGTGTTGACTGAGGACTGAATTACAACATTGGCAAGGGAAAACATCATACCCTGAAGTCCCGCAGGTAAGCCTATCTGCAAAATTCTGGCAAGCTTATGCTTATCGATATGCAGCTGCCTGATATCAACTCTGATAGCACTGTTTTCTCTTAGCAGACAATAAAAGACTAGAGTGCCTGAAATCACCTGAGAAATAACAGTTGCAAGACCTACACCGAAAACTCCCCAGTGAAAAACAATGACAAAAATAAGATTGAGCACAATATTTACTATGCCCGCAGCAAAGAGAAAATATAATGATCTTTGCGTGTCACCTGTTGCGCGAAGTATAGCACTGCCGAAGTTATAAACCATAACAGCAGTCATTCCGCAGAAATAAGTTCTGAGGTAAACGGTAGCAAGACCGATAACATCGTCAGGCGTTTGCATAAGCTTAAGCACATAAGGTGCGGCAATCACACCGACTGCCGTCAGAAACAGACCGCTTAAAATGCTGACAGTCATTGCAGTATGCACGGTTTTGCTCAGATCCTTTTCGTGGCCCGCGGCAAAATAATTGGCTGTGAGCACATTTGCACCAACGCTCATGCCTATAAATAGATTTGTCATCAGGTTAATAAGTGTTGAGGTTGCACCTACGGCGGCAAGGGATTCATCACCTGCATAATTACCCACGACTATTATATCAGCTGCATTGAAAAGCAGCTGCAGCAGGCTCGAGAGCATAAGGGGCAGGGCAAAGACGATCATTTTTTTAGGAATGCTGCCACTGCACATATCCATAGAAAACCGACTCTTATTTTTCAGAGAACTCATAATTGATTTTTAATCTGTCCTTTATATTGAATTTATATTTATTTTACCACAACAAATGAATTGTAGCAACATTTCTTGACAACAAAATTTAATAGTAATATAATAAAAATAATTAAAGCTCAAAAAGGAGATTTCACATGAAAATAGGTTTTATCGGTCTTGGTATAATGGGTGAATCCATGTGTGAAAACATAGTAAAAAAACACGACGATAAGGTTTTTGCCAATGACCACAAGCAAAGTCAGACAGATAAATTGGCGGCAATGGGTGCAATTGCCTGCAAGGATAATATTGAAGTTGCAAAAAATGCTGATATAATCATTACAATGATACCAACTTCAAAGCATGTGGAGGATTGCTATAACGAAATGCTCCCCTATCTTGGCAAAGGCAAAATATGCATTGATATGAGCACTATTGACCCTGAAGTATCGGTTGCAGTCAGTGAAAAAGTAAAAGCAGTGGGTGCTCAGTTTGCAGATTGCCCTGTGGTACGCTCAAAGGCTGATGCAATTGCAGGCACTCTCGGCGTACTGGCAGGCTGTGATGAGGATTTATTTTCCGAAATCGAACCTATACTGTCATATATGGGTCAGAAGGTAATTTATATGGGCAAAAACGGTATGGGTCTTACGGCCAAAATATGCCACAACACTCTTGTTGCCGAGATTCAGAACGCTGTTAACGAAACTCTGCTTCTTGCCCAGAAATACGGTGTGTCTGTTGATAATTTTGCCGATGCCGTTGCGGCAGGCGGTGCGCAGAATTTCTATATGCAGGCACAGCGTGATAAGCTTAAAAATGAAGACTGGACCACTGCCTTTTCCCTGGAAAATGTTTGCAAGGACATTAACATCTGTGCAAGAATGAGCGAAGCAATCGGCTTTGATATGCCCGGTATGCGCGTAGCTAAGGCTGCAATTGAAAAAGGTGTTGAAAGAGGCTGGGGCAAGCAGGATTTCAGACAGACCTACAGAATAGTCCGCGGTGACTGAAGGATGTGACAGAATGAAGAAATCAAGGAAAGTTAAAGTGTTTATTATAATCCTTCTCGTAATTATTATTTGCGGCTTTTCTTTTTTCGGATATATGTTTATGAACGGACTCTCCGGAATAAGAATTAATCCTCAATATAAGGAAGGTCAGATAAAGGTTGCTCTTGTGGGTGACAGCGTGACCTATGGGCACAGCATAAGAAATTGGCCTAAAAACAACTATCCTGCCCTGCTGTCTGATTTGCTTGGCGAAAAATACTGTGTAAAATCCTACGGAGTCAGCGGCAGTACGGTTCAGCCTGACGGTGATCAGCCCTATAACATAACAAAGGCCTACACATGGTCTCATGATTTTGATTGCGATATTCTTGTTTTTATGCTCGGCAGCAATGATTCCAAGCCTGAAAACTGGAAGGGTGCCGAAGCATTTAAGCGGGAATATCTTAAGCTTCTCAACTCCTATCTCAATACAGAGGAACCGCCGTTGGTTCTTATATGCACTCCCCCTACGGCCTACTTCCCTGAGGGTAAAACGACGGGACTTACCAACCATGATATTCAGCCTTTAATTGTTGAAGAAATAGCAGATATAATAAGAGAAGCAGCAACAGAAAGCGGCTACACTCTTATTGACATAAACAATCTCACAGAAAACCGCAGAGAGCTGTTCGGCAAGGATAATGTGCACCCAAACAATGACGGTGCCAAGGCCATTGCCGAATGTATATATAAATTTATTCCTAAATACTCAGGTGATTGATATGAATGTAAAAAAGATTGAAACAAGAAGCCTTATTAAAATTGCCGCTGTGGTTTTTGCACTGTTTCTGTGCATACACTACTGGGTAGGTGTGGCAAACATATTCAAGGCTGCCTTCGCGGCGGTGTTGCCCCTTATTATCGGTACCGTCATCGCGTACCCGCTGAACATATTAATGAGCTTTTTTGAAAGACACCTGTTGTCAAAATCAGACAACAAATTTATTGTAAGAACAAGACGGGGGCTTTCACTTGTGCTTGCATTTGTTGCATTGATTTCCGTTCTGACACTTATAATTGCTCTTGTTGTGCCTCAGCTGACAAAGTGCATAAAAATGCTCATTGACCTTATTCCCGGTTTTCTTGATGCTATAGTGGACAAATTGGACGGTCTGGAGTTTGTGCCTCAGGATTTAATAGCCACCCTCTCAAAAATTGATTGGCAATCAAAAATTTCAGGCATAATTTCAACGGTGACCTCGGGAGTAGGCAGCGTGATGAATGTAGTTGTTTCAACAGTATCGTCTGTTGTTTCAGGTGTTACAACTGCAGTGCTTGCAATAATTTTTGCTGTTTATGTGCTTCTGAGCAAGGATAAGCTTGCCTCTCAGCTGAAAACTCTTATGAAGCACTATCTCCCCGAAAAAATCACTCAGAAAATCAACTATGTTGCATCGGTAGCAAACGATTCCTTCCATAAATTTATTGTTGCGCAGTGCACTGAGGCTCTTATTCTCGGCCTGTTGTGCACAATAGGTATGTTCATTCTTAGACTCCCCTATGCCGCAATGATAGGTGCTGTAACCGTAGTGACCGCATTTATTCCCGTTGTCGGTGCTCTTTTAGGCGGTGCAATAGGAGCTTTCCTCATACTTATGGAATCGCCTGTAAAGGCTCTCATCTTCCTTGTTTTCATAATCCTTCTTCAGCAGATTGAAGGCGACCTTATCTATCCCAAGGTTGTGGGCAACTCCATGGGTCTTCCCAGCATTTGGGTACTCGCTGCCGTAACCGTAGGCGGCGGAATGTTCGGTGTGCTTGGTATGCTTCTGAGCGTGCCTGCGGCATCAACAATTTACAGACTTGTTAAAAACGATGTTAAGAAAAAGGATGAAGCTGCCCTAAAAAAAGAGCTTGCTGAGTCTCAACAGGATGAGACTCCCGAACAGCAGCCGCAATAAAGAAAGGAAATTCTTATGAAGCTTGTTTTACTTACAGCTCTCGGCGTAGGCGGTGCAACTCTTATCGGTTCACTTATCGGCTTTATTTTCAAGAATATTTCAAGGCGCTTTTCAGATATTGTGCTTTCCTTTGCTGCCGGTGTTATGCTTGCTGCGGCGGTACTCGGTCTGATTCTGCCTTCACTTGAGTACGGCGGTAAATTCGGACTGCTTATAACCGTTGCAGGAATTTTTGCAGGTGCTTTGTGCCTTAACTTAATTGACAAATTAGTCCCTCATCTGCATCGTCTTGTCGGTTCTGACACTGAGCCGCACCACAACGAGGGACTGAGTAAGGTGCTTTTATTTGTCACTGCCATTGCAATTCACAATCTGCCTGAAGGTATTGCTGCAGGTGTGGGCTTCGGCTCAGGTGACACCTCGCAGGCACTTATTATCGCAGGCGGCATTGCCCTTCAGAACATCCCCGAGGGTATGGTTATAATAGGGCCAATGCTCTCAGCAGGCGTAACCCCAAGAAAGACTTTTATCTGCGCTATGATAACAGGTCTCGTTGAAGTTATAGGCACGCTTATAGGCTATTTTGCTGTCAGCATCGCTTCTGCCGTACTACCCTTTGCTTTAGCTTTTGCGGGCGGCACAATGCTTTATGTCATTAGTGATGAAATGATTCCCGAAACGCACTCTCACGGCAATGAAAGAGGTGCAACTTACGCACTGCTTGTCGGCTTTTGTGTAATGCTTGTGACTGATGTACTTTTAGGTTAATATAAAATTAGGGCTCCCTCGTTGAAGGGAGCTTTTTGTTGTTTTTTTTGTGTTTACGGATCAGTTTAGCAACTAAATAATTATAAATTTTCAGCTTCAAATCTCAAAACATAAAACTGTTTTAGCCACTCCGGTTGCTCATCTAAAACACCTTTTAACTTATCAAGCGTACGCTTACCTACACGGCGGTCAAGTATTGCAAACATTCTTACAATAGGATTATCAGAGTTCAGACTTGTTTTTATATCTTGGTTGCGATTTTCAGCAAGTGCGTCACAGAATTCATCACCCGTATATTCACTTCGCTTTTGCAAAGGATAATCCTTATATAAAGACAAATAAACACTCCAGTATTCGCCGTTACCTTGAATTTTTTCAAAACCTGCATAACCTTTATCTATAAAGTAAGTAGCTACTGTTTCCCGCGAGAAACGCTTTGACTGTTTTCCATCAATACAAACTTCAAATATTTTTTCATCCATACCTTCGTATTGTGTACAACCGTATCTCAATCTGCCTTTTAAACTTTCAGCAAGCATTTCTTTTTCAAGGTATTTTCGCATACCGCTCCATGAACCTTCATATCCCATAGTCCGACCACCTTTCTGCTACTCATTTCTTTGAATTCAATGTTATCATCGATAATTGATTTTGTCAATATTACAATCGGGTGCGGGTGTCCCGCCCACACTTATTCACTATTCCTTCTTAACTATTACGAGCTTGCGAGTAACAAGGTTCTCCGAAACAAAGAAATCTTTGATTTCGTCTTGTTTCGTGAGGTTCTTATTACTTCGCCAAAAATCGACCCGAAGGATTAGTGAAGAGTGAATAGTGAAGAAGTAAAAAGTAAAAATCGACAACCTTCTGTCGAAGATTGTCGATTTTTGGCGGAGAGTTAGGGATTCGAACCCTAGGTGAGTTTCCCCACACAGCATTTCGAGTGCTGCACCTTCGACCACTCGGACAACTCTCCGTATATCAGCTGCCAATTGCGACAGCTTAGATATTTTATCAAAAAGAAGTGGCTTTGTCAATACAAAGGCGGTTATAAACTGTATTTTTTCCTGCCGTCACTAGTCAGATAATAAGCCTCGGTAAATCCGCAGCTTTTGCAATAATCTGTCATTTCATCAAAGGCAAAATCAAGAGAGTCACAGCAATGTGAGTCGCTTGTTATTGTAATAAGCCCTCCCCTTTTATTTATGTGTTTTAGCATAAATTCGGCAGGGTACGGCTTAGTGTTGCCTTTGCGGTACATTGCACCTGTATTGACCTCAAAGAGAATATCCGGCTTGTTATCGAGTATTCTGTCGAGAGCTTTAATCGCAGAAGTCATATAATCGGCATCGTTTTCGTCAAAAAGGGGTGTTTTGCCGTTGAATTTTGTTATCAGGTCAAAGTGCCCAACAACATCAAAGTCGCCTGAAAGAACAAAATCGGCAAGATTATTGAAGTATGTCTCAGCCATTTTATTCCAGCTGCCACCGAAAACAGTGTTTACGCACTCTGTCAGTTCCTCGGGCGAAAGGTCAACGGAATAAATTTTATCTTCACCGTGAAGCTGGTGTACACTTGCAATCGTATAATCGAAGTCACTAAGGTCAACACCGCTGAAATCACTGTCAAGCTCAATTCCGCAAAGCACATCTATTTTATGTGCATATTTTTCTTTTATTCCTCTGACATCGCTGATATAATCTTTGATATTATCCTGAGTCATAGTCCAGTCCGCCTCATAATACATAGGGCTGTGACCTGAAAAGCCGAGAGAAACAAAACCTTTTTCAATTGCCGCCAAGGTCATTTCCTCAGCAGAGTTTTTGCCGTCGCAATAGGTTGTGTGAGTGTGGCAATTTGATTTTATCATAAAAATACCTTCTTACATTGTTTAAGCTATCCCCCGAATTGAGGGATAGCTTTTTTAATTTAAGACTTGTTGGGAGTTTTCTTCCACTTTCTCTTAAGACGCTTATATCTTCTCTTTTCCTTGCCTGACATCTTATAGTCAAAGGGACGCTCTGTTATTCTGTCATAAAGAGCAGTTTCAAGAGTGGTGCTGACAGTTTCTCGTGTCTGAGTTGCGGCAAGAATAATAAGGCCGTTGTCTTCAGGCAAAGTGATTACACCTGTTTCACCCACGGGCACCTCATACATAAAGAAGTAGAGCTGCTGTGCGGCTACATCACCCTTGATTGAATGAGTATGAGTGCATTCCCAGGCAAGCTTATCTGTTTTGATATTTGCAGTTTCTGCAAGGTCATAAAGATCCCACTTACCTATTCTCTCGTTAATTGACTGCACCTTAATCGGATAAAGCTTGCCGTCAACCTTGAAATTATAAACCTTATCACCGTAAAGGCTTGCACCGATGAAATACAGCTTCTTACCTGTTACCTTAAGCTCCTGACCGCCACAGATAAGTGCATTGTTTCCGTCACCCCAAATATCGCCTGTTTTGAAAGTAATGCCGCCGCACTCAATTTCCTTCGGGAAGATTTCACCGGGTACGGTAACATTAATTGTGGGAATATTAGCGGATTCTCTGTTGTGATTAAATGTAACAATATCTGTGTTATAAGGAAGCTCAACTGCTGACTGAGATGCCCTTACACCGACAGCGCAGTCTCTGAGCTTAACGGCAAAGGTTTTGACCTCATAGGGCTTAAGGTCAAAAACAAGACTTCCGTTTTCAACCGTTGCCTCACCGATTTCATCCTCAACAGCGTTAAGCTCACGGGCTGATGCTATACCCTTGCCGAGGATAATTTTAACATCCTTTGCAAGCCTGTCGGCACCTTCATTAACACGGATAACGATTTCATCAGAGTTTTCGGCCTTTTTGATGGCACGAACAATAACGGCCTCGTGGCTGATTGAGCCGAAGGAATATTCACTGCCAAGTGTACCCTCATGCTTATCGGTGATAAATGCGGCACAAGGCTGATTGAAGAAACGGGCGTTAAGCTGAGTGCCGTTTGTATAATCACCCTGATGTGAATAAATGGCATAGCCGTATCTGTTAAGGCCGAACTCAAGCATACCCTGAACACTGTCATCACGGTAATAATTCTTAGGTGAATGGAGAATTGTAAGTCTGAGACTTCTTTCGTCCTTCATCATCCAGCCGTACTTACTGTCGCTGAAAACGGAAACACCGTATGACATATTTTTATCAGTGATATCTGCCCACTTCTGTGCAGGTACCTCATAGAGCTTCTTATTGGCCTTGGGTCTTCTTATTGCGCCGAGACCAAGGTCAAATGTTGAATAGTTGTTCTTGACATTGAAATAGAAGCCGTTGTGAAGTGCTCTTGTAAACTCTCTCCACTCAACCTCATTATAAACACTGACCCAGGGACAGCCGGCACTGAGTGAAACATAATATGTAAAGGTGGATTTGCCAGCTTTCTGTGTCACCTTAAGAGTAACTCTGACGGCACCTGATTCAACAACAGTGCAAACACCTTTTTCAGCAAACTCCCAAGGATACTTATCAAGCTCGTTGTAGGTAAGCTCCCAGGCAACATATTCCTTAGTTCCTTTATACTTGTTAATTTCAAAGCGGATAGGCTTTCTGAGAATCTGAGTGTTACCGAGAGTCTTATCAACAATTGAAGCAATATCGCCGTTTTTATCAACAGAAACAATATATTTATAGTTTTCAATCACGTTTTTGTCAATTCTCAGACCTGTGTTGATACTGCAGGGAACTTCGCTGTAAAGCACATCAACAACCTTATAGCCCATAGCAGGCACATAAGCTGCAATTGAGATATTCATCTTATCGCCTTCAACGGAATTAACCTGTGAGGGCACCTCGGCACCGCTTTTTTCAAAAACACGCACATGATTATAACCGTAGAACGGTACCTGAACATCAACAGTTGCCATTCTGGGCTGCTCAAGGGTGTTGCTGAGCACTACGGCAGTACCCTTAACCCAGGATGTGTCAAGGCATTTGATTACTTCCTTGGACGAGCCTTCAAAAGCATTTGTCAGCTGATTGGCAGACAGAACGTAATCATTCCAAGAGCGCTGATAAACACGCTGAACAGAGGTACCTGTAATGTCGTCATGGAAGGTGTGCGCAATTGTTCTCTTCCAGCCTCTGTCAATTTCACTCTTGGGATAAGCAGCATCGGCAAGTGACATTGCCATTACACCGGCTCTTTCAGCCATATCGGCAATTTCTTCGTTTCTTCTGTTCATTCTCTTTGAAAATGCTCTTGAAACATAGGAGCCGACACCGTGTGTTGTCATAAGAAGCTCACTGTTAAAGGTAGGAAGCTTTCTGAGTATGTCCTCATCAAGATTTGCCACATCGTCAAAAAATTCTGTAGGTGACGATGCAAGAACCTTGATGTCATTGCTGTCGTTTGTTGCAATTTCATCTGACACTGTTTTTACAGATGTCTCCTTAGGAGCACCGCCCACATCGCCGACACCGTGGTATGCGAAGGTCATGGGAAGACTGTATTTTTTTACATTATTATTCAGCTTGTCGGTGAGATTTTTCTTTGTTCTGACTTTTTTGAAGGTTGTGCAATATGACTTGGCATCGAGAGATGCAAATATCGGCTTACCGTTTACGCCGTACCAATAGCCTATATCAAAGGGAATGCCGTTGGCACTGCCCCATGAGAGCTTCTGTGTGGAAAAGCCCTTGAGACCTGCGTGCTCGGCAATTGAAGGAAGAGCCCAACCGAAGCCGAAGCAGTCAGGCAGGAAAATGTCGTTGCTTCTCTTGCCAAACTTTCTTTCAAAATAAAGATTACCGTAAATAACATTTCTGAACATGCTTTCAGGTGAAGGAATATTGACATCACCGTTTTCAAAGCAGCTGCCCGTTACATTCCATTTACCCTGCTCAATATACTTTTTAAGCTGTTCAAACTTTTCAGGATAATACTCCTCGAAAAGCTCGTATCTGTAGGCACCTTCAAAGTTGAAGCGGTAATCGGGATATTGCTCAAAATATCTGAAATTCTGTTCAAGTGTTTCCTTAAGGCACACATTGATAACATGTTCAAAATCCCAGTTCCACACTGTATCAAGATGAGCTGTCGCTATTGTGTAAATTTTTTTGTCCATACTGCACCTCTGTTTTTCAGTATAATTTATTATCGGGCTTACGCCGGAATTTATTTACTATCTTTTAATGACTCTGCAACTGTAAGTGCAGAAAAAATGAACTGCCAGATTACAAATATAATCATAACAAGGGCTGCCTTTTCATATACAAGTCCGTCAAAGGGAGCCACAAAGCCGAGTGAAAGCTGTGTAACAAAGTAGGAAAGACTGACAGCAAAATTAAAAATAACGGCAAAAGCAAACGCTGAAATATATATGTATATTGCAATATCGTGAAGTGTTTTTTTCCAATTTTTCATATCAAGAAGCATGGAAGCGATAAAGCCGGCACCGCCGATGAAAAAAAGCACAGGTGAAAAGGCAAGGGCCCAAAGAGCATCCTCGCCCGAATACTGTATGCCGTTGGCAAGCTCAGAGTTTGGCAAAAGATTGAAAATCAGGGCACCGATAAGTGAAAAAACCGAACCCATAACAGCAAAAATCACTGCTTTATTTTTTAATGCTTTTTGCATAGCTATAATCTCCTTTTGTTTATATTTCTTCAAAATATGATAACACAGTATAATGTTTTTTTCAATATATAACAGCACAACTTATTAAAAATTTAAAATATAATCCAAAAGAAATGCCGCACAGATAATCTGCACGGCATAAAAATTATTCAATTACAAATTTGTTAAAGACCTTCTTACCTTTTTTGACAATTACATAGCCTTTTTCAAAAGCTCCAACGGTAACGGTATCTGTAAAGCTTTTTGCCTTTTCATCGTCAACGGAAACACCGCCCTGCTCAATAAGGCGTCTGCCTTCACCGCGTGACTTTATGATGCCTGCCTTAAGCATCATATCGATAAGAGAAACAGCACCGTCGGTAAATTCATCTGCAGTGAGTGTTGTTGTGGGCATATTATCGGTGTTAACTCCGCCGCCGAAAAGCGCCTTTGCAGCTTCATCAGCCTTCTTTGCTTCTTCCTCACCATGAACAAGCTTTGTAAGCTCATAAGCGAGAATTTCCTTTGCAGTGTTAAGCTGACTGCCTTCCCAGTCGTTCATTTTATCAATTTCTTCAAGAGGAAGGAAGGTGAGCATTCTGATGCATTTGAGCACATCAGCGTCGGCAACATTTCTCCAATACTGATAGAACTCGTAGGGACTTGTCTTTTTGGGGTCAAGCCAAACGGCACCGCTCTGAGTTTTGCCCATTTTCTTACCCTCTGAGTTAAGAAGAAGAGTTATTGTCATTGCAGCAGCATCTTCGCCAAGCTTTCTTCTGATCAGCTCAGTACCGCCGAGCATATTGCTCCACTGGTCGTCACCACCGAACTGAAGATTACAACCATACTTCTGGAAAAGCATATAGAAGTCATAGCTCTGCATAATCATATAGTTAAACTCAAGGAATGAAAGACCCTTTTCCATTCTCTGCTTATAGCACTCTGCTGCAAGCATACGGTTAACTGAGAAGCAGGCACCAACCTCACGGAGTACCTGAACATAATTAAGGTCAAGCAGCCAGTCAGCGTTGTTGACCATAATAGCCTTGCCTTCGGAGAAATCGATAAATCTGCTCATCTGCTCCTTAAAGCAATCACAGTTGTGCTGAATGGTTTCGGTAGTCATCATCTGACGCATATCACTTCTGCCTGAGGGGTCACCGATCATAGCGGTGCCGCCGCCGATAAGTGCAATGGGCTTATTGCCTGCCATCTGAAGACGCTTCATAAGGCAAAGAGCCATAAAGTGACCGACATGAAGTGAATCAGCTGTGGGGTCGAAGCCGATATAGAAAACAGCCTTTCCGTTATTGATAAGATCCTTTATTCTTTCTTCGTCTGTAACCTGTGCAATAAGGCCTCTTGCAACAAGTTCTTCGTAAATTTTCATTGTAATTCTTTCCTTTCCAATTTACATACTTTGTCTATTCTACTGATTTAACCCTTTAAAGTCAAGAGTTAATTATAAGTTTTCGCCTTTATCTGCAAAATCAATAAGCTCTTTTGCAGAATCGAGAGTGGTCTGCGTAACGATGTCACCGCCCATTATTCTTGCAATCTCTCTTACTCTTTCGCTGTAGTCAAGTGCAGTAACCTTGGTGTAGGTTGCACCGCCTTCAGTTGTTTTCTCTATATACAGATGATTGTCGGCACAAGCTGCAATCTGTGCCAAATGAGTTACACACAGCACCTGTTTGGTACGCGACAGCTCGTGGAGCTTGCGGGCAATTTTATGTGCCGCCCTTCCGCTTACACCTGTGTCGATTTCATCGAAAATAAGCGACTGTATCTTATCGCTATCACTGAGAACGCAGCGAATTGCAAGCATAACTCATGAAAGCTCACCGCCTGAAGCAATTTTTGCAAGCGGCTTCGGCTCCTGGCCTATGTTTGCGCTGAAAAGAAACTCCGCATCGTCAATACCGGTCTGTGTTGCAGGTGCGTCCTTGAAGTCAACGCTAAAAACAGCCCCGGGCATATCGAGATATCTGAGTGAATCGGTTACATCACCCTCAAAAGAAACAGCCGTCTGCTTTCTGCAATCAGAAAGATAGCAGCCCCTCTTGAAAAGCTCCTCACTCAGCTCGTCATATTCACACTGAAGCTTATCTATAAGCTCATCACTCATAGCAATGCTTTCATATTCTTCGCTGATGCTGTCGAGATAGGCAAGCATTTCTTCCTCTGTTTCGCCGTATTTTTTTGAAAGCCTGTAGAGAATATCAAGCCTTTCTTCAACTGCATTAATATCAAAATTGCCTTCGTTTAAATCAGAAAGTGAGGCATTTATCTCAGCGGAGCAATCATCGAGAGTATATTTAAATTCATTGACAGCTTCATAAAGAGAATAAAACTTGCTGTCAAACCTTGAAAGCTCGCCAAGAGACTCGGCAAGGTCATAGACCTCGGCTGTAATGCCCGACATATCATCTCTGCCGTTAAGAATGGCATCGCAGAGTGATAGTGAGCTCAGAATTTTTTCTCTGTTCTGATGCTTTTTCTTTTGCTCATCAAGGCTCTTCTTTTCACCTGGCACAATTTTTGCATTTGTAAGTTCATCAATCTGGAATTTAAGAAACTCCATTCGTCTTTCTTTATCCGCATCATTGCTCAGAAGCTTCTTAAGCTGCCGTCTTACAGCTTTGATTTTATTGAAGGTTTCAAGATAGCTGTCAAGAAACTCTCCGCAATCTGCCAAGGAATCGATAAAACTCATATGACTATCTTTTGAAAGCAGATATTGGCTGTCGTGCTGACCGCATATTGTGATTAAGTCCCTGCCTATATTTTTGAGCATTGAAACAGTGACGGTGTGACCGTTGATTTTGCAGTTGTTTCTGCCGTCAGATGTTATAACCCTTGAAATGAGCAATGAGCCGTCATCCTCATACTCGATATCATACTCTCTGAGCTTTTCGGTTACCGTCTCACTCACATTTTCAAAGTAGGCGGTGACCTTGGCTTTATCGGCTCCGCTTCTTATTATGTCACGGGAGGTTCTTTCACCTAAAACAGCATTTATAGCGTCAATTACTATAGATTTACCTGCGCCGGTTTCACCCGTAAGTATGTTGAGCCCACCGCTGAAAAGAATTTCCGCTTTTTCTATTACGGCAATATTTTCAATTTTAAGACTCGTAAGCATAAGCGTAATTCCTTTCTGAAATTTAAGTAACCTTAGGGTGAAGAGCATAATCCGAACCCGTTTTTTTCGGACGGATTTTCGCCATCTCTTCGTTAAAATACTCGTAAATCCGGCAGGATTTACTGCGTTTTGTGCCTTGATATGACAAAAATCCGTCTCGCAAAAAATCTGATGACCCAAAAGTGCG
>JAFQLV010000019.1 GCA_017396515.1 Clostridia bacterium | reverse complement strand
TCCCTTGCCCCATCGGCAAGGCATCCTTCGGCACAGAGAAGCTTATGGAAAACTTCACAACACTTCTCGATGCTGTTATCAAGGCAAAGCCCGCCGCAGCAAAGGGTCAGTACATCCGTTCATGTGTAGTTTCAGCTACAATGGGCCCCGGTGTAAAAATCAACCCCAACAAGGTTGGTTCAGCAGCTGCTGCTGAATAATTTTTGAAATAATACTTGACAAGCAATTGTCTTTGTGTTATTATATCTAAGCTGTCCAGCCCTAAGACAGCAGGTGTCAGACTTAAAGGTTAGTTTTTAACCGCCTGCCGAGGAACGGAGCATAATTAAATTGACTTAATTTAACTATGTTGCCCTTTCTCTCGGTATCTTGAGAGAAAGGGTTTTCTCATTTCTAACACCAAGGGTAAAAGGTTAAAATTATTACAGGAGGTGAATTCATTTGCCAAGCGCTAAAGTTTTAGAAGCAAAGAAGCAGGTAGTTGCTGAGCTTACCGAAAGACTTAACAATTCATGCGCAGGTGTTATCGTTGACTACAAGGGTATCAACGTTGCTGACGACACAGCTCTTCGTAAGGAGCTTCGTGAAGCAGGTGTTGAATACACAGTTGTTAAGAACACACTTCTTCGTCTTGCAATTGCAGGCACAGAGCTCGCAGGTCTTGAAGCAGTTCTCGACGGTACAACAGCTATCGCTACAAGTGCAGATGATTACGTTGCTGCAGCACGTATCCTTAACAAGTTTGCAGAAACACACAAGAATTTTGAAATCAAGAACGGCTTCATCGATAAGGAAGTTATCGGCATTGATAAGATCTCAGGTCTTGCAAAGCTTCCCTCAAGAGAAATCCTTCTTGCAAACGTACTCGGTGCATTCCAGGCACCCATCGCCGCATTCGCTCGTGCTATTCAGGCTATTGTTGACAAGAGTGGCGAAGAAGTTCCCGCTGAAGCAGAAGCAGAAGCTCCCGCAGAGGCACCCGCAGAAGCAGAAGCACCTGCTGAAGCATAATCAAATTTATATTTATTAGATTTTTTGGAGGTAAAATACCATGGCATCAGAAAAAATTACTGCTATCATTGAAGAACTTAAGACTCTTACAGTTCTTGAACTCTCAGAACTCGTACACGCTGTAGAAGACGAATTCGGCGTATCAGCTGCTGCTGCAGTTGCAGTTGCAGGCCCCGTAGTAGCTGAAGCAGCTGCTGCAGAAGAAAAGACAGAATTTGACCTTGAACTCACAGAAGTTGGCGCTAACAAGATCGCTGTTATCAAGGTTGTTCGTGAAATCACAGGTCTTGGCCTCAAGGAAGCTAAGGAAGCTGTTGACGGCGCTCCCAAGGTTATCAAGGAAGCTATGTCAAAGGACGACGGCGAAGCTGCTGTTAAGAAGTTCGAAGAAGCAGGCGCAAAGGCTACTCTTAAATAATTTAACCTTTTGTAATAAAAAAGAACCGACCGCAGGGTTGGTTCTTTTTTTGCTGTACGCGTTGCAGGCGGGGGTGCTGTCAAGGGCTTATTGCCGCCGGGGGAACCTCTCCGTCACGACTCCGCAAGCTTCGTCGCACCACCTCTCCTTTCAGGCGAGGCAAGCTGACGAAGCATCAACTCGATACCGCGAAAATCTTGTTGCCCCTGAAAGGGGAAATGACCGTAAGGACAAAGGGGTTATTTTTTTCAATACTACTTGATTTTTAATAAATAAATTGGTAAATTATAGATGTCACACTAAACTCATAATTTATTTATTTTGGGAGGAAAAGAAAATGGGAAAGACAATGAAAAAAATCTTATGTTCAGTGCTTGTTGTGCTTATGTGTTTGACAAGTGCACCGCTTGGTGGGTTTGTTGGGCTTGAGTGGCCTGAGTGGAATTTTAATGCTTTTGCCTTAGAAGCTGAAGAACCGATGTATACATATAACGAGTATACATACACTGTGTCTGACGGTGAAGCAACAATTGTGAAGGTCTCGTCAAAAATTAAAGGTAGCGTAACTATACCGTCTGAATTAGGTGAGTATCCTGTTACAGTAATCGGATATGAAGCCTTTTCTGACTGTGACCATATTACAACTCTTGAAATACCGTCAAGTGTTAAAAAAATAGGAGAAAGAGCATTTTATTCTTGCAACAATCTTACTGAAGTTACAATTCCTGACAGTGTAACTGAAATGGGCTCCTATGCTTTTAATTCATGCACTAGCCTTGTCAGTGTAACCGTTCCCTCAAGCGTAACTGTGTTGCAGACTGGTGTTTTTGAGAAATGTTCTAATCTTATTTCTGTTAACCTGCCGGAAACATTAGTAAGTATAGACGAATATGCATTCAGATATTGCAGCAGTTTGGCAGTGGCTGATATTCCTGAAAGTGTAGTATCAATTGGTGAATATGCTTTTTTCAATTGTGACAGCTTGACAGAGCTTAATATTTCTTCCGGTGTAGTTTCTATTGGTAGCTATGCATTTTCTTGGTGCTACAGCCTCACAAATGTTTTAATCCCGAGTGGTGTTGAAACAATTGGTGCCGGCGCATTCTATGATTGTAACAATCTCGTTTCTGTTTACATCTCTGAAGGTGTATCTTCAATTGGTGATAGCGCTTTTGGTGATTGTAACAAATTGAATAGCATTTCAGTTGATGAAAACAATACTGCTTATACTGATATTGACGGAGTTTTATTTAATAAAGACAAAACAGAGCTGATTCAGTATCCTATAGGAAATGAAAAAACAGAGTATTCTGTTAATGAGGAAGTAAAAAGAATTAGCTCAGGGGCTTTTTACGGTGCTGACAATATTATAAATATTACTTTCCTCGGAAAAACATTAGAATATATAGGTCGCAAGGCCTTTATGGGATGTAACAACCTTAAGACTATCAATTTGCCGGAAGGCATCACAGAAGTATGTGATTATACCTTTTATGATTGTTCTTCTCTCGAATCAATTAATATTCCTGACGGTGTTTTAACCATTGGTGATGAAGCGCTTTCTATGAGTGGACTCAAATCAATAAATATTCCCGGTAGTGTAAAAGAAATCGGCAGGGGTGCCTTTTCGTACTGCCGGGAGCTCAGTGAAGTTGTTTTCAATGAAGGTCTTGAGTTTATAGGCGAAAATGCTTTTTCAGGTTGTGCAAGTCTTGAAGCGGTAACAATTCCCGACACAGTTATTATGATTGAGCGTTATGCCTTTAGTGCACAGGGTTTAAAGGAAATTTCGGTTGACAGTAACAATGAGTTTTATTCAAATGATATTTCCGGTACGCTTTATAATAAAGATAAAACCGTGCTTGTGCAGTATCCCATAGGAAACGAAAGAGATGAGTTCAAGGTTCCTGATTCTGTGCTCAGAATTAAGGAAGGTGCCTTTGCAAACAGCTGCGACCTCAAAGTTGTAACTATTCCTGACGGTACTGTAAACATAGGCGAAAGTGCTTTTTATTCTTGCGGTAGCCTTTACGATATAACAATACCCAAAAGTGTATCAAGTGTAGGCTACGGTGCTTTTGACCGGTGTTCAAATTTGTCCGATGTGTATTATTGGGGAAATGAGAACGAGTGGGAGAAAATAATTATAAGCAATGAAAACGATGAACTTCTTAATGCAAGGATTCATTATAATTATGATGAAAACCACATTATTTCTATTAGTGAAATAATGGCTCCTACTTGCGGTCAATGGGGAAAGAGCACATATTCATGTAAATGCGGCTTAACTTATGAAAAGGATATTCCTCCTGTAGGTGAGCATGTGTGGGGTGAATGGACTGTTGACAATATGCCTACCTGCAAAGGTGAAGGTCACGAAATCAGAACGTGCGAAGTTTGCGGTTCAAATGAGTATAAAGAAATCCCTGCACTCGGCGGTGAACATATATGGGGTGAGTGGATAACTGAATCTGAGCCTTGCGTTGTACCCGGAAGAAAATACAGACTCTGTGACATTTGCTCTTATAGGGAAGATGATGATATTCCTGCAACGGGTAAACATGTTTGGGACGAATGGGATATTTGGGATGAACCTACTTGCACAAGTGACGGATACAAGGAAAGAAATTGTAAAAACTGTGATGAATATGAAGGCGAAAGTATACCCAATTTAGGCGGACATGATTGGGGTGAGTGGGAAATTATAAACGAGACCAGTTCTTGCACCGAACCGGATTATGCAATCAGATATTGTAAAAATTGTTCTGATGAAGAATCTAAATATGTTGAGGGAAGTGAAGGAGAACACATTTGGGGAGAATGGGATATAGGCAGAGAGCCAACATGTACCGAAGACGGTTACAAGGAAAGAATGTGCACAGTATGTTATGATTGGGAAGAAGATCTTATCCCTGCCTTAGGCGGAGAACATGTCTGGAGTGAGTGGGAAATCTGGGGCAACTGCACCGAAGACGGCTACAAGATCACAACCTGTACAGTATGCGGTGACGACGAATATGAAGATATTCCTGCCTTAGGCGGCGAACATGTCTGGAGTGAGTGGGAAATCTGGGATAACTGCACCGAAGACGGCTACAAGATCAGAACCTGTACAGTATGCGGTGACAGCGAATATGAAGATATTCCTGCCTTAGGCGGCGAACACATTATGGGTGGCTGGGAAACTCTGACAGATGCAACCTGCATCGGTTGGGGTGAAAGAATAAATAAATGCACTGTTTGCAGCTTTGAAGATTATGACTACATAGAACCTAAAGGCCATTCTTTCGGCGAATGGAAATGGGATGAGGTGCATATGTACTGCTACCGTGTTTGTCACTGCGGATATATGCAGGGTAATAAATTTGAAATTGATGGTAATGATGATACTGAGATTTATTATCCCGAAGATCCTGATGCCGAGTTTGATGTAGACATCGTTGGAAAGGACGATTCAAGATATATTCTCGTTGAAGAAGCTTTTAATGAATTTTACAGCGGTGAATATGATATACTCAAAGTGTTTGACATTAACCTTAAAAACAATGCAGGTGTGCATGTTCAGCCGGACGGAACAGTTAAGGTGAAACTTCCTCTTGATTGGGAAAAGGAAGGTAACTACAAGGTTTATCGTGTAAATGACGATAAAACTCTGACTGATATGGATGCATTTAGACAAGGCAGTCATATGGTATTTGACACAGATCATTTCAGCATTTATGTTATTGTGGATTTAACACAGTCAGGCGGCGAAGATTTACCCGATGAGCCCGACACACCCGTAATTCCTGAAAATCCTTCAGAAAATTGCGATTGCCGTTGTCATAAATCAGGCATAGCTAAATTTTTCTTCAATATCGGCTTATTCTTCCAGAAGCTCTTTAAGAAAAACGCTGTCTGTGCTTGCGGTGTGGCACATTATTAAACAGTTTTAGCCTTCCCCTACAGTAGGGAAGGCTTTTTTATACAATCGGAGCGAAGGGACCTGCAATTCATAATACATAATTCATAATTCATAATTTTCTCGGCGGGGGAGAGCCTCGCCCTTCAGCTTTTCTTCCCACGCGTACCGCCACGGGACAATTAACACTAATTTAACTTGACACTGCCGGCAATATGTTATAAAATATTATCTGTATATACTATAATGTATAAAAAGGAGAAAAGGAAATGATTTTTACTAACAAGGATAATGTTTTCCACCTGTCAACAAAAAAGACAAGCTATGTTTTCAGAGCGCTTCCTACAGGTCAGCTCGAGTCAATGTACTACGGCAGAAAAATCAGAAACTCGGATAATCTTGAATACCTCTATGATAAGCACGCTGCAGGCTACAGCAACTCAACTCCTTACACTCAGAAAGATACTACACTTTCACTTGATCATATTGCTCTTGAGTATTCCGCCTACGGCAAGGGCGATTACAGACTGCCCGCTATGGAGCTTATGGCTGCAGACGGCAATTTCACAACGGATTTCACCTTTAAAAGTGCGGCTGTGACAAAGGTTAAGCCTCAGCTCAAGGGGCTTCCCTCAAGCTACGGCGAAAGCGAAACCCTCACCGTTGTTTTAGAGGACTCAAAGCTCGGTGCAGAGCTTCACCTTTTCTATACCGTTTTTGAGGAAAGCAATGTAATAACACGAAGCACAAGACTTTATAACAAGAGCAAAAGGGAAATTAAAATCAACTCTCTTATGAGTATGCAGCTTGACCTTCAGAGGGGCAAATATGTTATGCTCACCTTTGACGGTGCATGGGCACGCGAAAGATATAAGCACGAGCACGAGCTTACCTCAGGTGAATGCTCAGTAGGCTCAATTTCAGGCTCAAGCTCAAACAGACATAACCCCTTCTTTGCCATACGCGAGGCTGACACCACAGAGCACAGCGGCAATTGCTACGGCTTCAATCTTGTGTACTCGGGCAACCATATCGCAAGAACCGAAATCTCTACCCACGGGCTTCTTCGCATACATAACGGTATAAATCCCTTTGAATTTCAGTGGAGCCTTGGCGAAGGGGAGTACTTCGATTCACCTGAAAGCGTAATGACCTTCAGTGATGAAGGTCTTAACGGCATGAGTCAGAATATGCACGCCTTTGTTAAGGAAAATATCGTAAGAGGCTACTGGAAGGATAAGGACAGACCTATCCTTGTCAATAACTGGGAAGCAACGACCTTCAGCTTCAATGAAAAGAAAATTCTTGAAATTGCTGCCGCAACAAAAGAGCTCGGTGCAGAAATGTTCGTTCTTGACGACGGCTGGTTCGGCAAGCGTAACAATGATAAGGCAGGCCTTGGTGACTGGTATGTCAATATGAAAAAGCTCCCCAGCGGCATTAAGGGCCTTTCAGAAAAGGTCAATGCTATGGGTCTCAAATTCGGTCTGTGGGTTGAGCCCGAAATGGTTAACCCGGACTCAGACCTTTACAGAGCACATCCCGACTGGGCTGTGACAACAGATGTTTATGAGCCTTCTCAGGGCAGAAATCAGCTCATTCTCGACCTGACAAGACCTGAGGTGCGTGAATACATAATCAACACAATGACAGATGTTTTCCGTTACGGTAACATTGAGTATATCAAGTGGGATAACAACCGCCACTTCTCAGATGTTTTCTCAAGACGCAAGGGCGCAAAGAGCGGCGAATTTTTCCACAGATACATTATGGGCCTTTACGAAATCTGGGAGACACTGACAAACCGTTTCCCCGAAATCCTTTTTGAGGCCTGTTCAAGCGGCGGCAACAGATTTGACCTTGCAACCTTCTGCTATATGCCCCAGTGCTGGACAAGTGATAACACTGACCCTCTTGACAGAATGCACATTCAGTCAGGCACCTCCTACGGCTACCCTCAGTCTGTTATGACAATGCATGTTGCTGCAGCAATCAGCTTCCCCGACTTCAGACCCAGCTCAATTGAGCAGAGATTCAATGTTTCAGCATTTGGTCTTTTAGGCTATGAGCTTGATGTAACTAACCTGAGTCAGTTTGACAGAGCTGCAGTTAAAAAGCAGATTGAATACTATAAAGCACACAGACGCCTTCTGCAGTACGGTGAATATTCCCGAATCGGTGATATCTTCAAGGATGACAGATGTATGTGGCAGATTACTGCTCCCGATAAGAGTGAGGCTATGTACGGCTATTTTGTCAACAGAATTACACCCAACTGGGGCAACGATGTTATTAAGTTTGTGTCCCTCAATGAAGATTGGGACTATGAGCTTAAAATCCGCACACAACTTCTCTCACTGAAGAATTTCGGTGATATGATAAATGTTCCCATGCCTAAAAAGCTCAACGTTGAAGACGGCAAATTCTTTGATTTTGTTTGCGAAATGGTTAAGCTCAGGAGCGAAAAGGAAGACTTTATCATCGGCGGTGATGCTCTTATGCATTCAGGCTTCAAGCCCAAGCAGCCCTATAATTATTCGGGCTTTAAGTTCGGTGATTCAAGAATGATACTTGACAATGACTCAAGAATGTATTATATTAAAAAGAACACTGCTGAGGAATAATTGCGGTTTGTTACGGTATAAGCATAAAGCAAAAAATATAAAGGAAAGATCATATAATGAATCAAGGTAACATTATGGCAGTAGAAATAGATAACGAAATAGTAAATGTGTGCAGACGCTTCGGCATAAAGGGTGAAGCAGTGTCACAGAGCGTTTTCACCGACGGACATATCAACAGCACCTTGCTCCTTGTTTTTGAAGAAGAAGGCGAAACAAAAAAATACCTCGTTCAGGGCATTAATACACATGTGTTTAAAAATCCTGAGGAGCTTATGGAAAACATCGTTAATGTTACAACCTATCTCAGAAATAAGATAGCTGAAACCGACGGTGATCCTGACAGGGAAACACTGACCTTCCTTAAGGCTGAAAACGGTAAGTATTATTACTATGAGAATGATAAATGCTGGAGAATTTACAATTTTATTGACTGTTCCCATACCTGCAATAAGATCGAAAACAAAAAGCTTTTTGAAAATGCAGGCAGAACCTTCGGTAATTTCCAGAGGCATCTGACAGATTATCCCATGCATACGCTTCACGAAACAATCAAGGATTTCCATAACACACCCAAGCGCTTTGATAATCTTGAAGCAGCAATTAAAAACAATGCTGCCGGCAGAGCTGACAGCATAAAGGCTGATATTGACTTTGCAATGGCAAGACGCGCCGAGTCAGGCAAGCTTCTTGATCTTTATAAAGAGGGTCTCATTCCTCTTCGTGTTACACACAACGACACAAAGCTCAACAACATTCTCTTTGACGACGAAACCAATGAGGGTATATGTGTTATCGACCTTGACACAATTATGCCGGGCTTCTCTCTTTACGATTTCGGTGATGCTATCCGTTTCGGCGGCAACACCACAAGAGAGGACGACGATAATCTCGATAATGTAAACATTTCACTTGAGCTTTTTGAAAGCTATGCAGAGGGCTTCCTTTCAGCCTCGGCAAAGGCACTGACAATGGCAGAGGTTGAAAACCTTGCATTTTCAGCTATGCTTATGACCCTTGAGTGCGGCATCCGTTTCCTTACGGACTACCTTGACGGTGATGTTTATTTCAGAACTCATTATGCAGAGCATAACCTTGTAAGAGCAAGAAATCAGTTCAAGCTTGTTTATGAAATTGAAAAGCATATGGATGAGATGAACGATATCGTAATGAAAATCTATAATAAATACATCTGATAAAAGTCAGCCGATTATTTAAAGAATGATCGGCTGTTTTTCTTTGCGTGAATGTGCAATATAAATAAAATCAGCCTAATTTGTTAATAACTATTGACAAAATGCACAAGATAGTATATAATATAGATGAAATTTAAGGAAAGGGGTGTTACCAATGCACTGCGTAGCTTAAGAGTATTGCAGTGATAGTGTCTGAATTACGCAGGGATATATAATATTCCTCAAACCTCCTCTATGACGAAGGTTATCGTCATAACAATTTAGATAATATCAGACTGATACTCGGTCGACAAAATATACCGTCGCATTTAAGCGGCAAAATCCGTATCCCTCGGGCTTTTCACTGAATATGGCCTTCAGCAAGCCATCGTGAAAACAAGAGTGTAAGTGAATTATGATATGTTAATATGGGCAAAGATTGCGTCAGCAGCTGTTTCGATTAGCTTCTGACATACAAGCCAAAATCAAAAGTTATAATTAAGCGGCAGTCATTCGGTAGCTTTTGTTACGGATACAATTGAATATATTTTATTTTTAAAAAATTTTAAAGAAAGAATTTATTGTTTTTGCTATAGACTTAGTTTCTGAAAAACTACAATTAATACTTCTTTATTTCAATCAAAAAATCTTTTCATTTTAAATTTAATCCGGTGTTTTCTCTGCACCGGATTTTTTCTGTCATTTTATTACTGAGTGTCTTTTCATTGACAAATATCTGCTGAGGTAGTATAATTAAAAGACAAAAATCAGAAAGAAAAAGGATTGTTTATATGAATCAGTTTTTTTATGATGAAATAAAATGCAGTGTCACTTCTCTTAAAAAGGCAGGCATAGACCCTACGCTTTATAAGGATGATGAGATAATTATTGTGTCAGATGAGCACACTATAGGTGCTTATCTTGCAGGCTTTTTTACAGTGGGTGTAAAGAGCAAAAGCTGCTCTGTCTGTGTTGTTGCACAGGGTAAGCTCAGAAACGAAGCCGTTTATAATGAGTTCAGGCGGGAAAAAGACATTTCTCTTTCCTTTTACAGCAGCATTGACGAATATATCGGCAGCGGTACAAAGGATAAAAAACGCCACATATATTATATTGCCAACCTGCAGCTGAACGAATATGAAAACGAGGATTTCGTAAAGGCTAAAAAAGAAAATATGGAAGCGTGGCTGCAGTTTGCAGGCAAAAATTCCTGCTCATTCGTGTTCATTCCCGTCTTTAATTTCTCAAAGCCCTTTGAAGAGGGAGTTGTAAGCGTTTCTGAGCGTGAAATAGAGGCTGTGGCAGGTGCTGAGGCAGATTTTGTGCGCGGCAGATTGCTTATGGATTTAGAGGAGCTTTGCCGCAAGCACTTCGGTGAGGGCAATATGCCTATGAATGTTGTTCGCTTTGATAATATCTTCGGCCCCATGGTTGAGGACACAACTAAGCTTGGCATAGATAAAATTATCGATGAGCTTGCAAAGGACAACAAGGTTCTTTTCAAGAAATCTGACAGCATCACACACTATACGGGCTGCTATATCCGTGAGGCAATTACCGCTGTTTACACTGTCAGCGTTATCGGAAAAAACGGAAATATATATAATGCCGCCAACTATAATTTCACGCTTCATGATATAAAGGACGCGCTTTATACTCACTTTGCCTCAAAGAACCCTGCCGCCGATTTTGATGACGACCTTATGAACGGCTGGGTAACACAGAAAAACTATGAGTGTCTTGCTAATCTTAAAATTCAGTCTCTCGGCTGGACAGAGGAAACGCCCTTCGGTGAGGCAATTTACAGAACTGCCCTCATTAAGGTGGAGCAGGAATATAAGGGCGACTTTTATGTTGACATATATCAGGGCAAGATAGACCGCATCAAACGCATTGAAATGGACATAATGCGTGAAATTGACCGCATATGCCGTGAGAACGATATAAACTATTTCCTTGTGGGCGGTTCACTTTTAGGTGCTATAAGACACAAGGGCTTTATCCCTTGGGATGATGATATTGATATAGGTATGCTTCGTGAGGATTTTGAGAAATTCCGTCACCTTTGCCCCAAGGTGCTGTCTTCACACCTGAGCTATCAGTCATATACCGATGAGCCTACATCACACTATATCTTTGATAAGGTTCGTCTGAAGGACACTTATTTCAGCACTAAGTTTTCAAACAGATTTATTGATATTGAAAACGGTATTTTCATAGATATACTTGTTTATGATAAAACTGCTAATTCAAGCTTCTTCCAGAAGCTTCACATAAATTCAATACGCTTCTTCCGCCGCCTTATAAATATCCGCTGGGTAGGCAAGGCAAGACGCGGCATCCATTATACTGCTTCAAAGATAATGCTGCCCATAATGAAAAAGGTGCCCTTTCTGACTTATCACTATTTCTTTGAAAAGGCACTGCAGATGTTCGATTTCAAAAAGAACAGCAGATATCTTATTGACGGTGTAGGTCAGAACCTTGAAAAGGGCCCCTTCCCCATGGAGTGGTTTGAGGAGCTTATTGATGTGCCCTATGAGGATATGGTCTTTAAGGCACCGAAAGCCTATGATGCATATCTCAGACATTGGTACGGGGCAAGATATATGGAGCTGCTGCCTCTTTCTTCAAGAAACTCAGGTCATGCTCTTGCAAGACTTGATTTAGGCAGATATCTCTATAAGGACACTGAAGGTCTGCCTGTGCGTGAGGTTGACCTGAACGGTGAGCTTTTTGAAAAGCCGGTTTATGTAAACCCCGATGACGGCATGGATGAAAATTTCCTTGATGAAATATCTCTTATTGATAAGGAAATTCTCACCAATAATTTAAAGCACGGTGCTCTTAATAAGTGCGAAATCAATGTTATCGGTGATGAGCACGCCCTTGCAGCATATCTTGCAGGCTATTATATGTTCCGCAATAAGGCTCAGGGCGAGGGTAATGTCAATGTTATACTCGAGGGCAAATGCCGCAATAAAAAGCTCTATGACCAGATAAGCGAAGAATTTGACGGCAATGCACTGTTTAACATTTATGACAGCATTGATAACTATTACAGTGTAAGCAACCACAATGCCAAAAAGGTTTATTTCTATCTTGCAAATATTCAGCTTGATGAGTATGCTGACGATGAGTTTGTCAGAGAGAAGAAAAACAACCTTCGCAAATGGCTTGCTTTATCGAGAAACTCAAGCGGCACCTTTGTGTTTATTCCCATTTTCAATTTCAAGAAGCCCTTTGACGGCGGAGTTGCAGCAATTTCAGAGCGTGAGGTTGAGTCAATTGTGCTTTATGAGAAGGACTTCCGTCAGGGAAGAATTCTTATGGAGCTGGAGGATGTCTGCAGAAAATCCTTCTCCTATAAAAAGAATCCCCTTAACATAGTGCGTTTTGATAATATTTTCGGCCCCTTTGTTGAAGACACATCAAAGCTCGGCATCGGCAGGGTACTCAGAGAGCTTAAGGAAAACAACTCAATTACCTTCTGTGCAAGTGATAATATCGTAAGATACTCTGCCTGCTATATCCGTCAGGCTGTTACTGCGGTGCACTGTGCAGCTCTTAAGGGCAGAATAGGCAACATTTACAACGCCTCCAACTATAATTTCACTCTTCACGATATAAAGACACTCCTTTATGAAGCATTTGCAGAGAGAAATCCTGCAGTTAAATTTATCAGCGACACAGATAAGGTGCCCGCTGAAAAGCTTTATGAGCGTCTGGGAAATCTCAAGCTTCGCGACATTGGCTGGACCGAGGTGACACCTCTTGATGAGGCTCTTGCCAGAACTGTTTATGCCGAGCTTGAGGCAAGCGGTGACGACAAAATATCACAGACCCTTTATCAGGGCAAGCTTAATAAGATCCGTCGGCTTCAGCTTGAAATTATTGCCGATGTTGACCGCATCTGCCGCAACAACAGCATACGCTACTTCCTTGTTGGCGGCTCACTTTTAGGTGCTGTCAAATACGGCGGCTATATCCCTTGGGAGGACACCATTGATATCGGTATGTTCCGTGAGGATTATGAGAAGTTCAAGGCAATCTGCCCCAAGGAGCTTTCTGATAAGCTTAAATATCAGAGCTATGAAAAGGGCTCAGCCTCTCATTTTGTACACGATAAAATCCGCCTTAACGATACGGGCTTTTTCACCGCCGTTTCAGAAAATCATAAGCTTGTTGACCTTGGTCTTTTCATCAATGTTTATGTTTACGATAAAACGGCAGGCACCACAATCGGCAGACAGCTTCACGCCTTCACCGTGCAGAATCTGAGAAGACTTATTAATCTTCGTTGGCAGAATAAGGCTGTTCCCGGACCTCATTACAAGCTGATGAAGCTGGCACTTCCCTTTGTGCGCCTTGTGCCCTTTAATCTTTATCACACAATGCTTGAGCACGCACTTAAGCGTTACAGCAAAAAAGAGAACTGCGTGTTCCTCATTGACGGTGAAGGACTCAGCCTTCACAAGGGTGCATTCCCGGCAAAGTGGTTCTACAATCTTACGGAAATGGAATTTGAGGGTGTCAAGCTCCCGGTGCCTGAATATTATGACGATTATCTCAAGCACTTCTACGGCGAAAACTATATGAAGACCATTCCCGAAAGCAAGCGACACAGCGGCAGAAAGATATTGAGAATTGACCTTGGCAAATATCTTTATGATAAAACCGCCAACGGCGAAGCACACAGAAAAAATGCCAAGGGCGAGCTTTATGAGAAATTATAATATTCATATAGATTTATTATGAAATTATCCGCCCGAGGGTGTATTATATTTGCAATGAACGCAATAATATTATAAGGAGGATATTCCTATGAAAAAGCTTATAGCCTTGCTTTTAAGTCTAATTCTTGTTTTCAGCTTTGTTCCCATGGCTTTTGCAGGGGAGGAAAGCAAGCCCTTTGATAACAGCAATTTCTTCACCTATGGTGATTATACACTTCACTACAGAACCTATGACAGTGAGCAGAACAAAAATCAGATTATGCTCATTCACGGCTTCTGTCTGTCAACGGCATCCTTAGAGGGTATTGCGGCAGAGTACCAAAAAGCAGGCTATGATGTTGTAACCGTTGATGCACCGAATTTCGGCTATTCCTCAAGAGAGACAAGCGACACTGCCTTTCTTTCAAGAGAAGAGGTAATCGGCGCGCTTATGGCTGAGCTTGGCGGCACATGGATTGTGGGCGGTCACTCAATGGGCGGCGGCATTGCAATTAACCTTGCCTGCGATTATCCCGAAAAGGTGACGGGACTTGTGCTTTATGCACCGCAGACCTCCAATGAAGCCTCCGGCTTAATGGCAAAGTTCAGTGCCTCATGCATTGCTCAGGCTATGTATAATATGATTTTAGCTGTGGCACTGCGTATGCCCTTTATGGTGAGAATGCTTGTTGATATGAGCTTCAGCAGCAGTGAATATGCAAAGACCTATGACCTGACAAGAATTTCAGCACCTCTTTCACTTGAGGGTACAGGTGCAGGCATAACCATTATGACCTCTCACACAAGAGGCAGTGACCTTTCCAAGCTTAAGGCACTCGATATTCCCTGTGCAGTTATTACAGCTTCAAACGATAAGGTGGCAATGGCTGCAAATCTTCAGGCTATACTCGACAACGCTCCCGAAGGCTATTATACCTACGAATTCAGCCAGGGCGGTCATATGATGATGGAGTATGACCCGCAGGGTGTTGCCGAGCACACACTGCCCACAATTGAGAAATGCAAATGATGTAAAAATTTAAGTGAAACTGAGCCCTGCTCATCACTGTGATGTCAAAATTAACTGACAGCAGTGGAGCAGGGCAGTTTTTTTAATGCAGAATTGTGGTTGAGGGTCGGTTATTGCTGATTCTGACTTCTCTGTCCGCAGAAAAAAACGGCAAACAGTGATGCCGTCGATTATAAAAGTATATGCATTTTTGGGGTGATTAACATTTTTGATATAGAGGATTACTGTTCACTTGAACATACTGCTTGCAGAGAATATCTCTTGTCCTTTTCTCAGCCGTGGCTTGCACTGCGTGAGCTGAAGGATTATATAAGAGCCTTGGGGGAGACACTTTCAAAGCAGGAGTATGACAGATACGGCAGAGATGTGTGGATACACAAAAACACGGTGGTCTATCCCACTGCTTTTGTCAAGGGCCCGTGCATTATAGGCAGGGGCAGCGAGGTACGCCACTCTGCTTTTATAAGGGGCAGTGCCTTAATCGGCGAAAACTGCGTGGTGGGCAATTCCACTGAAATAAAAAACTCAATACTTTTTGACAGTGCTCAGGTGCCCCATTTCAACTATGTGGGCGACAGCATTTTAGGCTATAAGGCACACTTAGGTGCAGGCGCAGTCACATCAAATGTCAAGAGCGATAAGAGCGAGGTTTTTCTCTCTTGCGGTACTGAGAAAATTCCTACAGGTCTCAAAAAATTCGGTGCCCTTATAGGTGACCGTGCAGAAATCGGCTGCGGCAGTGTGCTGTGCCCGGGAACGGTAATAGGCAGGAATACTACAGTTTATCCTTTGGTTCGTCTCAGGGGTACTGTAGACAGTGACAGCATTGTTAAAGCTGAAAGCATCACGGTAAGAAAGGTCTGATTATATGGCAAAATATTTCGGTACTGACGGCTTCAGAGGTGAAGCCAATGTTAATCTTACAGCTGACCATGCCTATAAAATCGGCAGGTTTTTGGGCTGTTATTTCAGGGAAAAGCACGACAGAGAGGGTGACAGATTTCCGCCGAGAGTGGTTATCGGCAAGGATACCCGCCGTTCAAGCTATATGCTTGAATATTGCCTTGCAGGTGGGCTTACGGCTTCGGGCTGCGACTGCTATCTTTTGCATGTAACAACCACACCCTGCGTTGCCTATATAACCAAAACCGATGAATTTGACTGCGGAATAATGATATCCGCAAGCCACAACCCTTATTATGACAACGGAATAAAGCTGATTAATTCCTGCGGTGAAAAAATGGGGGAGGAGATTGTTTCGCAGCTTGAGGCCTTCCTCGACGGCAAAAGCGGGGAGGTACCCTTTGCAACGCGTGACAGAATTGCAAAAACCGTAGACTATGTTTCCGGCAGAAACCGCTATATGGGTTATCTTATTTCTCTTGGAATATATTCCTTCAAGGGAATGCGTATAGGTCTTGACTGCGCCAACGGCAGTGCGTGGAATATAGCAAAATGTGTTTTTGAGGCGCTGGGTGCAAGCGTTTATATGATAGGTGCAGAGCCTAACGGAGTGAACATAAACTATATGACCGGCTCAACCTATATGGATGAAATAAGCGATTTTGTAAAAGCAAAGCGCCTTGATGTGGGCTTTGCTTATGACGGTGATGCTGACAGGTGCCTTTGCGTGGATGAAAAGGGTAATGTGGTTGACGGTGATAAGATACTTTATATTTCGGCAAAATATATGAAGGAAAAAAATCTTCTCAGCGGCAACACGGTTGTAACAACGGTTATGTCAAATATGGGACTTTATAAAAGTCTTGATAAGCTGGGGGTCAGCTATATAAAAACAGATGTGGGTGACAGGTTTGTTTATGAAGCAATAAAGAAAAGCGCATATAAACTGGGCGGTGAGCAGTCAGGCCATATAATCTATTCCAAATATGCCACAACGGGTGACGGTATTCTCACCAGCCTCATGATAATGGAAATAATGCTTGCAACCAAAAGAAAGCTCAGTGATCTTGCATCTGAAATGAAGGTCTATCCGCAGAGCCTTATCAATGTCAGAGTGAAGGATAAGAAAAAGGCTGTGGAAAGCGAGGGCGTAAAAGATGCACTCCGTCAGGCAGAAGGCCTTTTAGGCGATAAGGGCAGAATACTTCTTCGGGCCTCGGGAACTGAGCCTGTAATAAGAGTTATGGTTGAGGCCGAAACGAAGTCACTTTGCCAGGAAACAGCACAAAGCCTTGCCGAGGCAGTGGAAAAAACTCAATAAACAGCTCTTGCAATCGGCAGCAGAGTGTAGTATAATACCGTGTGCAGAGAGCGACTTTAAGTTTTCTGCGGTCAGTTCGAGACCTTCCTGACCTAAACAATAAGGTGAAAGCTATTGTTTAAAATCAAAACTAAAGGAGCACAAAAATGAATATCAGTAAAAAAACCTACGGCATTGCAGTGGGGGCAGCTGTTGCCGCACTGTATGTTGCCCTGACCTATGCTCAGGAGGCTTTGCTTCCGGGCAGTGCATCAATGGCAGTTCAGTTCCGCCTGAGTGAGGCACTGACTATGCTGTGCATTTTCACACCTTATGCAATTCCGGGACTCACGGTAGGGTGTCTGCTTGCTAATATTGTGTCCTCGGGAGCCTTGCCCGTTGATATGATTATGGGTACCTTTGCCTCTTTTTTAGCGGCGGTCTGCATTTATAAAACAAGGCATATTTGCATTAAGGGCTTGCCTGTTGTTTCAGCCCTTATGCCTGCAATTTTCAACGGCATTATTATCGGTGCCGAAATTGAAATCTTCTTTATAGAGGGACCTTTTAATTTTGTGAGCTTTCTTATTCAGGCAGGCTGTGTGGCTCTCGGTGAGCTGGGAGTGTGCTTTACGGCAGGCTTATTGCTCGTAAGGACAATAAAAAATAAAAAATTAGTAAAATATCTGAATAATATTTGATTTTTGTGTCTGTTCTGCTATAATAGTGGGGCAGATTTTTTTATTCACAAAAAGGAGACAAAATTATGGAAAACAAACTTTCTAAGCGTTTGTGGCTGAATATAGTTATATTCAGTCTCATGGGCGGTGTTGCATGGAACCTTGAAAATATGTATTTCAACACCTTCCTTTACGGCTCAATTTATGAAGGTGTATCAGCCGAAGCTCTTGCAGGCGTTATGGCTCCCACCACGGCTATCAGCCGAATGGTTGCACTTTCAGCGGTTACTGCAGTTGTTACCACCTTTATTATGGGTACCCTCAGCGAAAAAATGAAAAAGCGTAAGGTTTTCATTTCAATCGGTTACATAATCTGGGGTATCATCACAGCTGCCTTCGGCTTCATTTCAAGAGAAAATGTTGCCGCTGTTTTCGGTCTTTCCGACGAGGTTAAAATCCTTGCCTTCTCAGTCTGGACAGTTATCATTATGGATATGGTTATGACCTTTATGGGTTCAACAAGTAACGACTCAGCCTTTAATGCATGGGTAACCGATGTTACTAATCCCGTTGTCAGACCTCAGGTTGAAACAGTGCTTATGTTTGTGGGCTTTTTTGCTATGATTGCTGTTATGGGTGTGGGCTCTCTTGCTCAGGCAGGTGTTGTCACCTATAAGGCATTCTTCCTCGGTCTCGGTCTTGTTGTTACTGCTTGCGGTGTTGCAGGTCTGTTTACGCTTGAAGAGCCTGAAATCAAAGGCGAAAAAACCAAATCAAATTATTGGAGCGACCTTTTCTACGGCTTCAGACCTTCAGTTATTAAAGCAAACTCAAAGCTTTATCTTGCACTTGCAGCCGTAGCAATCTATAATATTGCTGTTCAGGTCTTCTTCCCTTATCTCTTTGTTTACCTGGAAAAGGTTATTCTTCCCGGTGCAGTGTTTGATGCAAAAACAATTGTTGTTGCGGTTATTGCCGTTGCGGCTCTTGCTGCAGGCATTATCCTTCTGCTTAAAACAGCCAACAAAAATAAGCTTAAGGCATATATTCCCACTATTATCCTTTTCACAGCAGGTCTTGCAATACTTTCAACCTCAACTAATTTTATAGTTGTTCTCATAGGCATTGCTCCCACTCTCATCGGCTATGTTGTTCTTCAGATTCAGCTCAGCGCATCAGTGCGTGACTATATACCTGAGGATAAGGTAGGACTTTTCCAGGGCATCAGAATGATTTTTGCTGTTCTTATTCCTATGGTTGTCGGTCCCTGGATAGGCGATATAGCTTGCCGCACTTCAAATCTTACAATCATTGAATACGGTGTAGAAAAGCTTGTTCCCTCAACGAGCATGTTCCTTTATGCTGCTGTTGTTGCTGTTTTTGTATTTGTGCCGATTTTACTGCTTGCAAAGAAAGGCTGCTTTAAGGCAGAGGCAAAATAAAAGCAAAAAGGCGGAACGCCTTTTTGAATGCAGAATGCTAAATGCAGAATGCAAAATTGTGGTCGCGGGTACATTTGTGAAGATAAGTAGCTTTTCTCCCGCAAAGGGAGTTGGGATGAGATGGGGAGTCTGTAGATTATAAACCTCATCCGTCACTGACCTTCCCCTTTAAAAGGGGAAGGCAAAGAATAAGGCAGGTCACTACCAAATTGGAAGTGACCTGCCGTTTTGTTTAAGATTGATGAGATTTGCCTCCTCTGAGCTTTATCTCCGCGGAAAGAGATTTGAGGTTAGTAAGTGATAAAGTCGCGACCGCAATTTTGCATTTAGCATTTAGCATTTTGCATTTGCGAACGGAGTGAGCATATGCCCTGTGGAATTATTGTAATCGACAAGCCCGAGGGCTGGACCAGTCAGGATGTGGCGGCCAAGCTC
>JAFQLV010000018.1 GCA_017396515.1 Clostridia bacterium | reverse complement strand
CTCTTGCAGGAACTAAAGTTCTGCTTGTAGCAACATCAATGTAGGGAACACCGTAACCTTCCGGGAAATCCACTTTTTTGCCAAAAATGTTTACCTTCACATCTCCTGCGGCTGATGCACAAAACATCACCGAGCATATCATAATAATACTCAGACCCTGCAGGGATTATCCTTGCAGGGCTTTTTCATTTTTAAATTGTTAATTTTTATAAATAATATTTTTCGCTCATTCGCTGAAAATATAACTGCGGCTTAAAAATGTCGCAAGCGGAGGTGAAAAATGGTTAAAGGAATAAAGGTTTTCAAGAGTTTAATCATAGCTGTCACCGTTTTGACGCTCTAGCTTACGGTTTATGGCTTTTATACGGTGCCTGATGAGATTTATACTGTTCAGGGTCAGGAAATCGGAGTAAATAATCTGTTTAAGGTTACTTATGATGAAGAAAATTTCCCGAGAAGCACTTCTTATGCCGGAAATGAAGAAGGTCACTATAAAGTCAGCATCAGTCTTTTAGGAGCCATACCGATTAAAAATTCTTCTCTTACTGTCAGCAGCAGGCAATATGTTGTACCCTCAGGTGAGATTTTTGGTCTGAGACTTTTCACCGACGGTGTGGTTATTGTCAGAACCGAGGCTGTCGATACAGCTACAGGTGAAATTTCGCCCACAGAAAAGGCGGGTCTGAAAGCAGGCGATGTCATTCTTAAAATCGACGGCAGCAAGGTCACAAGCAGCAACGAAGTTTCACGGCTTATTTCACAGGGGGGAAAAACCTCTTTTGAAATAGAGTATGTCAGAAGCGATGCGCATTATAAAACAGTGCTTGAGACACTTTACAGTCTGTCACAGCAGAAATATAAGGCCGGTATGTGGATAAGAGACAGTGCGGCAGGCATAGGAACCCTCACCTTTTATGAGCCCAATTCCAAAATTTTTGCAGGCCTCGGTCACGGAGTTTGTGATATTGATACGGGAGATATTCTGCCCTTCAGTGACGGCGACATAGTTTCGGCAAGGGTCGGCGGCTGCTATAAAGGGCAAAACGGCAAGGCAGGTGAGCTGTGCGGCAGCTTTCTCAGTGACAGCATAGGGCTGCTGCATGATAATAATGCCAAGGGTGTTTACGGTGTGATGACAAAAAGCATTACCTCAGACGGTGCAATTCCCATAGCAACGGAAAACGAGGTAAAAACCGGCAAGGCTCAGATTATTTCCACTGTTGACGAAAATGGCCCCGGGTATTATGACATTGAGATAACAAAGATATCGCCCTCGAATAATGAAAACAAGCATATGGTAATAAAGGTAACAGACAGTGAATTGATAGAAAAAACAGGCGGTATAGTTCAGGGTATGTCAGGCTCACCTATAATACAGGACGGAATGCTCGTGGGTGCAGTAACTCATGTGCTTATAAATGACCCTCAGCGCGGCTACGGCATATTTGCCGAAACGATGCTTAAAACAGCTCTTGAGGTCACACAGTAAGAGAAAAAACAAGTCGGCACTTTTTTCTGAGGTGCCGACTTATACTGATAAATATTAAGCTTTGTCTTCTTGTCTGCTGACAAAGCGATTGAAAATTTTTAAATTATGTTATATAATGAATGTGAAATTATCAGCCGGGAGTTTAAAATGAAAAGAATAATGTTTGTCTGCCACGGCAATATATGCCGAAGTCCTATGGCAGAGTTTATTTTAAAAGATATGACCGAAAAGCACAGCATAGCTCATAAGTACCTCATAGCCTCATCAGCCACAAGCACAGAGGAAATATGGGGCAGCGTTGGCAACCCAGTCTACGGGCCTGCAAAAAGAGAGCTGGCAAGGCACGGCATTTCTTGTGACGGAAAAAGAGCAGTGCAGGTAAAAAAGAGTGACTATGATAAATATGACCTTTTTCTTGTTATGGACTCCAACAATGTCAGAAACATTATGCGTATTTTCGGCAGCGATTCAGAAGGGAAGGTACATAAGCTTCTCGATTACACGGGCTTTGGCGGTGATGTTGCAGACCCATGGTATTCGGGTGATTTTTCCATGGCATACAGTGATATCTGTAAGGGCTGCGAGAAGCTGCTTGAGATGCTGGAAGGTGAATAAAAAAGGGGCTGTTGCAGTTTTTGCAACAGCCTTAGTTCTTATTTAACCCTGAGTCCCTTAGGGTAATGATTTTTTGCTCTGCCTGACACAATTTTCACACCGCCCACACTGCAGCCGCAGACGGTTACAACTGCCCAGCCGTTTTCGCAGTCAACGGCAAATTCCTCACCGTGAAGATATTTTTTGATTTCCTCACTGTCAGGCGTAAGGTCGATTTTTCTATTGAAATCCTTGCCCATTGCCATGAAAAACTGGTGGTGAGGGAGGATATAATTCTTTCTTATTTCACCTATTGTTACACCGCAGGAAAATGCACTGCCCTTTTTCACCTCAAAGTCGGGTGTGAAATAAACAGGGTTGCCGTTATACATTAATACATTTTCTTTGCTGTAGTGTGTCAGCGTGCTGTCAAGGAAGTCGAAGACGGCAGGGTCGATTTTCTCTGCCTTTCGCTGCGGTGCTGCAAAGCTGCAGCTTTCTCCTTTGTGGTGAAGCACTGCCATAAACTGACCTTCACCCTTTGATTTGTGAGGGTAAAACCGCCTTGCATAGTGTATGTTTTCTGTTTGACAGCCCTCAAAAGCTATTCCCTCTGAAGTGCTGTCTATGACAGCCTGCTTTACGGGTACTATTTCAAATTCGGGATGTTCTGCGAGAAAAGCATCAACTGTTTTTTCGTTTTCTTCAAGAGAAAAGGTGCAGGTGGCATAGATTATATATCCGCCGTCTTTAAGGCAAAGGGCGGCATTGCCGAGAATTTGCAGCTGTCTTTCGGCACACATTTTTACATTTGCTTCGCTCCACTCGTCAATTGCAATTTCCTCCTTGCGGAACATTCCTTCACCTGAGCAGGGAGCATCAACCATAATAAGGTCAAAGCTGTGAGGATAAAGTCTTGCTAGTTTCACCGTATCAAGGCAGGTGGTAACCACTCTTTGAAGGCCCAGCCTTTCTATGTTACCTGTGAGAATTTTACAGCGTGACGGAACAATCTCATTTGAGACGAGTATGCCCTTTTCGCCCAGCTTGTTTTTAAGCTGAGTGCTTTTTCCGCCCGGTGCGGCACACATATCAAGAACTGTCCAATCCGGGTCAATATCAATACATTCGGCAGGTGCCATTGCGCCCGGCTCCTGAACATAGATTATGCCTGCGTGGTGAAAGGGATGATTTCCTATTCTGTCATGGCTGAAATAATATCCCGTGTCTGCATAGGCTATCTTTTCCGAGGAAAACTCATTTATCCTTTCAAAATCCTCAAGGCTGATTTTATCAGTGTTTACTCTTAAGGCTCTCACGGCAGGCTCCGCAAGCGCCTTTTTATATTCCTCAAATTCATCGCCTAAAAGCTCTTTCATGCGCTTTTCAAAGGCTATCGGAAGCTGTTTCATTTTATTCACCTGCATTCATTTCAGTGTGCAGCATACACATAGATACTGCCGTTATTGCTGCTGTTTCGGTACGCAGTATGCGTGAGCCTAAAGAGACAGCTATGCCGCCTGCCTTTGCAGCCTCGGCAATTTCACCTTCATCAAAGCCGCCCTCGGGTCCGATGATTATGCCAACGGACATACCGGGCCTGATTTTATCAAGAGCTTCTTTGGTTGCTGCCATTCCTCTTTCATTTTCATAGGGGACTAAAACCAAGTCGAGCTCTTTGATTTTATTCAGAGCCTGCTTATATGACAGCACGTCTCCCACTTCGGGAATAATATTGCGCTTGCTCTGTTTGGCGGCACTCTCTGCAATTGCCTGCCAGCGTGAAACCTTGCTTTTCTTTTTCTTTTCGTCAAGCTTTACCACACAGTTTCTCATTTCGGTGGGCACAAGGCAGTAAACGCCAAGCTCAACGCACTTCTGAATAATAAGCTCCATTTTATCGGCTTTGGGAAGCCCCTGAAAAAGGTATATTTTTATAGGAAGCTCTGTGCTTCTGAAGTTTTCCTCAAGTATTTTTGCATATACGCTTTCGCTGTCAATCAGGTCAAGAGTGCAAAGTGAGCTTACGCCCTCACAGCTGACTAAAAATTCATCACCCTGCTTCATACGAAGAACATTGACTATGTGGTTATAATCGCTGCCTGTTATAATAAAGCAATCACCTTGTTTAGCGGCAGGGTCCGCAAAAAAATTAAACATAACGCATCATCCTTTTCTGCCCTATTATATCAAAGAAAATCTGTCTTTACAACAATTGACAGAAAAATGTTTCTGCTATATAATCAAAGAGGAATAATATTAAGGAGAGAATTTTTATGAAAACCAAAGAAAAAATCATAGCTTCAGAGCAAAAACAGCTCTCAAAGCTGCAAAGAATAACGGCCAAAGGTAATTATGCAGGCTATTTTTTTGTTCTGCTGTTTCTTATTGCCCTTGTCAATATTATCGATGAGGTGACAAGCAACCTTTCCGTCTCGGTGCAGTCCTCTTTTGTTACGGAGTTTTTTGTAAACCGCCCCTTCTTAGGCAAAATGTACAGCTTTGAAGAAGGTCTTGCACTTCACACCTCGGTGAGTGTTATCAGCTATGTTTTCGGTGTTATCACACCTTTTTATAAGGCGCTTGCCGATAAGTGGGGCAGAAAGCCTCTCTTTGCCATTTCCACCTTCGGTATGGCATTGGGACTTTTCATCATTTACTTCTCACCCAACTATCTTGTTTTCCTTTTAGGCTACGGAATTATCGGCTTTTTCTACGGCCATGATATCCAGATTATCTACATACTCGAAGAAGCCCCCGACAAAACAAGAGGCACCATTTACAGCGTACTCAAGAGCCTCGGCATATTCGGTGTTGTGTGCATTCCTATGCTTCGTGATGCTCTTATGGGCAACGATGCAAGCAAGTGGAGAGAAATTTTCCTCGTACCTGCGATAATGGGTGTTGTTGCCGCACTGCTTGTTATAGTTTTCGCCAAGGATACAAAGGTTTATCTCAAAGAGAGAACAGCATATCTTTCAATTCCCTATGAGGAAAGAGAAAGACAGAAGCTTGAGGCAAAAAAGCAAAAGCAGGCTGAAAGAAACAAATCGGGCGTTTTCAATGCTGTGAAATATATTTTTGCAAACAAGGACACAAAGAGCCTTATTATTTCACATATAGTTTTTGATGCAGGTATGCCTGCAATTGCCCTTTATTTTGAGTCTTCAATGCACACTGCAGGTATGACAACGGCCGAAATCACAAAGGCTTTGTTTGTGCAGCCTATCGTTTATGCGGTGCTTGTGTTCTTCTCAGGTATTATTGCAGACGCAATCGGCAGAAAAAAGACCATTATCGGTGCAAGTGCTATTTGTGTTATAGGCTTCACTCTTTTTGCAGTGGGCATAAACAACCTGTGGAATCCCTATCTCATAGGTGCTTTCTGCGGACTATATCAGGGCTGCTACTGGATTGGCAGAGACTATATGAATATTATGATGACAGAAAAAGTGCCCACAGACATAAGGGCATCCGTTGTTGGTGCTGAGGGTCTGCTCGTTATAGCAGGTCTTGCGGTGGGTTACATTCTCACAATTGTGGGTATGCTTGTGCTTCCGGTATGGCTCACCTGCCTTATTATTGCAATTCCCGTTGTCAGTGCCGCCGCTGTTATTCTCGGCCTTAAGGTTAAGGAGACTAAGGGAGCAAACCTTAATCAATTATGAATTATGAATGAGGAATTATGAATTGCGGGGGAGTTTCTGACCGCAGAGTGATTTTTAATTTGACGAGGTAAAACAAGTGAAAATAATAATACGCAAATATGAAGAAAAAGATTTGTGTGAAATGATAGAAATCTGGAATGAAATTGTTGAGGAAGGCAATGCCTTTCCTCAAGAAGAATTTCTGACTCCTGAAAGTGGTGCTGACTTTTTTGCAGAGCAGACCTACACGGGTGTTGCAGTTGATTCTGAAACTGAGACAATATACGGATTATATATTTTACATCCGAATAATATCGGAAGATGCGGTCACATCTGCAATGCAAGCTATGCAGTTAGTTCTCATAGCAGAGGATTGCATATAGGCGAAAAGCTGGTGTCGGATTGTATTGAAAAAGGGCGTGAACATGGTTTTTCTGTTTTGCAATTTAATGCAGTTGTTGCAACAAATATACACGCAAGACATTTATATGAACGGCTCGGCTTCATTCAATTAGGAACAATCCCCAAAGGCTTCCGTATGAAAGACGGATATTATGAAGATATTTGTCCCTATTATATAGCTTTATAGCTTGCGGCTTATCAAACACATACACACTGCTTCGGCGGGCAGAATTTTTAGGTTTTGTTCTGACCTAAACGGATAGCTTCGGAGCGAAGCGACCCGCAATTATGTTAAAATGCACCGTCAGGTGCCACCATAGGGTGACGAATATAATCCGAACCCGCCCAAAAGCGTGAATTTTCGCGGTTTTTCGGTGTTTCGGATTTGAAAGGCGGCAGCCTATCGGCATCCTCAACACACAAAAATCCATCAAAAATTCGCACTTTTGGGTCATCAGATTTTTTGCGAGACGGATTTTTGTCATATCAAGGCACAAAACGCAGTAAATCCTGCCGGATTTACGAGTATTTTAACGAAGAGATG
>JAFQLV010000017.1 GCA_017396515.1 Clostridia bacterium | reverse complement strand
CTCAACAGAGGCAACCTTGTAATGGGCAGTACAGCTACAGTTATGTATGGCAAGGAAGTAAAGCTCAATGCAAATATACCTGAAGAAAACTTCGGCGGTTGGAAAATCACAGATGCAAAGGGCAACGAGGTTGTGCTTGAAGATGCAGTTATGGAAGGCAGAGATATTACCTTTACAATGCCCGACTTTGATATCACCGTTGAAGCTATTGACAAGAGTGCAGACACATCAGGTGGCGGCATAGATGATATCTTCGGTGACCTTGGTGACCTTACCGAAGGTGACAGCGACAACCCCTTTGAGAATATCATCAACAATCTTATTGCATTCTTTAAGAATATCATCAACACAATCAAAAACTTCTTCCGCGGTATAGGCGACCTTACCTGATTTAATTATGAATTAGGAATTATGAATTATGAATTGCGGGTGAGCTGAGGTAAAGAGGTTAATCTCTTGCCGCAGGGAAAAACACTCTGCGTTCTGCACTCAGCACTCTGCACTTAACAAAGATATCCTCCAACTTTATAGATTCTCCTTATCTAAAGATGAAGCCCACCAAGACTCACAGGCACTGACCGTCTGTGGGTTTTGGTGTTTTTGGTGGCAACGGACCGTCGGGGACACCGGTCCCTACAACGCGTACCAAAAAAAGACAGCCCACTACGGACTGTCTTTAATTCATAATTCCTCATTCATAATTCATAATTAGAATAAGCCTGTGATTTTGCCGTTTTCGTCAACGTCAATCTTCATAGCAGCCGGCACCTTGGGAAGACCGGGCATTGTCATAATGTCGCCTGTGAGCACAACTATGAAGCCTGCGCCTGCACTGACCTTCACATTTCTTACGGTTACTGTGAAGCCCTCGGGAGCACCAAGCTTTGTGGGGTCGTCTGAGAAGCTGTACTGTGTTTTTGCAACGCAGATGGGAAGATTGCCGTAGCCCATTTCCGTGAGCTTTTTGATCTGCTTCTGAGCTGCAGGCAGGAAAGCAACATCATCACCGCCGTAAACCTTGGTTACGATATCCTTGATTTTCTGCTCTATAGTGTCTTCGGCATTATATGAGAAGGTGAAGCCTGAGTTGTCTTCCTCTTCGCAAAGGCGAACAACCTCCTTTGCCAGCTCTTCGCCGCCCTTGCCGCCGTCTGCCCATACAGTTGAAAGGCAGACGTTTACGCCGAGAGCCTTGCACTTTTCAATAACAAACTCGATTTCCTTGTCTGTGTCTGTGGGGAAACGGTTAACTGCAACAACGCAGGGGAGCTTATATACATTCTTGATATTTGAAACATGTCTGAGAAGGTTGGGGATGCCGCCTTCAAGAGCTTCCAGATTTTCTTCGCCAAGCTGAGTCTTTGCAAGGCCGCCGTGCATCTTAAGTGCGCGGATAGTTGCAACCATAACAACGGCTGAGGGCTTAAGACCGGCCATACGGCACTTGATGTCAAGTAACTTCTCTGCACCAAGGTCAGCACCGAAGCCTGCCTCTGTGATAGCGTAGTCGCCCATTTTAAGAGCTGTCTTTGTGGCAATAACTGAGTTGCAGCCGTGTGCGATATTTGCGAAGGGTCCGCCGTGCACAAATGCAGGGGTACCCTCAAGTGTCTGCACAAGGTTAGGCTTGAGTGCATCCTTGAGAAGTGCTGTCATAGCACCTGCCGCACCGATTTCACCGCAGGTAACAGGCTCATCCTTGAAGTTGTAGCCGATAACAATGCGTGAAAGTCTTTCTTTAAGGTCAGTGATTGAAGATGCAAGGCAGAGTACAGCCATAACCTCACTTGCAACAGTGATGTCAAAGCCGTCTTCACGGGGTGTGCCGTTAATTTTGCCGCCGAGACCGTCAACTATAAAACGCAGCTGTCTGTCGTTCATATCAACACAGCGCTTCCATGTTATTCTGCGCACATCTATGCCCAGCTGATTGCCCTGCTGAATATGGTTGTCTATCATAGCTGCAAGCAGATTGTTTGCACTTGTGATAGCGTGGAAGTCACCTGTGAAGTGAAGGTTGATATCCTCCATAGGCACAACCTGAGCGTAGCCGCCGCCTGCTGCACCGCCCTTGACACCGAAAACGGGGCCGAGAGAGGGCTCACGAAGAGCAACGGTAACCTTCTTGCCTATACGGCTCATGCCGTCTGCAAGGCCGATTGTTGTAGTTGTTTTGCCTTCACCTGCAGGTGTGGGGGTGATAGCCGTAACGAGAACGAGCTTGCCGTCGGGCTTGTCTTTCGCATCATCTAAAAGTGAAAGGTCGATCTTAGCCTTATAGTTGCCGTACTGCTCGATATACTTTTCAACCTCAGCCTTTTTTGCAATCTCGGTGATGTGCTGCATTTTGCACTGCTGTGCAATTTCAATGTCAGTTAAATATGCCATTTTTGTTTCCTCCGTTTTCCCGAAAACTCATATATAAAGTAATTTTAATTATATTCCTTTTTTTGCTTTAAGTCAACAATTTAATCCAATATGGCAAGGTACTTTTCCATATCAAATTCATCAAGACCGCTGTCCTTTTTAAGGTACAGGGGATGGTGCGGATGCCCCTTTTTGGATATCGCCCCCGAGGAAAACCACCGTGCATCATACTTATATGAAATATCCACCATTTCACGAAGGCAGGTTTTAAGGTAGGGTCTCATTTCAACGATGGTACCCCACGCCGCCCAGACAGAGGGCTTTTCCTCTTTATAAAGTGAGAGTATGTATTCAAAGGCCTTCATATTTTCTTTGTGAAGAGGCTCGTTAAGCTCAATATCCATATCGTCGGGACGCGTTGCCCTCTGGGCGTAAACATTAAACATGATGAAGCTGTCATAGCCGTTGCCTTTAGCAATTCTTTCAACGGATTTGAGCGTGTTATCAAGGTCATCGGGTGCCGCCGTTGAGGGATTGATGCCGATGCAGATGAGAGGGTTGTCGCCCTTGGTGCCGAGAATGTAACGGTATTCGTTATAGTCATTGGGCACATAAAGCCACTGCTCCACATTATAGCGGATATGGTTTTGCACCTCGCTTTTTTTGAGAGCTGAGTAAAACTCTTCAATTTCAACGAGCTGTGACTGTGTTGACGGAATATGCATAATTTTCCTCCTTCTTGACAGGAAATAGGGGATTATGTATAATCTAAGTATATCATCATAAAAGATAAATATAATTCTCGATAAGAATTAACAGGAGGTACACTATGACTAAAACAGACACTGCAACATCTCCGTTACTGACAAAACAGAGAGACTATTGGTATGACAATGCCAAGGCTATACTTATCACAGCCGTTGTGGTGGGTCACCTTGCCAACGGCATATTCAGCACCAGCACACCCTGGGTGGTTGCACTGCAGAAATTTATATATGTTTTTCATATGCCTGCATTTATGATAATTTCAGGCAGATTTGCAAAGAAGAGAATTGACCGTGGTGATTGGGTTACGGTTATAAACAAGCTCATAGTGCCCTATGTGGTTCTGCAGACTCTTATGCTTTTGCTTTATTCTGTCATGGATTATGCTAGCACCTCATCCTTTTCTTATTTCAAGCCTCTTTTCGGCCTGTGGTATTTCTTTACCATTGCCGCATACAGTCTGATTTCACCTTATATAGTGAAATTCAAGTGGGCACTTCCGCTTTCGCTTATTGTGGGTCTAGGAGTCGGCTTTTTGCCCCACACCTTCTACGGCGGCTTTCACAGAATTTTCTGCTTTTATCCCTTCTTCCTTTTCGGATATTACACCTACGGCAGCAGCTTCAGCTTCTGCAAAAAGATATGGTTCCGCATAATCAGCGTGGCGGTGATAATTGCCACAGGCTTATTTGTGCTTAAATATAATAAGGAGGTTTCCTTTGAGCTTCTTTGCATGAATAAGGTTTATAGCTTTATAGCAAATGATGTTGACACAAGCATTATGGGTGCTTTTCTTATGAATGTGGGCAGATATGCTGTCGGCTTCCTTTTCTTCTTCTTTATCCTCGGTGTAACACCCTCAAAGAAAACCTTCTTCTCATATATCGGCACCTATTCGAGCTATGTTTATGCACTGCATCTCTTCTTTATAGTTTTCCTTCGTGCAGTTGATGCAGATTATGATGTGCTGAGAATACTGACAAATAAATGGCTGCTGCTTGCCTACTGCTTCTCAGGCATACCAATAGCATTTATCCTTGCAAGCAAGCCTGTCAGAAAACTCACACGCTTCTTTGTTGAACCGAATTTTGATATAAGAAGAATAGTGCAGAAGCTGACTGAAAAATAAGTGGATATTAAATAAAAAAACAGACTCTCAGTGAGGGTCTGTTTTGTGCTTTTAAGGTGTTTGTACCCATTGCAGTTTTGAAAAAGGTTTAACCATATTTTATCATTCCTTTAGAGTCAATTTCAGCAGGGTATAACAGCACCCCGTGCTTTCAGATATTCATCTATATCTCTTACAATATATTGGTGTCCTGTGGAGTGTAGTATATCATAAAACTCAGTAAGATAATTTATTACACCATAATCATTAAATAAATTAAAGGTTTGTTTTCCGGTTAGAGATTTATACACTTTATAGCTTTCAATGCAAAATATGATAAATTTTGTTTCCTTAGTCATAATGCGCCCTCCTTAAGTGTCGGGAAATTCAATGTGATCGTTTTCTTCTTCCTGCTCAAAAAGCTTCAGCAGCATATCTGTACTGTAATGCCAGACTTTTGTTTCTTCTTTTTCAAGATAAAAATACAGTTTTGAGTTATAAAGCTTTTCAATAGCCTGAGTTTCACTTATGTTGTATGTTGCGCATATTTTTGCAATTAAATCCGAGCAAATAGCAGGCAATATGGCAGCAAACATTTCTTTTTCCATAATTATGCCTCCTCGGTTATTTCTTTGGCACTGACAAATTTGCAATAATCAAGAATTTTTTCTGTGTGAAAAGCCCATTGATCATTCAGAAGTTCAGTTTTAAGCCTTTTGACGGTTTCCTGTGCATCAAGTATACCGGTTTCAAAAAGCCTGATGGATGCATACACACTGTCATCTGCAACGGGACCTATATGCATATCTGTTTTACCCATATGAGGAATACCTTTTCTGTTGTTTACCACAAAGTTGAGCCAGTTTATATCTGCACTTGCAAAGCGTTCAATTACAGTTTCCTTCTCAGCCTGCTCGTAATTAAACTCATAAACAGAAACGAAGCATCTGTCAGTACCGCTTCTGCGCATTTTGATTTTTGCCCAACGTACAGCTTGTTCATAAGAAGTGGTTGTGTAAAAACCTACACCGAAATCAAGACAGGAGACGCTTTTTCTTATTTCCGGAGTTTCGACAATAACGGTGCTGCCATGATATAACAACATAAGTAATCACCTCACTATTATTACTTTATTTATTGTAGCATATCTTATGGCTTTTTTCAATAATTAAAATCTATTTTCGGCAGGGTACCACAAAAGAACGAAAAGTATTTGTAAAGCCACTGTTGCCGGAATGTGTCTGATTATATATAGCTTATGAGGAATTATTAACAAAATATTCACAAAGCGATATTGAGTATCTTGGGCGAATAATGTAAAATAGAAAAGTAAAAATAAAAAAAGAAAGGCTTTGAAATTATGAAAGTTTTTATGATTGGCGGCACAGGTCTTCTCGGCTGTGAAGCAGCAAGAATCTTCATTGAAAGAGGTCATCAGGTTAAGAGTGTTGCTCTTCCTCCTCTTCCCGAAGGAGCACCCATTCCTGAGGCAATGGAGCTTGAATTCTGCAACATCTATGAGAAGTCAGACGATGAAATCAAGGCAATGATGGAAGGTTACGATTGCTTTGTTTTCGCAGCAGGTATTGACGAAAGAGTTGAGTTCCCTGCACCCGTTTACGATGCATACTATAAGTATAACATCGCTCCTCTTAAGAGAATCCTTCCCCTTTGTAAGGAAATCGGCATGAAGAATGCTGTTATTCTCGGCTCATATTTCTCATACGCTGCAAAGCAGTATCCCGAAATGAAGCTGACAGAAAAGCATCCTTACATAAGAAGCCGTATCGACCAGGAGGAGGTTGCTTTCTCATTTGCAGATGAAAACTTTGATGTTGCAGTGCTTGAGCTTCCCTACATCTTCGGCACACAGCCCGGCAGAAAGCCCGTTTGGGTTATCCTCATTGAGCAGATCAAGAT
>JAFQLV010000016.1 GCA_017396515.1 Clostridia bacterium | reverse complement strand
TATATGATATTTGCAATTCCATTTTGTATGTGCTAAACTATGTGTGGCATTATTTTGTTCTGACATTCTAATGTCCTCCTTATGTGTTATTTTTGCGTAACTGGCAGGTCACGCTTTTACTATAACACATAAGGAGTTTTTCTGTTATACTCATAGGCAATAGCCTTTTTTGAACCCCGCCACTATGGCGGGGTTTTCGCATACAAAAAAGATGCAGGCAAAATCACCTGCATCCCTCATATGTTTTTATGCAATTTCTTCGATTTTTTCTGCGAATGCTTTTTCGTCTTCCTTAGAGATGTTGTAGATAAACTTCATGGCAAGGAATGCAATAAGTGAGCCTACTGCAAGCACAACGAAGTAAAGGTCCTTGACCTTGTCTCCGAAATCGGCAGCCTGAACTGCGTTTTCACCTTTAACAAAGCCGATAGCAACAAGTCCCCATGAAACTACTGCCTGACCGATGCCCTGAGCCAGCTTACGGAAGAAGGAGTAAAGAGCATAAAGGGAGCCTTCTTCACTCTTGCCTGTCTTGCGGTAACTGACCTCGATGCAGTCAGCAACAATAGCCCAGACCGAAATCTGGAAGGCAGCATTACCGAGATTAAGACCCATAAGGCAAAGTATGTATATAATCATACCCGTCATATCAGGTGTCATTGGCACAAACAGTGAAATAATGCCTGCAACAGCACCCACAAACATTGTGGTAACAATAACATTCTTTTTACCGAACTTTGCAGTGACCTTACCAACAATAGCCATAAAAATAATCATAGGTGCATAGGAGCCTATCATTGCTATGCCTACTTTGCCCGTATCCTTGAAGAAATACTGGAATACCATATTGTTCAAAGCCATTGTGGAATTGAAAAGAGCAACACTGGCAACCGTAGCAATTGTTGCACCTACCATGGCTCTGTTTGTGAAGAATGAACGGAAGGCTGAGAAGAACGCCTTCATACCTGTAACATTTTCACCTGAAGTATCACGCTGCACTCTTTCTTTTACAAGCTTTGTTGTTCCCCAGAGAGTGGCAAATGAAAAGACTGACATTACAAGTGCCACAGGCAAAAGAGTTTCACCTTTGAGGATTTCATCAACTACACCTGTTACCGGATTTTCTACTTTATCATAAACAATACGGGGAAGCACTATCATAATTACGATAGCAGGAAGTGCTGCACCGATACTGCGGAAAGTAGAAAGAGATGTTCTTTCATTGGGCTTATCAGTAATAACGCTGTGAAGTGAACCGTAGGGTACATTTACCATTGTGTAAGCAATAGACCACAAGCAGTAGGTAACAAGACACCACAGGTCTTTTCCTATTTCAGGGAAGTTCTTAACGGGGACAAAAAGCAGAATATTAAACAGTACAAGTGTTAAGCCGCCAAGAATTATCCAAGGCATATATTTACTCTTTTTGCCTATTCTCTTTGTGTCAACAAGATTGCCGATAACAACATCATTAACGGCATCAAAAAGCTTTGCGATAATAATGATAATAGCATAGTGTGCAGGGTCAACACCTATATACTGCTGATAAAAAAGCAGCATAAATGTGCTTACAAGCTGAAACGAAAAACCACAGCCCATATCGCCCATGGCATAACCGAGCTTATCCTGCCAGCCAAAGGGTCTTATAGTGTTAGTCTTGCTCATTTGTTTTACTCTCCTTTTATTCTTTCAGCGTGAGGAGTGCTGTTCCTACATTGCACTCCCCCACTGTTTTTCATTTATCTCTGTACTCTGCCGCTGGCATCGCCGCCTGCAAGCTTTTCAACCTCAGCAACGGTTACACGGTTATAGTCACCCTCAATTGAATGCTTGAGAGCTGAAGCTGCAACAGCAAACTCAATAGCACTCTGAGAATCCTTGCCGCTTAAGAGTGAATAGATAAGTCCGCCGCCGAAGCTGTCGCCGCCGCCTACACGGTCAACGATATGAAGGTGATATTCCTTTGAGAAGCAATAGTTTTCACCGTCATAGAGCATACCTGCCCAATCATTGTCTGAAGCGGAAATTGAGGAGCGAAGCGTGATAGCAACCTTCTCAAAGCCAAAGGTATCCATAAGCTGCTTTGCAACACTCTTATAGCCTTCCTTGTCAAGCTTACCGCCGTAAATATCTGTGTTTTCAGCCTCAATGCCGAATACGTCCTTTGCATCCTCTTCGTTTGAAATGCAAACATCAACATACTCACAAAGCTTTGTCATGGCTTCTCTTGCCTGCTGTCTTGACCAGAGCTTGCCTCTGTAGTTAAGGTCGCAGGAAATTTTCACGCCCTTTGCTTTTGCAGCCTTGCAGGCATCAAGGCAGATTTCAACAAGATTTTCACCGAGTGCCGGTGTGATGCCCGTGAAATGGAACCAGTCAGCACCCTCAAAAATCTTATCCCAGTCAAAGTCGTCTCTTGAAGCAAGCTGAATAGCTGAATATGCTCTGTCATATATGCAGACCGAGCCTCTCTGGGACGCGCCCTTTTCAAGGTAATAGATACCCACTCTGTCGCCGCCTCTTACGATATCTCTTGTATCAACACCGAGAGCACGAAGTGAGTTCACAGCACCCTGACCGATAGCATGTGCAGGGAGCTTTGTTACAAATGAAGCGTCCATGCCGTAATTTGCAAGTGACACTGCCACATTTGCTTCACCGCCGCCGAAGGTAGCCTGCAACCTATCGTTCTGGAAGAAGCGAAGATAGCCTTCAGGAGCAAGGCGAAGCATAATTTCACCGAATGTTACAATTCTTTTTGCCATTTTTATATACCTCACAAAAATAATTTACTTTGTTTCAATGCAGATATCAAAGCCTGCAACAGTGTTCTTAAGTCCGAAGCAGGTGACATTGCCCTTTTTGTCATACCAGATATCGGGGTCAATTTCTGCACCCATTCTCTTAAGATAAGCCATAGCTCTGTTGCCGCAAAGAGTGTTGATAATAATGCAGCCCTTTGCACCGCTTTCATCCTTCATAAAGCTGATGTCGCCTGCTGATACACAGTCGTCTTTTTCTTCATACTTAAAGCCGAAAAGGCTGCAGAGTGTCTTAGCCTCAGCCTTTGCACTCTCGTCATATATAACAACACCGCCGAGTCTGAAGCCGAGCATTGTTTTAACAGCTTCCTTACACTTGCCGGTAATGCCCTCCCAGTTGCCCTCGGCTATGTCTGCACCTGTTGCAAGCCAAGTACCGCCGCAGGCAATAATGCGGTCAAATGAAAGGTAATCGTTGAGATTTTTTGCATTTACACCGCCTGTGGGCATCCATTTTGCTGCCTGATAGGGGCCTGCAAGAGCCTTGAGCTTATTGACACCGCCGTTAGCTTCGGCAGGGAAAAACTTGATATTGTTAAGTCCCATGCTCATAGCCTGCTCCATTTCACCGGGAGTAGCTGCACCGGGCATCATAGGAATGCCGAGAGACTTGATGTAAGCCACCATTTCGGGGTTAAAGCCGGGAGTAACAATAAACTTTGCACCTGCGGCAACTGCTCTGTCTGCCTGCTCTTTGGTGAGAACCGTGCCTGCGCCTACGAGTACATCGGGGCACTCTGCAGTGATTCTTCTGATTGATTCCTCGGCTGCTGCTGTTCTGAAGGTGATTTCAGCTGCAGGAAGTCCGCCTTCGCTCAGAGCCTTTGCAAGAGGCACTGCCTTATCTGCATCGTCAATAGCCACAACGGGAATGATGCCTAATTCGTAAATTTTCTTGAACATATCCATTTTATTTCATCTCCAAATATAATATTCGATGTTATATTATTAAATATTTTCCTCGCTCGCCGCGGGGCATTCTTTTTCCTGCCGCGGAAAAAGAATCAAAAACGCGTTGTTATTTCTTATACACCGCTGTATGATGAGAAGCCGCCGTCAACGGGAAGCACAACACCTGTAATAAAACCTGCAGCAGCGTTATTGATAAGGAAAAGAAGTGCACCGTCAAGCTCGTGAGCCTCACCGAAGCGACCCATGGGAGTTGCGGCAAGAATTTTATCGGTTCTGGGTGTGGGTGAACCGTCAGGATTCCAGAGAAGTGCGGCATTCTGCTTTGTTGAGAAAAAGCCGGGAGCAATTGCATTTACTCTGATTCCCTCTTTTGAGAAGTGAACTGCAAGCCACTTTGTAAAGTTTGAAACTGCAGCCTTAGCACCCGAATAGGCAGGAATTTTTGTCAGAGGAGTAAATGCATTCATTGATGAAATGTTGATGATATTACAGCCCTCTCTGCCCAGCATCTGCTTTGCAAAAGCCTGAGTGGGAATAAGTGTGCCTAAAATGTTAAGGTTAAACACAAAAGAAACACCGTCTGAATCCAGATTGAAGAAGTTCTTGCAATCCTCGTCAATGTCACCGCTGAAATAATACTCCTTATCGGTGGTTGCTCTGGGGTTGTTACCGCCTGCACCGTTGAGAAGAATATCGCAAAGACCAAGGTCAGCCTTAACTGCTTCAGCCACAGCGTTGCAGCTTTCTTTGTCGAGCACATTACACTTATAAGCCTTGGCTGTGCCGCCCTCTGATATTATTTCATCGGCAAAAGCCTTTGCAGCTTCTTCGTTGATGTCAAGCAGGGCAACCTTAGCACCTGCTGTTGCAAGTGTTTTTGCAAAGCTTGAGCAAAGCACACCGCCTGCACCTGTTACTACTGCCACCTTACCTGTAAGGTCAGTACCGAAAACATTTTTATTCATTTTGTCATCCTCCTTATCTGCCTGCTTTTTCACAAGCCTCAAACAGACCGTTTATATATGCAGCTCCGAGAGCTCTGTCATAAAGTCCGTAACCCGGACGGCCGGTTTCACCCCAGATCATTCTGCCGTGGTCAGGGCGTACATAACCGTCGAAGCCTGTATCTGTCAGAGCCTTTACAACCTCATACATATCAATGCTGCCGCATTTTGAAAGGTGACCGCTTTCTTCAAAGGAGCCGTCTTCCATGTTGAGCACGTTACGGATGTGCATAAAAGCAATTCTGTCCATAGCACTGTATTTTCTGACCATTTTGGGAATATCGTTGAAGGCTGCGCAGCCTAAGCTGCCTGTGCAAAGGCAGAGTGAGTTGGCAGGTGAATCAACAATCTTAAGGAAACGGTCAAGATTTTCTTCGTTAGTGATAATTCTGGGAAGACCGAAAATGGGATATGGGGGATCGTCGGGATGAATAGCCATTCTCACACCGCATTCCTCAGCAACGGGTATAACCTTCTTGAGGAACCTCTCAAGGTTAGCCCAGAGACCTTCTTCACCAACCTCGGCATACTTTCTGAAAAGCTCCTTGATTTCGTCTTTGGTGTAGCTCGCATCCCAACCGGGAAGGTCGATATCATCTGTGAGAGGGTCAAGACCCTGCATCTGCTCCCAATACATTACAAGGCTTGTTGAGCCGTCTTCGGCTTCCTTATCAAGCTGAGTTCTTGTCCAGTCAAAAACGGGCATAAAGTTATATGTTACACACTTAACGCCGTATTTTGCACAGCGGCGGATATTTTCGCAGTAAACTTCAATGAGCTCTTCAGCCTTTTCGGTGCCGAGCTTGATATCCTCAGGCACGGGAATTGACTCAACAACATCGAAAACCAGTCCGTGCTTTTCACATTCGTCCTTGACTCTCTTAATGCTTTCCTCAGGCCATACCTGACCGGGCTTTACATCGTACACTGCCGAAACCACAGAGTGCATATTGGGAATCTGACTGATGTAGCGAAGGGATACGGGGTCATCCTGACCGTACCATCTGAAAGACATTTTCATATTTTATACCTCCAAATTGAAAAATCTTTTTGCGTTATAGAAAGATATGTTTTCCACAATTTCCGAGAGAGCCTTGATATCATAGGGATACTCTCCGCTTTCAACCCACTGACCTATCAGCTGGCAGAGTATGCGGCGAAAATATTCGTGTCTTGTGTAGCTGAGGAAGCTTCTCGAATCCGTAAGCATGCCCACAAAGTTGCCGAGAAGCCCCAATGAAGCAAGGCTTGTCATCTGCTCACGCATACCGTTTTTGGTGTCATTAAACCACCACGCACTGCCGTGCTGCACTGTGCCGGGGTAGCCCTCACGCTGAAATGCACCCATAAGTGTGTCAATAAAGGCATTATCCCCTGCGTCAAGCGAATAGAGAATAAGCTTCGGCATTTTTCCGCCTGAATACATCTCATCAAGAAGCCTTGAAAGAGCCACTGAGCCGTTGTAAGGGCCTATGCAGTCAAAGCCTGTGTCAGGGCCCAGTTTTTTAAACATAGCAGAGTTGGGGTTTCTCATGCAGTTGTAATGTATCTGCATTACCCAGCCCAGCTCGCTGTATCTTTCGGCACAGAAAAGAATCATTTCCGTCTGCACTGCCTGAAGCTCTTTTTCGCTGACTTTCTCACCGCCGATTGCTCTTTGAATAGCCCTGTTCATTTCAGCCTTTGACAGCTTTTCATACACGGGATAGTTAATGCCGTGGTCACTTGCCTTGCAGCCGTTAGCATCAAAATGCTTCATTCGTCTGTAAAGTGCCTCTTTGAGTGAATCGATGCCGTCAATTGTAACACCTGAGGCATCACTGAGAGTTTTTATATATTCCGCATAGAAGTCCGCATTAAGGCTGAATGCTTTGTCGGGTCTGAAGGAAGGTGCAACAACAGTAGTGAAGTTCTCGTCTTCAGCTAATTTTTTGTGGTACTCCAAAGAATCTGCAGGGTCGTCGGTGGTGCCGATAAAGGCAACATTGCTCTTTTTTATGATACCTCTTACGCTCATATCTTCTTCCTTGAGCTTTTCACAGGTGATGTTCCATACCTCCTCGGCAGTGTCCCTGTTTAAAACGCCCTCATAGCCGAAGTATCTTTTAAGCTCAAAGTGACACCAATGATACATAGGGTTGCCTATTGCCTTAGGCAGTAGCTCGGCAAATTTCAGGAATTTATCCTTGTCACTTGTGTTTTTACCTGTGATATAATCCTCACTCACGCCGTTGCTTCTCATCAGACGCCACTTATAATGGTCACCGTAAAGCCAGAGCTGTGTAATATTTTCAGCTCTCAGGTCTTCATAAATCTCCTTGGGGCTGACATGACAGTGATAGTCAATTATGGGCAGCTTTTCGGCAAAGCCGTGATAAAGCTCCTTTGCCACATCAGTGTCAAGAAGAAAGTCTTTTGTCATAAACTCTGTCATAATAAAAGTCCTTTCGTCTTTTATAAGAGAAAAAACATTTTTCTCCACAATATTTCTATCTTATTATACTTTATTATATTTACAATGAAAATTGCAAAAATTGCTTGACTCATTGTTAATATTGCTATATGATATATATGGGGTGATTTTATGCAGGTTTTCGACCCGAGACAAAGTATGTCAAGCACCACTTTTGAGATTTTCCATTACCGTGATGCTAAGTTTGAGGGTGTTCCGGTGCATCAGCATGACTTCTATGAGGTCTATTTTTTCATAGGCGGAAATGTGGAATATTCCGTTGAAGGAAAGAGCTATCTTCTCAAAGAGGGCGACCTGCTTCTTATTAACCCCCTTGAGCTTCATCAGCCGAGAATCGGCCCTGACCAGAGCACCTATGAAAGGATTGTGCTGTGGATAAGTAAAAATTATCTTTCCCGCCTTCAGTCAAATAATACCAGCCTTACCCGCTGTTTCGATAACACAAATCCGAACCATACCAATTTATTAAGGCTGTCACCCGCTCAGCAGAAATATATTTCGCAAAAGCTGGGTGAACTCATTGACGAAAGCCGTTACAGCGATTACGGCTCAGATCTGGCGGCACAGGCAACTCTTGTGCGTTTTCTGGTTGAGCTTAACCGCCTTACTCTCAGCACAGATAAAAGAGATGACAGTTCAAAAAACATCTCTCCTCTTATAAGCGATGTGCTGGAATATATCAACAGCCACTACTGCGAAAAAATCTCACTTGCAACCATAGCCGACGAATTTTTTGTCAGCAAATACTATCTTTCTCACGCGTTTTCCGATGTCGTGGGCACCTCCGTTAACAGATATATCACTTTAAAAAGACTCATAAATGCCAAGCAGATGCTCTCAAGCGGAATTAAGCCCACAACAGCAGCTATTCATTGCGGCTTCAACGATTATGCAGGCTTTTACCGTGCCTTTACGGCAGAGTACAATATCACCCCCAAGGAGTTTGCTTCTACGAATTCGGAATTCGGAATGCAGAATGCGGAATTGCGGGGGAATTTGATGAAATAACAAGTCTCTGCCCGCAGAATGAATTTCTCATAAAAGTTTTATATGAAAATATCCACCTGTTCCTATTTGGTTCAGGTGGATATGTTTTTTAAATTAAGTTTGATGCGATTTATTCGGCGGGAAGGTAATTATCCGCTATATGAAGCTCCCCCGCAATTCCGAATTTCGCATTCCGAACTCCGAATTATTCAATAGCTTCCAGTCTTACTCTGAATTCCTCAATCTTTTCCTTTGAGTACATCTTTGAAAGAACTGCCATACCCATGTTAGGTGTGAAGCCAAGTGAAAGAGCAAGGCTCTTCATGGGGTGGTTAACGATTTCAGGGCAAAGATCCTCAACGATTTCCATAACCTGAGGGTCCTTCATAAGCACGCTGAATTTTGTGTCGAATGAATACTTTGACATAGTGATAATCTCCTTTATAATAAAATGTTTTTACCTTATTCTCGGCTCCCCTGAAAGGGGAGCTGTCACGAGCATTTTTATATGCTTGTGACTGAGGGGTTAAAATGTTTTTACCTTTCAATCAGGCAAGTGTTTTTCCGAGCTCAATACCTCTTTCAAGAGCCTTCATATTAAGAGCAAGGATTTCAGGCTTCTTTGTCTTGAACTTCTCTTCAAGGCTTGCTGCAAGCACCTCTTTGCTCACAATGCCTGTTGCACCGATAAGTGCACCGAGAAGAACAATATTTGCAACCTTAACATTACCGAGCTCGAGAGCGATATCGTCAACGGGCACGCTAAGCACCTTAACATCGTCTCTTACCTCTTCGTTTACGATACGGCTTGCGTTGAGAACGAGAAGGCCACCCTCTTTAACATCCTTTGAAAACTTTCTGTAAGCCTGCTCATTCATACAAATGAGAGTGTCACACTTCTTTGTCAGAGGTGAAACGATCTGATCATCGCTGATGATAACCGTGCATTTTGCACTGCCGCCACGCTGTTCGGGGCCGTACTCGGGAAGATATGTGCTGTGCTTTGACATATCAATTGCAGTGTGAGCAAGCATAATGCCTGCGCTCATAATGCCCTGACCGCCTGAACCTGAGAAAACAAATGAATTTTTCATTATGCTTCAGCCTCCTTATCCTTATAAATACCGGGCTTGAAGTAAGGTATTGTATTTGTGTTCATATATTCAAGTGTATCAAGAGGATTCATACCCCAGTTTGTGGGACAGTTTGTAAGAAGCTCGATAAAGGTAAAGCCCTTACCTGCCATCTGCATCTCGAAAGCCTTCTTGATACCTTTCTTAGCATCCTGAACGCCCTTAACTGAGTTAAGAGCATATCTTGCAACAAACACGGGAGCCTCCAGTACGGAAATAAGCTCACACATCTTAAGAGGATAGCCTGTGGTCTGGGCATCTCTGCCGAAGCGTGTTGTGGTTGTTTTCTGACCTATAAGTGTGGTGGGAGCCATCTGACCGCCTGTCATACCGTAGGTCTGGTTATTTGCGAAAATAACGGTGAAGTTTTCACCTCTGTTGGCTGCTGACATAATTTCAGCAAGACCGATAGCAGCAAGGTCACCGTCACCCTGATAGGTGAAAACAAGTCTGTCGGGAAGACAGCGCTTGATGCCTGTTGCAACTGCGGGAGCTCTGCCGTGAGCCGAGCCGATAACGTCGCCCTTCCAGGAGTAAAGGTTAAGTGCACTGCAACCTACCGAAACAACATTGATAGCGTTGTCTGCCTGCTGAAGCTCATCGATAACATCAGCTACAAGTCTTGTTGCAAGAGCGTGCATACAGCCGGGGCAATAACCTGTTGCCATGGGCATAAGTGAGCTTGGTCTTTTATACTCTGCCATGATTATTCTCCTCCCTTTACTATTTCTGCAATTGCATCATATACACCTTCATCATCAAGGAGCATACCGCCGCTTCTGCCGTATTCGTGTACGGGGCAACGACCCTTGACCTGAAGCTCTATATCCTCGCGCATCTGTGCGGGAATTGTCATTTCAATATCGATAACACCCTTGACAAGGCTGTAATCAAGATTGTCGAGGCTTGCCTTGGGGAAGGGATAAAGTGTGATGGGACGAACCATACCAACCTTATAGCCTTCTTCACGCAGACGAAGAATTGCTTCCTTTGCAACTCGTGCGGCAATACCATAGGCTACAACCACATGCTCTGCGTCCTCAAGCATAAATTCCTCTACCTTGGTGTCAAGCATTTCCCACATTTTATACTGCATAGCCTTGCCCTTATTGAGAAGCTCAAGTGCAGGCTCGGGAAGAATGGGAGTGATCATATGTGAATCTGTTCTGCCGCCGACTCTTGCAAGGCACCATTCCTCTGTGTTTTCAAAGGTGGGCTCTTTCATTTCGGGGAGTTCAACCTCTTCCATAATGGCACCGAGGCAGCCGTCCATAAGAATCATAACGGGATTTCTGTATCTCTCTGCATAGTCCCATGCATTGTATGTAAGGTCAACTGCTTCCTGAAGTGTTGCGGGAGCGAAAACCATAGCTCTGAAGCCGCCGTGACCGAGAGCCTTAGTTGCCTGAAGATAGTCTGACTGAGCAGGCTGAATTGAACCAAGACCGGGGCCGCCTCTTGAAATGTTTACGATAACAGCGGGGAGCTGTGCGGAAGCAAGGTATGAGATACCCTCTGCCTTAAGGCTGATGCCCGGGCCTGAGGAGCTTGTAAGTGCTCTCTTGCCTGTTGCAGCTGCACCGTAAACCATATTGATTGATGCAACCTCGCTTTCACCCTGAACGAACGCACCGCCAACCTCGGGAAGTCTCCATGAAAGATATTCGGGAATTTCATTCTGGGGAGTGATGGGATAGCCTGCGAAGAAACGGCCGCCACCGCGTACGGCAGCCTCTGCAATAGCTTCACAGCCCTTCATAAATCTTTTTTCCATTTGTTGCTCCTCCTTCCTCAGGCTTTATCTGAGGAAACTTCAATTGCTCCCTCAGGGCACATAAGTGCGCATATTGCACAGCTTATGCAAGCGTCTTTATTTGTCATTACAGGATAGAAATGACCCTTCTCAGATCTTTCCTTACCCATTTCGAGAATATGCTTGGGGCAGAACTTTATGCAGTAACCGCAGCCCTTACACATCATATCATTGATGCTAACCATAAGTCAGAATCTCCTTTTTCACCGTCACCGTGAACGGCTTATTTGTTTATTCCTTACCGATAAAATATCGGCTAACAGTCCTATTATATCACACTAAACTCCACTTGTAAATAACAAATGGAGTTAATAGTACTTTAAATATTATTAAATCAATCTTTAATTTTCCTCTCTGCTCTTGCCTTTTCAGGGTCTGCAGCTGTGAGCTTCATAAAGTCAACCTTCATAAGGGGAGTTTCGGGAAGAGAATCCATAAAGATGATATCTCTGGGTACATAGAACTTGGAGAATGCACCTTCGAGGGTTTCACGGATTGTCTGCTTGTAAGCCTCTTCATCGCCCTTTTCCTTAAGTGTAGCGTAAAGTCTTACAATGCTTCTCTCGTTTTCCCAGCCCTGAACTGCACAGCACTCTCTGATAAAGGGAAGGTCACCTACAACTCTTTCCATATCTGTGGGATATACGTTGTAGCCTGAGATAATGATGAGTCTCTTCTTTCTGCCTGAGAAATAGAAGTATCCGTCATCATCCATATAACCCAGGTCACCTGAAAGAACCCACTTCTTGCCGTTTTCATCAGTGTAAAGACCGTAGTCCTCTGCCTCACCTTCCATATAATAGCCCTGCATGATTGTGGGACCTGAAATTGCAAACTCACCGATTTCGCCGTTGGGAAGTCTCTTGTGGTCGTCGTCCCAGATTTCAACCTCAACACCGCGGATAGCCTTACCTATTGAACCGCGTCTGAAGTCTGTGTTGGTGTTGGTGCAGCAAACTGAACCGATTTCTGTCAGACCGTAGCCCTGACGCAAACGGCCTGTTGCACCCCACTTTTCAAAATATGAGTTGTACTTTTCAATAAATGCCTCTGAAATGTCATCACCGCCGCAGAACATAAGTCTGATATTCTTAAGGTGAGGACCGTCAAAGTGCTTGTCCTTCATAAGCTTTTCAAACATAAGAGGAATACCGCCGAAGCCGACAACCTGATTCTTACGCATAAGCTTTGTGAAGATTTTTGCATCAAACTGCATCATAGGGATAATTCTTGCGCTGTTGCACATTGCCATATGAATACCGATGCAAAGACCGAAGCAGTGGAACATAGGAAGAACGATAACCTCGCACTCGTTACCGGGATCGTGGATTTCGTCGATATCGGAAACACGCCATGTAAGCTCATTGATAGCTCTGTTTGTCAGCTTGATAGTTTTGCTCTTGCCTGTTGTGCCGCCGCCGTTAAGGTATGCACAGACATCGTCTGCATTGTTGATAACAGGCTCAGCGTTGCGGTGCATCTTAATTGCATCCTTATAATATGTAGCTCTGTTGTACTTCGGGAAAATCTTCTTGATAAGACCCTCACCCACTTTACAGCCGAAGCCCTTGATGCCTGCTGAATAGTCTGAGCTGTTGCAGACAATGCAGGGAAGGCCGCTGTCGTTGATTGTGCCTATATGGTCTTTTGCAAGAAGGTCAAGAACCATAACACCCTTTGAGTGAACGAGCTCAAGCTGCTCCTTGAGGAACTCTGTAGCCATAAGAGGATGAACAAAGCTTGTGATTACACCGATTTTATTAAGAGCATAGAAGGTTACAATGCTCTGAACAGTGGTGGGCATAAAGATTGTGTAAACATCGCCTCTTTTAAGGCCAAGCTCTTTCTGGAAATAAGCTGCAAGGCAGTCAATATCTCTGAGCATTTCAGAACGCATATACTTTTCATCAAAGTGCTGCATCATATAGAAATCGTCATAAATTGCAGTGCTGTCTCTGAGGTACTCAAAACAGTTTCTGTTTTCGGGTGCGTTTAACATAATTGATTCTCCTTAAATATGAACTTTCGCAATTCAAAGTGCAATACTCCAAACTACATTTACTGTATTATATCATTTTTTACTCTTTTTTTGTTAACTAATTTGCTGTTTTTGTCTAATAACTTGTAAATTTTATTAAATCAATGTTAATTTCGCGATTTTTGTTGTGTATTTTCAACAAAATTCAGGATTTGATTTCTTAAAATATATTATTATTAACAATTAGTTATTGAAAGATGCCGTTTAAAATGATAACATATTAATTAAAGACAAAGGCAGGATTTTCCTGTCAGGGAGGTTTTATAATGAAGAAAATTATTGCACTCACACTCAGCCTGATTATGGCCTTTTCCCTGTGCATGCCTGCCGGGGCAACCTTCTGGCGTGACGATGTCATAGCCGTCAGGCTTGTTGTGCCGGAAAACTGGGAAATGAATGTAGGCGACAGCCGAAGCGTTGAAGCTGTTTTTGACGGCAGTGTCACAAACAGAGTCCTTTCATGGAAAGCAGAGCCTGCCGAGGTGGCAAGTGTTGACAAGTGGGGCAGAGTCACAGCTCTCAGTCAGGGCACTGCAACCGTAACAGCCACACTTTCCGACGGCAGCTTTTCAAAGGCAGAGCTCAAGGTAACTGAGGCCTCAACCAAGCTTGAAAAGGAAAACAAGGCAAAGCACGATTACGCTCTCGGTGCCGAGGAGGAAGGCAATGCACTCCAGAAGCTTGTCACACGCTACAGCAAGGACTCTGCCGAGGTGCCTGCCCGGGTGAAGGATGAAAGCAAATATGAAAACGCAAAAACAGCAGTAACTGCCGACGGTGCCAAATGGGAAATCACAGCCTACGGTGTGCTTCGCACTGACGAAAATGCTTCAAATGAGCGAGACAAAAAGCAGCGTTTTATGGGCGACAGATATTTCTATACAAACGACAGTGAAAATGTCCTTGCCATATTCCCCGACGGCGAAAAGGGTATCTGGACAGCTATGAAGGACGGTTACACTCACATTGAGCTGAAAGAAATCGACGGCACAGATAAGGCTGCAATTATGAGCGAAAATTCACAGAAATATGTTGCCCGCCGCGGCATGGTATCAAACTCATATTTCAACGGCGAGCGTTGGGTACCTAACGAATCAGACAATGACGGCTTATGGACGGCCATGTACGGCGCAGGCGAATTAATGCGCTATGCAGTGCTTCGTGACGACCCAACAGCCACAGCCGAAGAAATTGAGGCGGCAAGAAAGACCGCTTACCTTTCAGCAGAGGCAGTGCTTTTCCTCTCGTATGTTTCAATGCGCTCAGGCACAACCGAGGCCTATGTCAGAGCACAGCGTAACGGCAATGTCACAGACCTTGATATAGGCAAGTATTACACAAGTGAAGCTCTCACCCTTGGCGGTGACTATTCACAGAATATCCCCGGCATCAGCCCGGCAGATGCTTTCAGAAAGATGAACACAAAATATATGTGCTTCGGTATTCGCTCATATATTATGGACGAGGATAATCTCAGCCTCTATAATCCCTCATCTTGGTCTGACCCGTCACTTGTGACAGATGCCGAATATGAAAAAAGAACCCGCCTTCTTGACGGATTCATTGCAAGAACCTATTCACTCAAGCAGGAAAACAATCCTGTTGACGGCAATGTTCACTGGGTACACGGCGGTGACGGCACTGCAACCGCAGTTTCAACCAAATCACCTGACGATAACGAATATCTTCTTCACGGCGAAAACTACAGAGGCACCGTAACGGATGCCAGCGTAGAAATTCCGCAGAGGCTCTGGGATGACCTTATCGGCTCAGGCTATGACCTGACAGATGTTGTCTATAAGGGTGACACAAGCTCTGATGAGGTTATCGGCCACCTGTTTATCTATAAGATTGCTTATGATATTTTAGGTGCAGAGGACCCTGAAATGAAGGAGCTTATCACAACCACAGTTGAAAAATTCGCACAGCACTTGGTTGACAACAGCTACTGTCTCACAGAGGCCACAGGTCAGCCCACAACATGGGGCAAATATAACCGTGCTTACCTTCACAACGGTCAGAATGTGGGCGGCGGTGCACTGCAATCGGCAGTTGTTCTCAGCGCGTTCAAGTTAGCCGCATATATGACAGGCGACAAGAAATGGGAAGACGAATACCGCATGGCTGCTCTCGACCCGGCTTATGAATATGCCCAGGTTATGACTCAGTATTGGGACCGCTATAAGATGGCAATTTTAGAGTATGCCGCAAGTGCATCACCCATCATTCCCTTTATTCTCAGACCCTTTATGGAAACTGAAATAATCAAGGTTATCTACAGAATGATAATCAACTATTCCGATGAGGAAATGGCAATGCTTGCTTTCTATCTGCTTTTCCAGATGGAAGACGACGAAACACTTCTCACCTATTACAGAGAAGCAATTAACCAATGGTGGCGCTACTCCATGAGCATGAGTGAAAACCCCTTGTGGTATTACATTTATCAGCTTGCGTATCCCAATGAGGAAAAAACCGACTATTACGGCAACAGCCTTGTTGAAACAGCTGCATGGTCACTTTCAAGACATCCTATGGATATGAGAAAGTATTCAGCCACAAACAAAAACCGCGACGATGTAAGAGAGCTTGACCTTGAAGAGGACTGCGGTATCGACGGCACAAGAGTGCTCAGCTATAACCCGAGTAAGGGTACTCCCTGGTTCTCATCAAGCGATAACGAAATCATCAAGGTTATAGGCATTGTGCTCAGCGGCGCAGGTCTTGAATGGACAGTAGCCGCACCTGACGAAAGAGCAATTCACAAGTTCAATAACTCCACCTATGTTCTTGAAGACCACCACTCACCAAACAGCATGGAGGGATCAACCACCTACACTCTCCCCTATTGGATGGGAAGATATCACAGAATGCTCAAATAAAAGCTTATTTATTGCCTGTTGAGCCGAAGCCGCCCTCACCTCTGACGGTGTTGTCAAGCTCATCGCTGAAAATATAATTTGCAGTGACGAAGGGAGCAATTATCATCTGTGAGATTCTCTCTGAGGGCTCAATAGTCTGCGCCTCGGTGCCGTGGTTGTGCAGTGCAACCATTACCTCACCGCGGTAGTCCGCATCAATAACGCCCACTTTATTGGCGGGGGCAAGACCTCTTTTTGATGCCATACCGCTGCGCGCATACATAAAACCTGCATAGCCCACGGGTATCTGGAATGCCAGACCCGTGGGTATAAATTTTGTTTCACCGGGGGCAATTGTCACCGCCTCGTCAAGGGCGGCATAGATATCGGCACCTGCGGCAAGCTCACTGCCGTAGGTAGGCATCTGCGCATTGTCTCTGAGCTTTTTTATTTTAACATCAAATTTCATAATCTTCTTCTCCTTTGGTTTTTCATTATCATATCAAATTATAAAAAGGGTGTCAAGGCGGCTTTTGGTACGCGGGAGAATAGCAATAACCGGCAGGAAATTCCCGCCGGTTAAAGTTTGTATCAGGTACACTTAATTATTATTTATGTATCTCGTGATAACCGCATTCACAGTAGTGATTGATTTTGAAAAGTGATCTGAAAAACTGAATGAATGAAGCAAGGGGTGATAAGATGCTCTCTCTGCCGGGCTTAACCTTGTGGCAAAGGCAGTCACAGCCTAATGTTGTGTCTCCTTTACATACTTCGCAGACACCGTTGTGGTCTTTATCGGTGTGAGGCAGCTTATCAATTGTTTCATGCTTATAGCCCAAGTCACATTTTGTGCATTTATAATTAATTGCACCGGGATCTTTACATGTGGGTGAAATTCTGTTATAAACATACCAATCATGGGCATTATTTGAGCATAATGTTACTTTGTCTGCAGCAGCGGCACTTATAGCCATCACTGAAAACAGAGTGAGAACTACGAGAATTAAGCTGATGATTTTTTTCATTTGTTTGTCTCCTTTAATTTACATTAAGCCTCTAATTCCCTCTGTGGGATCGAGAAGAGATATAAGAGCATCAACGGTCTTTTCTTCACCGAATATTGCCATGCCGGGAGCAACTGCAAAAAGATAACCCAGAAGTGCAGGGAAAATATAAAAGGGGTAAAGCAAAAGCTCCAAAACTCCTAATATGCTTTTCATAACTTTTTCTCCTTTCGTAGATTTTATTTTAACTCTGACGAGTCAGGTTACATTAATAGTGCACTGTACCGCAAGCGCAGGTCTTGTTGGTTTTAAAGAGCTTCCAGAAGAATCTCTGAAGCTTATAGATGAAGCCCATAAAGCCGGTCTTGTGGCAGTTACAGGAGCAATTTGATGTGTCGGGCTTAGCGGGAGCCATAGTTGCGCCGCAACGGTCGCACCAATCGCCGTGAGGAGATCTCTTATGACCGAGAGCAGCTTTGTAGTTGTCCTTATAGCTGTCGCCGCATTCGCACTCATGAAGGGTATAGCCCTGCTCTGTGCAGGTGGGCTCAGTAGTCTTTGTGTAGTAGCTGTAGTAATGCTCTGTCTTTCTCGGTAATGTGTTGGTATAAGAGTAACCGCAACGGCTGCAGGTATAAGTTTCCAGACCGTCCTTGAGGTGAGTAGCTGCATAGTTTAACTTATAATCGTATTTGTGATTCAATGCAACGTAAGTCTTATATACGAACTCATCACCGCAGGCGCATACAGCGAGATCATAACCGTCTTCTGTACATGTAGGAGCAAAATACTTTAACTCCCAATGATGCTGGGGGTCTTTTTCGATTGCTTCTGTATAGCTGTCGCCGCAGGAGCATGTGTATGTCATTACACCTTCTTTAGTATGTGTAGCAGGAGTTGTAACAACGCCGTTATACTCGTGCTCGTGCTTTTCGCTTGTATCAACGATAACATAAAGGCTGAAGTGGTCAGTTTCGAATACGACATAACCGTCAACTACGGTAGCATTCATATCTGTGTATGTGCCGTCATCGTTTATACGGAAAACCTTGTAGTTGCTGTGATCTTCTGCAACAGGAAGCTTAACCTGAACGGTACCGTCGGGCTGTACTGAAACGCCTTCGCTGTTTTCGAGGGTAATATCATAAACTGTTTCAACAGTCGCATCACCTTCATAGCTTTCGAGGGTTTCAACTACGAGAGCGTATCTTTCGTCTGCTTCGTCAGCAACGTTTTCAACTGTAAAGGTTGTATCGGGGTCTGCGGGAGCAAGGATTTCGATTTCGTTTTCGGTATCCTCAGCTTTTTCAAGAGCTTCTGATTTTACCTCGTCACAGTTGAGACACTTGGAAGTTCTGACAAGGTTATCCCAATCGTAAGTCCATTCACCGAAAGAGTGACCTGTCTTTGAATCTACATCTGCTACGGTGTCTTCTTCGCCACAACCGTTAGCGCAAACAGCGGTTTTTGTTCCGTCTGCTGTGCAGGTTGCATTGTTATCTGAAACATAATTTGTGAAGGAGTGACCTGTTTTTGAATCTGTATCTGTTACAGTGTCTTCTTCACCGCAACCGTTATCGCAAACAGCGGTTTTTGTTCCGTCTTCTGTACAGGTAGCATCGCCGTTTGAAATGTAATTTGTGAAGGAGTGACCTATTTTTGAATCTGTATCTGTTACAGTTTCTTCTTCACCGCATCCGTTATCGCAAACAGCGGTTTTTGTTCCGTCTGCTGTGCAGGT
>JAFQLV010000015.1 GCA_017396515.1 Clostridia bacterium | reverse complement strand
CACGTGACCCTGCCTCAGGTGCGGGCCATGTACAACGGCGACCGGGCCAGAAAGAACAGTCTGGTGGAATATGGCTTCCGTCTGCCCTGTGCCTTTGACAACCGGCCTTTGAAGTTTGACGAGTTTGAGGACCGGGTGAACCAAATCGTCTATGTGTCCGCCACCCCCGGCGAGTACGAGCGCACCCGCTCCGGGCAGATTGTGGAGCAGGTCATCCGACCCACCGGCCTTTTGGACCCGGAGGTGGAGGTGCGTCCGGTGGAGGGGCAGATCGACGACCTGATCGGCGAGATCAACCAGCGCACCGCCCGAAAGGAGCGGGTACTGGTCACCACCCTGACCAAGAAGATGGCGGAGGATCTGACTGCATACCTGCAGAACACCGGAATCCGGGTGCGCTATATGCACCATGCCATTGACACCATTGAGCGTATGGAGATCATTCGGGATCTGCGTCTGGGGAACTTCGATGTTCTGGTGGGCATCAACCTGCTGCGTGAGGGCCTTGACCTGCCTGAGGTTTCCCTTGTTATCATACTTGATGCGGATAAGGAGGGCTTTCTCAGAAGTGAGACCTCCCTGGTACAGACAATAGGCAGAGCCGCAAGAAATGCAGACGGCGAAGTTATCATGTACGCTGATAAAATAACCCCGTCAATGGACTATGCAATAAGCGAAACGGCCAGAAGACGAAAAATTCAGAATGATTATAACGAAAAGCACGGAATAACTCCCAAAACAATTGTCAAGGATGTGCGTGATATCATTGAGATATCCGAGAGTAAAAAGAAAAATCTTGACTCCGAGAAACAGTTCAGACGCCTTTCAAGAGATGAGAGAAGCCGTGTAATCAGAGAGCTTACAAACGAAATGAAGGCGGCGGCAAAGATACTCGAATTTGAGCACGCGGCTTATCTTCGCGATAAAATTGAAAAGCTTAAAAGTATAATGTAACAGGTCAGGTGTTTTATGTCACAAAAAGATTTAATTATAAAAGGTGCAAGAGAGCATAACCTTAAAAATATTGATTTGACTATACCGAGAGATAAGCTTATTGTCTTTACGGGGCTTTCAGGCTCAGGAAAATCTTCTCTTGCCTTTGATACTATTTACGCTGAGGGTCAGAGACGATATGTCGAGTCACTGTCCTCTTATGCAAGACAGTTTCTCGGTCAGATGGAAAAGCCCGATGTTGACTATATCGAGGGGCTTTCTCCCGCAATTTCAATAGACCAGAAAACCACATCAAAAAATCCTCGCTCCACTGTGGGTACCATAACGGAAATCTATGATTATTTCCGCTTGCTCTACGCCAGAATCGGCATACCTCATTGCACCGTCTGCGGCAGAGAAATCAAACAGCAGACTGTGGATCAGGTTGTCGATAAGGTGCTTGAGCTTCCGCAGGGCAGCAAAATTCAGATACTTTCTCCCATTGTCAGGGGTAGAAAAGGCGAATATGTAAAAGAGCTGGAGAACATCAGAAAGTCAGGCTTTGTCAGAGTACGCATTGACTCAATAATTTATGACCTTTCTGAAAAAATAAAGCTTGAAAAGAATAAAAAGCATAACATCGAGGTTGTAGTTGACAGACTTGTCATTAAGGATGGCATAAAATCGAGACTTGCCGATTCAATAGAAACTGCTACTAAGCTTTCAGAGGGTCTGCTTATTGTGGATGTAATAGGGGAGAAGGAGCTGACCTTTTCGCTTAATTATGCCTGCCCGGACCACGGTGTCAGCTTCGGTGAAATCACCCCTCGTATGTTCTCCTTCAACAGTCCTTTCGGTTCCTGCAAGAAATGCTCGGGCCTTGGTGTGTTTATGGAAATTTCACCTTCAATGATAATCCCGGACAGAAAGCTCAGCATAAGGCAGGGTGCAATCAAGGCATCAGGCTGGAGTGCCAAGGATTCCTCAAGCATTGCAGGTATGTATTATGATGCACTCGGAAAAAGATTCGGCTTTACTCTTGACACACCAATTGAGGATTTTTCATATGAGGCATATGATGCACTTCTTTACGGTACCAAGGGCGAAAAGCTGAAAATGGAGCGTACCACAAGCTACGGCGGCGGAATATACTACACCGAGTTTGAGGGTCTTGTCAACAACCTGCAAAGGCGTTACAGCGATTCCTCAAGTGAAAACTCCCGCCGTGAAATTGAACAGCTCATGTCCACTCACGAATGCAAGGAATGTGGCGGCGCACGACTTTCAAAGGAAGCGCTCAGCGTTACGGTATGCGGTAAAAATATTCACGAGGTATGCTCACTTTCAATTACAGATGCACTGAAATTCGTTAAAGAATTGCCTGAAAAGCTTTCGGAAAGAGAAATGATGATAGGCAATCTTATTATAAAAGAAATTGTTGAAAGGCTTTCTTTCCTTGAAAGTGTAGGGCTTAACTACCTCACACTTGCCCGTCAGTCAGGCTCACTTTCAGGCGGTGAAAGCCAGAGAATAAGGCTCGCCACGCAGATAGGCTCTTCACTTGTCGGTGTGCTGTATATACTTGATGAGCCGAGCATCGGACTTCATCAGCGTGACAATGCAAAGCTTATAAACACCCTCAAGCATCTTCGTGATATCGGCAACACCTTAATTGTTGTTGAGCATGACGAGGACACAATGCTTGAAGCCGACCATATTGTTGATGTGGGACCCGGAGCGGGTATTCACGGCGGACACATTGTCTGTCAGGGCAGTGCCGATGACATTAAAAACTGTGAAGACTCCGTTACGGGGCAGTATCTTTCCGGCAAAAAGAAGGTGCCCGTGCCTGAAGTAAGACGCCCGGGCAACGGAAAAAGCCTTAAAATTTACGGTGCAGGGGAGAATAACCTGAAAAATATTGATGTTGAAATTCCCTTGGGTAAATTTGTGTGTGTAACCGGTGTATCAGGCTCGGGAAAATCCTCGCTGATAAATGAGGTGCTTTTCAAGCATCTTTCAAATGAGCTCAACGGCTCAAAGAAAATACCCGGTCGCTTCAGAAAAATGGAAGGCCTTGAGCACCTCGACAAGGTTATTGACATTGACCAGTCACCAATCGGCAGAACACCACGTTCAAATCCTGCCACATATACAGGTGTTTTCAATGATATCAGAGAGCTGTTTGCCTCCACCACTGACTCAAAAGCAAAGGGCTTCAATGCAGGCCGCTTTTCTTTCAATGTCAAGGGTGGCCGCTGTGAAGCTTGTCAGGGTGACGGCATTGTCAAAATTGAAATGCACTTTCTTGCTGATATTTATGTTCCCTGTGAGGTCTGTAAGGGTATGCGCTATAACAGTGAGACTCTCAGCGTCAGATATAAAGGCAAATCAATTTATGATGTGCTTGAGATGACAATTGAAGAAGGCATGGTTTTCTTTGAGAATATTCCGAAGATATATAAGAAGCTGAAAACTCTTTATGATGTGGGTCTAGGCTATGTTAAAATCGGTCAGCCTGCAACAACGCTGTCAGGCGGTGAGGCACAGCGTGTCAAGCTTTCAACAGAGCTTTCAAAAACTGCAACGGGTAAAACCATATATATTCTTGATGAGCCTACAACGGGTCTGCACACAGCCGATGTTCACAGATTGATAAATGTTCTGCAGACACTTGTTGATAACGGGAACAGTGTAGTTGTTATTGAGCATAACCTTGATGTTATCAAATCTGCCGACCATATTATTGATTTAGGCCCCGAGGGCGGCGACGGCGGCGGAAGGATCGTTGCCGAGGGTACCCCTGAGGAAATTGTCAGTGTTAAAGAGTCATACACAGGGCATTATCTTAAAAATCTTTTATAAAATTAAGGCGGTCATTTTCGGCCGCCTTTTAACATAAATTTTAATATTTAATTTACACAAAACTAATTAAAATCCTTGCCTTTTTATGGTTAATATGATAAAATACTTATTATGAAAAAAATCAAAGGAGAAGGTAAAATGCAAATTCAAGCTTTACTTCACAAACTTTTCGGTACCACACCCGATAAGGGCGTTCAGCCGAAAGAGGCAATCGCCTATGGCGTAGCCGGTTTTGGTCAGAACTTTATCTGTACTATTATCGGTTCATATCTCACAGTGTTTATGACAGATGCGCTTCTTTTCGGTGCAGAGGGTGTTAAGGTCGGTGCCTTGAGCGGCGCTGTTGCAGTTGCAATTCTTATGCTTGCAACCCGAGTTTTTGACGCTTTCAATGATCCTATCATGGGCTCAATTGTTGACAAAACAAGGACTAAATGGGGCAAGTGCCGTCCTTTCCTTAAGTGGATGGCAATTCCTATAGGTATCTGCACTCTTCTTTGCTTCCTTCCTGTTTTTGAAGCAAAGACAATGTGGACCTTTATTACTATTTCCGTGCTTTATGTTATCTGGTCAGTTGTTTATACTGTTGCTGACGTTCCCTATTGGGGTCTTGCAACCTGCCTTACAAATGATACAACCGTCAGAGGTAACATCCTCACAGTTGTCCGTCTTGTTTGCACTGTAGGTGCAGGTATTGTTACTGTAGGTGTTCCTATTATAACCGATGCTGTAACAGCAAAATTCAAGTACACCGAAGCTCACCTTGATCAGATTTTTGTTGACAAGGCAGAACAGATTGCCAATATCGTTGCAAATCAGGGCAAAACTGCCGAAGAGGCTGCAAGAACCTTTATCGGCACTGTTATGGAAAATTCAGTTCAGGCAAATGCCGATACACTCAAGTGGACATATTTCATCTGTGCTGTTGTTTTTGTTGTGCTTGCAATGCCCATGTTCTTCTATGGCTTTAAAAACACAAAAGAGCATATCACTGCTGACTATGAAAATGTTCCCTCCTTCGGTCACAACCTTAAGCTCCTGTTTAAAAACAAAGAGCTTCTTCTCATTGTGCTTTCCGGTGTTCTCGGCGGCGCAAGAATGGTTTATACATACACAGGCGGTCTTTATTTCGCAAAGTATGTTCTTAAGAACGAAGGCTTATACGGCATCATCACACTGCTCGTTATTCCCGGCGGTCTTGTTGCTTCACTTCTTGTTCCCTGGCTTACAAAGAAATACACAAAGAAATATACCTATATTCTCGTTCACCTTTTCGGCGGCGTAGTTATGGCTGTTATGTACTTTGTAGGCTATGATGCACCCTGGAAGCTTATCGTTGCCGCTGTCGGTCTTATCCTTCTCGGTATTCCTCAGGGTGTAAACAACATTATGAGCTATGCTATGATAGGCGACACAGTTGACTATCTTGAATGGAAAACAGGTGAAAGAGGCGAAGGCATCTGCTTTGCAATGCAGACCCTTATCAACAAAATCGGTATGGCTGTAGGTGCCTTCATCGGCGTTATGTCAATGAGCATTGCAGGTATCGACGCTGCTACAGGTCAGGTCGCAAATCCTGATGCTCTCTGGAATGTGCTTATCCTTTCAGGTGTTATCAGTATGTTTGCCTGCGCAGTACCCATGTTCTTCTACACTCTGACAGAGAAACGCCAGAGAGAGCTTGTTGCTGAAATTGAAGCAAGAAAAGCTGCTAACGCAAAATAATTTGTAATTTACAGGCTGTTTATATTAAAAATTAAACAGCCTTTTTAATAATTAACAAAGGAGATAAAGAAATGGAAAGAAAATGGTATAAAGAAATGTCCGTCTATCAGATCTGGCCCAGAAGCTTCTGCGACGGTAACGGTGACGGAATCGGTGACCTTAAGGGTATTATGTCAAAGCTTGACTATATCAAGGATTTAGGTGTAGATGCAATCTGGTTCTCACCGCTTTATCCTTCACCCAATGCTGACTACGGCTATGACATTGCAAACTATCGTGATATTTCAAAGGATTACGGTACCCTTGAAGAATTTAAGGTTCTTATTGACGAAGCTCATAAGAGAGACCTTAAGATTATTATGGACCTTGTTGTTAACCATACCTCAACCGATCACGAGTGGTTCAAAGAGAGTATGAAGGGCGAGGATAACCCCTATCACGATTATTATATCTGGCGCAAGGGCAGAAAGCCCGGCAAAGAGCCTAACAACTGGCTCTCAACCTTCCAGGGCAAGGCTTGGGAGTACAATAAAGAAATTGACAAATATTATCTTCATGTTTTTGCCAAGGAGCAACCTGACCTGAATATGGATAACCCCAAGGTTCGTCAGGAGGTTAAGGATATTATCCGCTTCTGGCTTGATATGGGTGTTGACGGCTTCCGTGAAGATGTTATTACATTTATTTCAAAGAAGGAAGGCCTTCCCAACGGCTTCCCCATTCCCACAGCTTGCGGCATCGAGCACTATATGAACGGTCCCCATCTTAAGGAATATCTTGCTGAATTTAAAGAAATTTACGATCAGTATGACTGCTTTACCGTTGGTGAAGCTCCCATGATGACACCCAAGCGCGCACTTGAATTTATCAAGGAGGGTGACGGACAGCTTCTTAATATGATGTTCCATTTCGAGCATATGGGCTGTGACAATGTTGTCACCAACTGGATTGTAACTCCCTTCAGACCCGGTAAGCTTAAGAAGGTATATAACAACTGGCAGACCAAGCTTCACGGCATTGCATGGAACGCTAACTATATTGAGAACCATGACCAGCCCAGAATTATCTCACGTTACGGCAGTGAGAAGTACAGACAGCAGAGTGGTAAGATGCTCGCTACAATGTATATCTGCCAGAGCGGTACCCCCTTTATTTATCAGGGTCAGGAAATCGGTATGCTCAATGCAAACATTCCTACAATCGACCGCTATAAGGATGTTTCAGCTATCAATACATATAACCTGTTCAGAAAGCTTGGCATCTCTGACAAGATTACTATGAAGTTCTGTAAGTACGCTGCAAGAGATAATGCAAGAACTCCTATGCAGTGGAGTGCAGAAAAGAATGCAGGTTTCACAACAGCTGATGAGCCCTGGTTTGAAATTAACCCCAATTACACTGAAATCAATGTTGAGGCTGAGCAGAATAATCCGCACTCAATTCTCAATTATTACAAAAAGCTTCTTAAGTTCCGTAAGGAAAACGATATCGTTAAATACGGTGACTTTGAGCTTCTTAAGACTCAGAAGGAAATCTTCGCTTATGTAAGAAAATATGAGGGTCAGAAGATGCTTGTTCTTTGCTCCTTCACAGATAAGGAAACCACCTTCAGAGCACCTAAGGATTTTGATATAGAGTCAGCTGAGCTTGTTCTCTGGAACTATGACAACAACCCTGTTGTTCATAACGGCTTTATGACAAGACCTTATGAAACAAGAGTTTATCTTATGAAATAATCATAACTGAAAAAATGCCCTTCGCCTTGAGCGAGGGGCAAATTCATTAAAGAGACATTTATTTCATGTTTCTTTCATAGCTTTCGATCATCTTTTTAACCATCTGACCGCCGACTGAACCTGCTTCACGGGAAGTAAGGTCGCCGTTATAACCGTTCTTTAAATTAACGCCTACTTCCGATGCAGCTTCCATCTTGAACTTGTTGAGAGCTTCTCTTGCTTCGGGTACTACGCTCTTGTTTGAACTCTTAGCCATTTTTAAAATTCACTCCTTTGTGAAAATGTTTTTTTCTTGCGTTTGCACTATTATTGTGTGAAGGTCATGCTGATATATTTGTGTAAGTTTTTTCCTTACAAATGATCTAATTTCGGCTCTGCTTTGAATAATAACACTGTTTTGTGGGAATAATATGCAATATTTTTCAAAAAAACTTGCATATTATTTCATTTTGATATATAATTGAAAAAATTTATTTAAAAGGAGAGGTGATTATATGTCCGGAGTTCGCCTTATAGATATGCATGTTCATTCTGACAATTCGCCTGACGGAAATCATTCACCTATGTATATCTGCGAGCATGCAGTTAAAAACGGGCTCAGAGCAATTGCCGTCACCGATCACTGTGAAATTGATAAATTTTTTGAGCAGAAATATAACAGCATAATCTTTCATTCATATTTTGAATGTGTAAAGGCAAGGAATGCTTTTGAAGGTCAGCTTCTTGTTTTGGTCGGCCTTGAAATCGGTCAACCTCTTTATAATCAGGCTTTAAGTGATAAAATAGTCAGCAGCAAGCCTTATGATTTTATTCTGGGCAGTGTGCACACACCTAAGGGTCAGACACTTGATATAAAGGAAATTGAATATGATAAGCTTGATGTTTACAAGTTTATGCAGGATTATTTCCTTGAGCTTGCCGATATTGCAAAATGGGATGGCTGCGATGCCTTGGCACATCTGACCTGTCCTATGAGAAGAATACAAGGGAAATATAATATTGATTTTGATTACTCAAAAATCAGCGATGTTACGGATTATCTGCTTGAAACAATGATTAAAAATAAAAAAGCCCTTGAAATCAACACCTCAGGTCTCAGGCAGGATGTAAGAAGAACAATGCCCGACGAAAATATTATAAAACGCTACCGCGAGCTTGGCGGTAAGCTTATTACGATCGGCTCCGACAGTCACAGCGCGTACGATGTTGGCGCAGACATAGAAACAGGAATGGCTCTTGCAAAAAAATGCGGCTTTGATGAGGTCACCTTTTATGTGAACCGCGAGGCTATGCAAATTGAAATTTAAGGACGGTGCAAGATGAAGGATAAGGAAATTAATGTTGGAATTAAAATTGAAAAAAAGACGATAATCGGCATCACGGTGCTGCTTATCGGCATAATGATATTTGCGGGCATTCTCACTCAGGTGGTGCCTACGGGTGTTTATGATGTTGATGCAGACGGTGCAATAATCAACGGCACTTACCACGAAATTGCACGCGAGGATGTGGGCTACAGCTTCTGGCGGGTGTTTATTTCCCCGATTGAAGCCTTTATTTACGCCACGGGCGATGCCATGACGGGTGTTATAATAATTCTTGTTATTACGCTGATTGGCGGCACCTTTCTTATTCTTGATAAAAGCGGTGTTCTAAAATACATAATGACCGTTGTTGTCAGCAGGTTTTCGGGAAAAAAATATAAGCTTCTTGCCATTATGATTTTCGTCTGTATGGCACTGAGCTCCTTTGCAGGCATTCTCGAGGAATCAGTAACTCTTGTGCCTCTTGCCGTTGCAATTTCTCTTTCTCTCGGTTGGGATTCACTTGTCGGAGTTGGCTTCAGTCTCATTGCCGTTGCATTCGGGTACTCTGCCGCAACCTTTAATCCCTTCAATGTCGGCATAGTTCAGTCAATGGCAGACTTGCCTATGTTTTCCGGTGTACTTTTCAGAGTTTTCGTCTTCGCTGTTGTTTATGCCATTCTGGCAGGCTTTTTCATCAGCTACGCCAAGAGAGTTGAAAAGAACCCTGAAAGCTCACTTTGTTACGAGAGCGACCTCAAGCTCCGTGACAGATTTTTAAATGAAGAAGAAACAAAGAAGGCTCTCGAAAATCCCAACCTGCCTAAAGCGGCAAAGGCATTTATTTATGCGTTGCTGGCTGTTCTCGGCATAACGGTAGTCTGTCTCATAACAAATATCATAGTTGACAATGCAACAATTTCCGATATTCTGGGCTATATGCCCCTTGCCTCTATGGCAATACTTTTCACCGTCGGAGGCCTCAGGGCAGGTCACATATCCGGAATAAGAGGCAAAAACCTGCTTCGTAGCTTCGGTGTCGGTGCAAAGACTATTTTGCCTGTAGCGCCTATTATAATATTCATTATCTGTGTTACATACATCCTTAAGAGCGGTAAAATAATCGACACTCTGCTTTATTGGGTTTATAATATGCTTGACGGTGTAAATCCCTATGTGTCGATAATTATAATTTTCTTTGTCATTTGCATATTTGAATTTTTCATTGGCAGCGGCTCGGCAAAGGCATTCCTTCTTATGCCTATACTGCTTCCTCTTGTTGATATGGTAGGCATCGGCAGACAGAACCTTATAGTTGCTTTCTGCATAAGTGACGGCTTCTGCAATGTGCTTTTCCCCACAAACGGACTTCTTATGATTGCCCTCGGTATTATCAATATGTCCTTTGTCAAATATATCAGGGCAACATGGAAGCTTTTTGCAATGGAATTTTTAGGTGCCATAGGCATTATGCTTCTTGCAACGGCAATAGGATATTAAATCTTGAATAAGCTAACCCCTCAGCAGTTTCAGCTTGCTGAGGGGTATCTGTTTATTCTTCATCAGTGGCTTTCGATGGCGGGGATATTATTTCACGCTGAAGCATTTTTTCGGCCTTGATTATTTCACGCACGGGAAGCTTCGGCTTTGCATTTGAGCTTATATCAATAAATCTGATATTCTCTGTCTCTGTCTTGATTCTGATTTTTTCAGGTATAAGAACATCTTCGCTGAAGCTGCTGTCAATTGCTTCATAGCAGGGGAGTAAAGGTGTTTTTCTGCGTTTTGCTCTCATTCTCTTGATGAGGAATATAAACAGCAGAATTAAAGCAGTTGTCAGAGTGACGAATATGCCCGTGTTAAGACCGTATGCCTCAAACTTAAATTCAACAGTGTGAATTCCTTTTTTGAGATTTACGGCAAGCAGAGACCGACCAACCTTAATAATTTCATCGGAGCCTAATTCTTCACCGTCCACATAAACGTGCCAGCCCTTATCATAGGGGATTGAAGTGTAAAGCAGACCGTCCTTTTCTGTGACAACCTTGCCCTTGATATAGGTATCCTCATGGGCTTCGGTTATCATCTGTGCCTGTGAGAGGATGTCGTAGCCCTTTTCAAAGGTTTTATCGTTAAGGGTATAGGCATAAAGCTTGAGTGTGCCCGAATTTTCTTCAAAGGGCACTGTAATGCTGACAGTTTCGTTAACATTATATCTGCCTAAGTCAAGCACACAGTCCTGGTCAGCAGGGTGAGTAGCAGTGCCGATTGAGGAATTAACCGTAATGCTCTTTGAATTTGAGCCGGTAATATCGAAGTAAATATATACATTTCCTTCTTTTTCCGTTGTCAGATAAAAAGTGGATGATGCGTCAGTGTCGGGGGTAGTTTTATTGAAGTAGAAGGATGATGCTTCAAGGCTTTCCGTAAAGGGATCTACATTGCTGTAGGTGACATAGGTTACTTCCATTCTCTCAAAGGGATTGTCAAGCCCCGTTGCTCTGCTGAACCAATCACCCTGAAGCTCAAATGGGTCTGAGCCTGTTTCAAACTTCCATGTTTCTATATAGTCCTCGCTTGCCCAATCCTTGACCTCATTACCCGTCATAAAAGCGATGGGAAGGTTATATTTATTTTTGTAAGCGGTAAAGGTGTTGTTGCCTGCAACATTCTCGTAATATTCTGAGGAAAGAACATTGGGAGACTCATTATTAACAAGATATTTAAGGGCAAACATCATATTATAAACAGGTGTCTGCGGATTATAGGTGTAGCTGTTTATCCTGTTGCTCATCATACCCAGGTCATCCTGCAGGTTTGATACCTTTTCCGATGCCATAGACGAGAAAACCGAGACTCCGTTATAGTAGTACCAGGAGGGGTCCATTCTTGTGCGAAGGTCTGTGAGCTCCATTCTGTAAAAGCTGTCCTTTTCAATAGTGTCAAGGGTGTCCTTGATTTTTTCAAAATCCTCCAGGTCAGATGCGTAAGGTGTTTTATCGACGGAAATATTAATAGAGCTTGTGTCGCACATTACGGCTTCACTGCAAATGCAGACTATAAGCAGTGCAGCAACAGATACAGTCTGATATTTTTTATCCTTGAATATTGTAAGCACAAGAACATAAAGAACTATAAGGGCTAATGTCAGAAGAACTGTGCCGTCAGTGACATTTTTAGAAGTCAGCTCGTCAACGAGTACAACAAAGGCAACAAGTGCCCCGCCAACAACGCCGAAATGTCTTGCTTTGAACTCATTTAACCTTATAAATGTCTTATATGCCATTACAAGCAGGATAAATGAGTAAATAAAAGACTGACGGTACGGCAGGTCATTTGGGAAATGAAAGCCGTGCCATATATAGTTAAGGAAGTTGAGGTTGAAGGTAAAGTAAAGTACGGCAAGAAGTGAGAGGGTAGTGACCTTCTCTTTTTTTGATATTGACTTTGTAAAGAAGAAAAGCGGAGCAAGTATGATTGTAAGCACACCGCAATAAATATTGGGAAGGACATCGTCACCGCTGCTTCTGATGGTTGTGGTAAGAGCTGCAAAGTGATTCGCGAAAAAGTCAAAGAAGTTGAAATAGGACTCAGGATCCTTCGGGAATGTGCCGGAGGTAGCAGAGCTTGACTGGAGCACGCCGTAAACCGGGAGTAGCACACAGGCCATTAAGCCTGCAGCAGCTAAGGAGCTAAAAGCAAATATACATCCGCTTCTGAAAAATCTGTTGTTTTTAAGACCCTTGACCTTTGAGCTGATGTTAACCTTTGCACTGAAGGTGTAGTTGGTTATATAGTAGTGCATAAAATATACTACAGAGAATATGCAGAGCATATATGACATATAGTAATTGGAAAACATTGTAAGTGCAAGAGCAGTTATATATGTGGCAGGTTTTCCGTTGTTTATGATTCTCTCAATGCCGAGCAGCACTACCGGCAGCAGTACCATTGCGTCAAGCCACATTACATTCCAGTAATAAGCGAGAATGTAAGCACAGAAGGAATACATAACGCCGAAGGCGACGGTTGCATATGACTGACTCTTTAAAGAACGCTTGATGTAGTATGTGAAGGTTGCAGATGAAAGAGCAGCCTTAATAAGCACCATAGCACCTATTGCCTCGGGAATATTATTGTGCCAGAAGAACATTATAACTGCACCGACGGGGCTTGACAGATAGTTGAAGTAGTTGCCTAAAAAGCAGCTGCCCAGACCCGAAATCCACGAGTATGTAAGGGATGAGCCCTGCATAACTCTTTCATACAGCTCGGCAAACAAGGGGCCGTACTGATGATAAAGATCCATTCTCAGAACAGTTTTATCGCCAAAGGGGACAACTCTGTTGCAGGCATAGATAATAAGCATTGTTGCCGCTGTTGCGAGGAATGAATAAATAATATACTTGTTATCCTCAAGAAAGCTTCTTTTCTTGTTATTCATTACTTACCTTCTTTCTTAAAGTTTATGTGTTTATGATACATTAAAAGTGTTAATACTTCAAGTCATTTTATAAAAATAGTTCTATATAATTCTTTTGCCTCATAGACTTTAATATATCTGAATCAGAGGTGAAAAAATGGACAAAGTATCAGACGAAAAAAGATTTGACACTGCCGTCAGCATTATAGGCGGTGAGCTTAAAAGATTGCTTACGGTTCTGCCCTCATATATTAAAACGCAGACCTATGAAATAAGACTCAGAAGCGGAAGACCCGTTATCCTTCACGGAAAATTCGGCAGGCTGTTTCTACTAAGCTCAGGTTGTACGGGGGCAAGCACCGACAGTAATTACATCTGTAGCCCCGAAATGCTGACAGACACCTTCAACAGGCTTTGCTGTTATTGTGTTCACAGCCATTTAGGTTCTATTATAAACGGTTACATAACAATTCAGGGCGGTCACCGTGCGGGCATTGTGGGTACCGCTGTTACGGATTCTTCAGGTAAGATAACATCTGTCCGGGAAATAAGCGGAATTAACATAAGAATTTCCCGTGAAGTAAAGGGCTGCGGTGACGACATAATTAAAAATCTTTTCAGCAATGAGGCAGTCAGCTGCATTATTGCAGGTCCGCCCGCAAGCGGAAAAACAACGGTGCTCAGAGATATGATAAGACAGCTCTCAAGCGATGTTTGCGGCAAGGCCTATAAGGTCAGTGTAATTGATGAACGGCAGGAAATAGCCTGCATGAACGGCGGCATTGCACAGAACGATATCGGAATAAGCTGTGATGTTCTGAACTGTTATCCTAAAAAGCAGGCGATTATGACAGCCATAAAAACAATGTCGCCGGATATTATTGCCATAGACGAGGTCGGTGAAAACGATGAAATTGAAGCAATATGCCGCGGTGTTAACTCAGGGGTAAAATTTATAGTTACGGTTCACGCCTGTGACTATCATGAAATTATCTGCCGACCACAGATTGAGCAGCTTATCAATACATATTCCTTTGACAAGCTTATTTTGCTTGACAGCGGCGAAAATATCGGCAAGGTAAAGGCAGTTTATGACACAAAGGAGCTTAGAGATGAGATTATTAGGTGCAGGTTTTCTATGGATAAGTCTGACCTGTCTTGGAGTGGCATATGCTCGTAAACTGAAAAACAGAACAGCTTTGCTTGAAAACACAAAATATCTTATCAACCGCATTAAGATTGAAACAGAATTTCTTCACCTGCCTGTGCAGGAAATTCTGTTTAAGCTGTCGAAAGCATCTCAGCTAAAATCTATTGATTTTATAGCCGAGGTGTGTTGCCTGACGGAAAAAGGGGAGGACTTTCCAAATGCATGGAAATTAGCAGTGGAAGGCACCGATCTTAACTATAAGATAGAAGAAAAAGAGAAATTGTTGCAATTGGGTCAGAGCTTTGGCACCTCGGATATTAAAAATCAGATAATGATGCTTGAAGCATATGAAAGCTATTTTGACGAGTTTATTTCAAAAGCTAAAAATATATATCTGAAGCAGGCCGGGAGCTCCGGGCTTTTAGGCTGCCTTGTGGGATGTATGCTTTTCATTTTATTAATATAGGAGGACGCATTATATTATGGAAGTGGATCTGATATTCAGGATAGCAGGCATCGGCATAATTGTTGCAGTGCTCAATCAGCTTCTTGCCAAGTCGGACAAGGGTGAGTATGCAATGCTGATAACAGTGACGGGAATAATTGTTGTGATACTCATGATTTTGCCGCAGATAGAGGATTTGTTCTCGTCTGTAAGAAAGATACTTGATTACTGATATGATAGTTAAAGTTGCTTTATGCGGCATCTGCGTCTGTATAATAAATGTTTTACTCCGTCAGTACAACAAAAGCTTTGTGATTTTTGCCGAGCTGATTTTTGTGGGCGCTGTTGTGTCACTTATAATGAATGATGCAGCTGACGGTGTAAGGCGTCTGACTGACCTGTTTACGCTGAGCACATCACAAAGTAAAATTATAGTCTGCCTTTTAAAGGGTGCTGTTATATGCATAGTAACTAAGCTCGCGTGCGATGTCAGCTATGAAAGCGGAAATATAATTGTGGGTGACATAATTGAGCTTGCCGGCAGAATAATTCTTCTTGTGATATCACTTCCGTTTATTGAAAGCGTTGTGAAAACAGCAGTAGCCTTTGCCTCATGAAAAAACTGATTTTAATTGTTATTTCTCTGTGCCTGCTATTCCTTTTCCAAACTCAGTCACTTGCTGCAGATATTGATTTTGATAATTTAGAGGAAAGTGTCAGTGATGAGCTGTTTTCTGTTATTGACGATGATGTTTTATCCGCATTAGAGGAAATGGGAATAGGTAAAAACGGCTTATCCGGGGTTTATAATTTTTCTCTTGACAGTATAACTTCTTTTTTTGGCACAACCCTGAAGGAAAAAGCCGAAAAGTGCTTCAGAGATGTTTTTATGCTGCTGTGTGTGATTATGATTACAGGCACAGTGTCCTCTTTATTTATCGGCAGCAAAAGGGAAAACTTCATTTCGCAGATGAGTGTCATGATTATAACTCTTATTATGGTCAATATAATAAGTCAGTCCCTTTCGGCTGCAGTCAGCGTTCTCAGACTCAGCGGCGACTTTATGCTTTCCTTTGTACCGATTTATACTCTGGTGATTTCTTTGTCAGGCAATGCCGCTTCGGCACTTACATATAATTCACTTATAATGGTTTTTGCCGAGGCATTTTCATCTGTAATTACCTATGCAGTACCCGAGCTGATAGGCATTCTCTTTTGTCTTTCAATATCCTTTTCAATGAATGAAAGCATAAACACCGGGCGTTTTATCGGTGCTGTCAACAAAACCGTAAGCGTTATTCTCGGCGTGGCAGCCGGTGCATTTACCGGCTTTCTAAGCCTGAAAAATGTGCTGTCCGTGTCCGTTGACAGTGTTTCTGTCAAAAGCATACGTTTTCTTATAGGTTCTCTTATACCTGTTGTGGGTTCGTCAATAAGTGAGGCATATTCCACCCTTTTAGGCAGTATAAATCTCATAAAAGGCTCAGTGGCAATGGTCGGAATATTAGTGGTGCTTATTATAAATCTTCCCGTAATTCTGGAAACACTGCTTTATTATTTCTCCTTTACGGTGCTGAGCTATCTTTCAGACGGCTTTTGCGGTGCGAGAGTAGGTGAAGCACTCAGAAGCTTTTGCTGCGGAATAAGAATATTGCTGCTGCTTTGTGTTTTTGAGATGTTTATTCTAATTGTTTCAACGGGGCTTATGCTCTCTCTGAGAGGTACGGTTTAATATGGATAAAATCAAGCAGTGGACTGTTCTTATCAGTGCAGTATCAATTATAAGCGGAATATTACTGTCGGTGATTCCTCAGGGCAAGCTGAGGCCTGCATATAAAACTCTTATAAGTGTGGTTCTGATTTATGCTTTTATGTCGCCTCTCATTACCTCAGGCTCAATTGATTTCAATATCGGTGACTATCTGAAAAGCAATTATGAGCTCAGTGGAAGCTATGATAAATATGCATTGCAAAGCGTGACGGATTCTGCTGAAAAAGCAGTGGAGCAGGTCCTCTTTGACCTTGCTTCGGCAGCAGAAATATCCTGCAGCTTTTCAGCCGAATGTGTGACAGAGGGTGACGGGGTTAAGCTTAAAAAAATTATAGTCAGCGGTGCGGCTTTGCCTGAAATCAGGGACGAAATTATGAAGCTGCTGCTCGACTCGGGTTTTGATAAAGAGATAATTATTTTTGAGGATGAAACCGATGAACAGTAAATATTTCAATGAGCTTTATTCTAAGCTGAGAAAGGATAAAAAGACCTTTGCAATTTTAATTATGGGAATGGCAGGAATACTGCTCATACTGCTTTCGGGCTCCGGCGGTAATGAGAAGGAGTCGGTGCCGTCCGATTTTCAGCAAATGCTTGTTAAAAGCGAGGCGGAAATGTCCGAGTCACTTGAAAAGCTGATTGAAAACATTGACGGTGCGGGAAAAGCTGAGGTTATGCTCACCTTTGAAAGCTACGGCGAAACTGTGTACGCTCATAACAATGAAGAAAACTTTTCGCCTGACGGTGAGACGGATTACATGAAGGAATATATAATTATAGACGGAAATAACGGCGAAAACGGACTTAAACTTAAAGTAACTGCCCCAGAAATAAAAGGCGTTGCCGTAATATGTCAGGGCGGAAAAAATCCTGTTATAAAAGAGCAGATAGTTTCTGTTGTGTCGGCTCTTTTTAATATAAGCTCAAATAAAATCAGCGTTGCCGCAATGGCAAAATAGGAGGAGTATATTGAGTATGGTAATCAAAAGCAAACAAATTCTGACAGCAACCCTTGTTGTTGCATTAGCTGCAGCCGTTGCGGTAAATTGGTATTTTACCAATAATCCCGATTTGGCGGGAGAAAACGAGGAAACAACTCAGAGTGAACAGGTCAGCGGAAATTTGGGCGATTCTCTTTATGTGGGCGGTACCACAAGTGCAGATGAGCAGACTGCTGCAACTGAGGAAACAACCGCACCTACAGAAACGGATTCGCAGGAGTATTTTGCTCAGGCGAAGCTGAAAAGGCAGAATTCACATGACAGCATAATAGATAATATTGAAGACATCATCGAAAACGAAGAGCTTTCTGAAGCGGATAAAAGTAAAATCACGGTTATACTTTCCGACTTCAAAAGTGACATCAAATGCGAAACTGACACGGAAAATCTCATTAAAGCCAAAACGGGCAGTGACTGTCTTGTTACAATTAACGACGGAGCCTGCAGTGTGATTTTGGAAAAAAATACACTAAATGACCGCCTGATTCTGCAAATTACAGAAATTATCGAAAAAAATACGAATATTTTTGCAGAAAATTTAACAATAATTGAGCTAAAATAGTTGTAGGATTTTAAATTTGTGATATAATAGTTCTAACTATATTGTATATCGGGTGCACTTTTCATCCGACGGAAGGATAAATCATATGACCAGACGTGAATCAAGAGAACTTGCCTTTATACTTGTTTTTGAAAAAAGCTTTCAGGGTGACGATGTTACAATCATAGAGCTTATTGAAAATGCTCTTGAGCTTGAAATATTCCCCACAAACGCTTTTGCCGAAAATCTTGCAAGAAAGGTTTATGATAATTTGCAAGAGGTTGACTCAGCTATAAATGAAAATTTAGTCGGCTGGTCCGCAAAAAGAATTTCAAGAGTTTCCAGAGCTATACTCAGAGTGGCTGTTGCAGAGCTTCTTTACAGCGATATTCCTGTTGGTGTTGCAATTAATGAGGCTATTGAAATAACAAAGAAATATGCAACCGCTGACGATGCAGCCTATGTCAACGGAGTTCTCGGTGCAGTTGCAAAAAAAATCAAAAGATAAGTTTAATATTTACGGCATTTGCAGCACATTTCTGTGGTGCAAATTTGTCGCGTATTAAGGAGCAAGCCTTTAAATGACATCAATTTTAAGCGTAAGTCAGATTAATACATATTTAAAGTCAATAATTGAAGATGATATTAACCTGAGAAACATATATATAAGCGGTGAAATTTCAAATTTCACAAACCATTACAGAACAGGTCATCTTTACTTCACCCTGAAAGACGATAAGGGTGCAATTAAAGCTGTTATGTTCCGTCAGAGCGCTTCACGGCTGCGTTTTATCCCTGAAAACGGTATGCAGGTGCTCATAAGAGGCAGCGTGGGTGTTTATGAGTCAGGCGGTGTCTATCAGATTTACTGCGATGACATGATACCTGAAGGCCTTGGCGAGCTGACTATTGCCTACGAGCAGCTTAAAGCAAAGCTCGAGGATATGGGACTTTTCAGAGCCGAGCATAAAAAGCCGATACCTGAAATGCCGAAAAAGGTGGGCGTCATAACCTCGCCGACAGGTGCCGCACTTCAGGATATTTTAAGCGTTCTTGAAAGAAGATTTCCCTTGGCTGAGGTTGTTTTTGAGGGTGTTCAGGTTCAGGGGGACTCTGCCGCACCTCAGATAGCAGCTGCAATAGATAAGTTCAGTGCCCTCAGAGCAGCCGATGTGCTCATTGTGGGCAGAGGCGGCGGCTCAATTGAGGATTTATGGGCATTCAATGAAGAAATTGTTGCAATGGCTATTTATAACTGTGATATACCGGTTATTTCCGCTGTGGGGCATGAAACGGATTTTACCATAGCTGATTTTGTTGCCGATTTGCGTGCACCCACGCCTTCTGCTGCAGCGGAGCTTGCGGTGCCTGATTACAGAGAACTGCTTTTCAGCATAGATAAAACCTTGGATAGCCTTGATGACAGCATAAACAGAGCTGTTGACAGATATGCTGTCAGACTTCTGCAGTTTAAGAATATTCTTTCAGGCCACAGCCCGGAAAAGACAGTAACACTTTACAGTCAGCTTCTGTCTGCCTGCGAAGAAAAAATAAGACTCACAATTAAGAATAAAATTGATTTTTATGAAAATGCTCTTTTGCATTATTCGGGCAAGCTTGAGGCAATAAGCCCTTTAAAGGTGCTTTTAAGAGGCTACGCTATAGTTGAAGATGAAAACGGTCTGACGGTTAAATCAAGCGGCGAAATTGCAAGCGGCAGCAAAATTAAAGTCAAAATGCATGACGGTGATATTCACTGCACTGTCAATTAAATATCTGAAAGGAAATTGCAAATGGAAATATATACACTTGACACTGCTATGATAAGACTCAAGGAAATATCCGAGAGCCTTGAAAGCGGCGAATACGACCTTGAAATGTCAATGAAGCTTTATGAAGAAGGGGTAAGACTTGTTGCCTTCTGCAATAAGACCTTATCTTCGGCTAAACAGAAAATCACCGAGCTTTCACAGCTCCCTGCAGAGGAATTGGCAGATGAATAAGAAATTTAAGCTTGAAGAATACATTGAAATTATAAATAACTACATTGATAAAGCAGTTCCCGAGTGCTTTTTCGGTGAGGATATTGTGCATCAGGCAATGAAGTATTCACTGTCTGTCGGCGGCAAACGCATACGCCCGGTGCTCACACTTGAATTTTGCCGTCTGTGCGGCGGTGATATCAATAAAGCACTGCCTTTTGCCGTTGCCGCAGAGATGATTCACACTTATTCTCTCATACACGACGACCTGCCTTGTATGGATGATGATGATATGAGAAGGGGTATGCCCTCATGTCACATTAAGTTTGGCGAAGAATACGCCCTTCTTGCCGGCGATGCCCTGCTTACAAGAGCCTTCGGGGTTCTCACAGAGAGTGAGGCTTCACCCGAAGCGGTGGTGAAGGCTGTTTCCCTTTTATCTGAGCTTTCAGGCGTCAGCGGAATGATAGGCGGTCAGGTTGTTGACTTAAAGAATGAGGACAAGCCTTGCACAATAGAGGTGCTCGAAACCATGGACTCCCTTAAAACAGGTGCGCTGATTAAATGTGCGTCACTTTTAGGTGTCATTGTAGCCGGCGGAAATGCACAGCAATACGAAGCTGCAAGGTGTTTCAGCGAAAATCTCGGACATGCCTTCCAGATAGTTGACGATATACTTGATGTCATCGGTGACGAAAAAGAGCTCGGCAAGCCCATAGGAAGTGACCGTGAAAGCGGCAAATCCACCTATGTTTCCGTTCTCGGACTTGAAAAGTCACAGCAGTATGCGAAAGATATCACCGCCAAGGCAATTGAAGCCCTGAGTATTTTCGGTGATGACGCAGATTTTCTTAAAGAGCTTGCAGAAAAGCTTATAAATCGTAAAAACTGAAAGAGCAAGATGTTATGAAATATAATTTTCTTTCAAAAATCAATAGCCCTGAGGATGTTAAAAAGCTTTCTCTTTCTGAGCTCACAGAGCTTTGTGAAGAGGTACGCTATAAGCTCATTGAAACTGTTTCGGTCAATGGCGGGCACTTAGCATCAAACCTCGGTGCAGTTGAGCTGACTGTTGCAATACACAAGGTGTTTTCTTCTCCGAAGGATCAGATTGTCTTTGATGTAGGCCACCAGTGCTACACTCACAAGCTTCTCACGGGCAGATATGATAAATTCAGCACCCTTCGCACAAAGGGCGGCATTTCCGGCTTTTGCAGACCAACCGAGAGTGAGCACGACATTTTTTTCAGCGGTCACAGCGGAACCTCTGTTTCGGCAGGTCTCGGACTTGCAGCAGCAAAAAGCATTAACAGTGACAGCGGATATGTTATTTCCGTTATCGGTGACGGCTCTTTTACGGGCGGAATGGTCTATGAAGCACTGAATAACGGCGGCAGAAGCGGTGCCAAGCATATTATAGTGCTAAATGACAACAAGATGTCTATTTCCGAAAATGTGGGCTCTTTTGCCAAATATCTTGCGGTTATCCGTTCACGGCCCGAGTATTACACCTTCAAGGCGAAAACCGAAAGTGCCCTGAGCAAAATTCCCCTCGGCAACAAAATTGCCGGTACCATATATAAAATCAAAACTGATATAAAAAACAGACTTTACTCTCAGAGCACCTTTTTTGAGGATCTTGGCTACAGATATATGGGTCCCGTTGACGGACACAATATAGAAAACCTGTGCGATGCATTTGAATCTGCAAAAACGGTGAACGGTCCCGTTCTGCTTCATGTAATTACCGTAAAGGGCAAGGGCTATGAATATGCCGAAAAGGACCCGAGCATTTTTCACGGTATATCAAAATTTGACATTGACAGCGGTGAATATAAGTCCTCGTCTCTCAGCTATTCTGATGTTTTCGGCGAGTGTCTTTGCCGGTACGCGTCAGAGGACAGCAGTATCTGTGCAATTACCGCCGCCATGGGGCTCGGTACAGGTCTCAGATGCTTCAGCGATAATTATCCCGACAGATTCTTTGATGTGGGCATAGCAGAAGAGCACGCAGTTACCTTTGCTTGCGGGCTTGCCAAAAACGGCTTGAAGCCTGTTTATGCCGTTTATTCCACATTTCTTCAGAGATGCTATGATCAGATTGTGCACGATATATCTCTGCAAAAACAGAAGGTGGTGCTAGCTGTTGACAGAGCAGGCTTTGTGGGCGAAGACGGCGAAACTCACCACGGCTTGCTTGATGTTGCCTTTCTCAGCACCATACCCGATATCAGGATATATTCACCCTGCTGCTTTTCACAGCTTAAGGATGATCTCGGAAAAGCTCTTTACGAGGATGAGGGCTGTGTCGCAGTCAGATATCCCAGAGGAGCCGAAAATGAAAACACCTGTGAGCTTGATTTTTCAAATAAGCTTTACAGTTTGTACGGTGACAGCAATGCTGATAATGTATTTGTTACCTACGGCAGACTCACTTCTTGTGGGGTTGATGCCGTCAGGGAGCTCAGTGCTAAGGGCATAAGTGTGCAGCTTATTTCACTTAATCAGATTAAGCCCTTGCCTGAAAAGGCTGTTGAGCTTATTTTAACAAAACAAAAAGTCTTCTTTTTTGAAGAAGGTCAGAAAAGCGGCGGTATAGGCGAAAAGCTCGGCAGTGTACTTATGGAAAAAGGCTTTAAGGGTGCCTACAGCATTACAGCAGTTGAAGATAAATTCGCAGGGCAGGCGAGTATCGATTCACTTCTCAGTGAATACGGTCTTGACAAAGATGCGATGATAAAGAAAATTACGGAGAAATAATATGACTGAAAAAATCAGATTGGATGTTGCTCTGTTTGACAGGGGCTTTGTTGACAGCCGTGAAAAGGGCAAGGCTCTTATTATGGCAGGTCTCGTTTATGTCAACGGACAAAAGGAAACAAAGGCGGGCACAAGCGTAAAAAGCGAAGACTGCATTGAGCTTCGCGGTGAAAAAATGCCCTATGTCAGCCGCGGAGGCTATAAGCTTGCAAAGGCAGTTGATGAATTCGGGCTTAAGCTTGACGGCTGCGTGTGTATGGATATTGGTGCCTCAACGGGCGGCTTTACGGATTGCATGCTGATGAACGGTGCAAAAAAGGTTTATTCCATTGATGTAGGCTACGGTCAGCTTGCTTGGAAGCTCAGAAGTGATGAGCGTGTTGTTAATATGGAGCGAACCAATTTCAGATATGTTACACACGAGGAAATTCCCGAGGATATTGACTTTGCAAGTGTGGATGTTTCCTTTATTTCCCTCAAGCACATCATTGAGCCTATGAAAGAGCTGCTTAAAATAGGCGGACAGGCAGTTTGCCTTATTAAGCCTCAGTTTGAAGCGGGAAAGGATAAGGTGGGCAAAAAAGGTGTTGTCAGAGAAAAAGAAACCCATATTGAGGTTGTAAGCAATATTTTTGATTTTGTCCTTGAAAAGGGCTTCAGGGTTCTTAACCTTGATTATTCACCTATTAAAGGCCCGCAGGGTAACATAGAATATCTCATTTATATAGAAAAAGCAGAGGAAGGGGAGTCCCTTCTTACAAGAAGTATAGAGGATATTGTTGCGGAATCTCACAACACTCTCGGTGATTGATATGATTGTTGAAATTCATTCAAATATGACACGCAAAAATGCTTATGAGCTTACCTTGGGTGTTTACAGACAACTGAGAAAGCTCGGTGCAAAAATATTAATGTCATTTGAGCTTAAAGAATATTTTTCGGACCTGGAAGTAAGCTTTCTTGATGAAAACACTGCAGTAGCTATGTGCGATATAATGATTGCAATCGGCGGTGACGGAACTATAATTCACGCTTCGCATTTTGCTGCTGAGCACGATAAGCCTATTCTCGGCATTAATGCAGGCAGACTCGGCTTTCTTGCCGGCCTAGAAAAAGAGGAGCTTTCGCTGCTTGAAAATCTTTTCAGCGGCAAATATACCACTGACAAGCGCATGATGCTTAAGGTCAGTCATTATGAAAACGGTGAGCTCAATTGTGTTCATCACTGCCTTAATGACTGCACAATAGGCAGAGGTGTTTCGCTCAGACTCTGTGAGCTTGAGGTTAAATGCGACAGCAGAAAAATCAACGATTACTTTGCTGACGGCATAATTCTTGCCACTCCCACAGGCTCCACAGCCTACTCCTTGTCGGCCGGAGGCCCCGTTGTTGATACTGCAATTGAAAGCCTTATTCTCACACCGATATGCACACATTCGCTGTTTTCACGCTCTATGATTTTCAAGCCAGACAGCAAAATAAGCGTTTCGGTCAAAAATCCTGATGTTTGTCTGCCCATTTACAGCTGTGACGGTGAAATAGGCATCAGCCTTAGTGAAAACAGCGTTATAGAAATCGAACGGGCTGAAAAGTATGTAAAATTAATCAGAATCAAATCAGACGGCTTTGTTGAAATTTTTTCACAAAAGCTTATGGAGAGATATTCAAATACTAAGGGGGATAACAATGAAGAAAGCAAGACATGAAGCGATTCTTGACCTTTTAGAGAAGGAGGAAATCGGCACACAGGATCTACTTATGCAGCGCCTGAATGAAATGGGCTACGCTGTCACTCAGGCAACAATTTCCCGCGATATCAAGGCATTGAAGCTGATAAAATCACCTGTCAGCTCCGGTCAGTATAAGTATGTCTATGTCAGCAATGACACTGAGGACCGTACCCAGAAATATCACTCTATTATTGCTCATGCAGTAACGGGTGTGAACTATGCCGGCAATATGGCGGTTGTCAAGTGTTATTCAGGCATGGCTCAGGCTGCCTGTGCGGCTGTGGATAATCTTATCAGCGATAAGGTTGTCGGTACTCTTGCGGGTGATGACACAATTTTTGTGCTCTGTAAGGACGAGGCTTCAGCAGGTGAGTTTAAGAAAAAGATCGAAAAAATAACTGCCAAATATCAGTAGGGTGAAGAGTATAATCCGAACCCGCCCAAAAGCGTGAAATTTCGCGGCTTTTCGGAGTTTCGGATTTGAAAGGCGGCAGCCTGTCGGCATCCTCAACACACAAAAATCCATCAAAATTTCGCACTTTTGGGTCATCAGATTTTTTGCGAGACGGATTTTTGTCATATCAAGGCACAAAACGCAGTAAATCCTGCCGGATTTACGAGTATTTTAACGAAGAGATGGCGAAAATCCGTCCGAAAAAAACGGGTTCGGATT
>JAFQLV010000089.1 GCA_017396515.1 Clostridia bacterium | reverse complement strand
GTTTTGTGCCTTGATATGACAAAAATCCGTCTCGCAAAAAATCTGATGACCCAAAAGTGCGAATTTTTGATGGATTTTTGTGTGTTGAGGATGCCGACAGGCTGCCGCCTTTCAAATCCGAAACTCCGAAAAGCCGCGAAATTTCACGGTTTTGGGCGGGTTCGGATTATACTCTTCACCCTAATATGTAATGTAAAGGTGAATTTACCTACATGAAAAGTTAAAGTAACCGGCATAGCATCCACCTCCTTTCGGAAGTAGTGTGCTAACCGCCTTGCACCGCCCCTTGCCTATATCGTTAGAATTATACACCGGGTGTTATATTTTGTCAAATAACACTGAACACAAACTGCAGGACAGGTCACAAAATGAGATGTGGACTTTGCTTTGAGTGATAAGTATAATTAAAGCAGAAGCTTCTGAACAATGCGAAAGGAAAAATGATATGAATACTGTTTTTTCAGATAATCTAAAAAGATTCAGGCAGGAGAAAAAATTAACACAAGAGCAGGTGGCAGAGGCTCTTAATGTGGGTACTCACACAGTTTCTCGCTGGGAGTGCGGCACAACTCTGCCCGATGTGCTTATGCTTCCCAGACTTGCAAGGCTATACTGCGTTACCGTCGATGATTTTTACAAGGAAAGCTCCACTGCTTATGAAAACTATGCTCAGCGCTTAGCGTCAGTTTTTGAAGCAACCCATGACCCTGAGGATTTTATCCGTGCGGATATTGAGTTTAAAAAGCTCTTGCAGGATAATAAGCTGTCAACACTCGATATGTGGCTCTACGGTGTAAGCCATCAGTTTATGATGAATTACTGCATTGAAAAGGCTTTTTATTGGTTCGATAAGGTGCTGGAAAGAAGCGAAAGTGAAGACAGTTTTTCTCTCCATAGGGCAAAACTGCAAAAAATGAAGCTTTGCTCTCAGCTTGGGAGAGACGAAGAAAACATCAGAACACAGAAAGAAAAAATTGAGAAAAACAGCAGCGATGCAAATGAATGGTGTATGCTGCTTGCGGCTTATATGTTTGCCGACCAATATGAGCAAGCATATGAGTGGTTTCTCAAGGCAGCAGAGCTTTTCCCAAACGAGTGGGAAGTATATATTCACGGCGGTGACATATGCAAAAAACTCAAAAAGTATAATGAGGCTTTTGAATGTTGGGATAAAGCCGAATGCTTAGGAACTGATTTTCTTGACGGAAAATATTCAAAAGCCCAGTGTTTTGAAGATATAGGCGAATATGAAAAAGCATATAGTATATGGTGCGAAATTGCAGAGACTCTTACAAATAAAGGCTATGTCATAGAGGCTCAGATGCCAAAACAGCACGCCAAGGCTTGCTTAGAAAAAATAAATGCATAATCATAACTTAATCCGACCGTCATCTTATAGGTGGCGGTTGTTTTTTGTGCATTATTTCCAAAAATATCCCCTGTGCTATGTGCAATTTCAACTTGCACTAAACTTCTTTTAGTGGTAAAATGAAAAGGTTGAAATAAATTGTAAAATAAGGTGAAATAATGGACATCAGAAACGAAGTCAGAAATGTTGCAATTATTGCTCACGTTGACCACGGCAAAACCACTCTGGTTGACGAGCTTTTAAAGCAAAGCGGTACCTTCAGAACCAATGAACAGGTTGCAGACAGAGTTATGGACTCGGGCGACCTTGAAAGAGAAAGAGGCATCACTATTCTCTCTAAAAATACAGCCATCCACTATAACGAAACAAAAATCAATATCGTTGACACTCCGGGTCATGCCGATTTCGGCGGTGAGGTTGAGCGTATACTGCTTATGGTTGACGGCGTGCTTCTTCTCGTAGATGCCTTTGAGGGCTGTATGCCTCAGACACGCTTTGTGCTTAAAAAGGCACTTGCTTTAAAGAAAAAGGTAATTGTGGTTGTAAATAAAATCGACCGTCCCGGTGCAAGACCTGCCGAGGTTATCGACGAGGTGCTGGACCTGTTTATCGAGCTTGGTGCTGACGAAGACCAGCTTGAATTTCCCGTGGTTTATGCAAGTGCAAGAGACGGCTATGCCAGCCTTGACGACAGTGTACGCCAGGGCGATATGAGACCTCTGCTCGATTCAATTATTGAAAATGTGGACGCTCCCAAGGGCGACCTCAGCGGCCCTACACAGATTCTTTTCTCATCCCTCGACTATGATGACTATATCGGCAGAATAGGCATCGGCAGAGTGGACCGAGGCTCGGTAAGGCAGGGTCAGCAGGTTGTGCTTTGCAACAACAGCGGCGAGCAGAAAAATGTAAAAATATCAAAGCTTTATCAGTTTGAGGGTCTCAAAAGAGTGGAGGTTGCTTCAGCAGCTTTAGGCGACCTCGTCTGCGTTTCAGGCATTTCCGAGCTGAATATCGGTGACACTGCCTGTGACCCTGAGCACATTGAAGCACTCCCCTTCATTAAAATTGACGAGCCCACAATTTCAATGAATTTCATTGTCAATAACAGCCCCTTTGCAGGCAGAGAGGGCAAATTTGTCACCTCAAGAAATATCCGTGAGCGCCTCTTCAAAGAGGTTGAAACCAATGTTTCAATGCGTGTTGAGGAAACTGACACTACAGACTCATTCAAGGTCAGCGGCAGAGGTGAGCTTCATCTTTCAATTCTTATTGAGACTATGCGCCGTCAGGGCTACGAATTTCAGGTTTCACGCCCCAAGGTTATTCTCAAGCAGGAGGGCGGCGTAACCCTTGAGCCTATGGAGCTTCTTATAGTTGAGGTACCCGACCAGTATGCAGGCTCAGTTATTGAAAAGGTCTGCTCAAGAAAGGGCGAGCTTGAAAACATGGGTGCCCGCGACGGCGGTGCAACGCATCTTGAGTTTAAGGTGCCGGCCCGTGGTCTTATCGGCTACAGAAGCGAATTTATGACCGACACCAACGGCAACGGCATTATGAATCAGCTCTTTGCCGGCTATGAGCCCTATAAGGGTGACATTATCACAAGAGAACGCGGGTCAATTGTGGTGCATGAAACAGGTGAAAGCTCCGCCTACGGACTTTTCAACACTCAGGACAGAGGCAGACTTTTCATCGGTCCCGGCGTGCCCGTTTATGAGGGTATGATAGTTGGTGAATGTGCAAAATCTGAGGATGTTGTGTGCAATGTCTGCAAGCAAAAGCACCTGACCAACACCCGTGCTTCGGGCTCAGACGATGCTCTCAGACTTGTGCCTCCCTCAAACTTATCACTTGAGCAATGCATGGAATTTATCAAGGATGACGAGCTTTTAGAGGTCACTCCCGTTTCACTCAGGCTCAGAAAGACAATCCTTTCAAAAGAGCAGAGAATGAAGAAACAGTTTAAGAAGAATTAAGAATTCGGAATGCGGAATTCGGAATTGCGGGACAGTTTGTCACGAACAAAAGACTGATGCCGCAGAGTGAGTTTCATAGCAGTATGTATAGCAAGCCCTACAGACGATATTTTGTCTGTAGGGCTTGCCTGTTGCAAAGTTGCGTCGCGGTGAACTGTTCACATTTGCATTATATACCTGAAGAAGCAAGAAGTCAAGTGCAAATAACAATATTAATTATAGTGTAAAAATATAGTGTATATCTCTTTGTACGTTTCAGGTAAAATATACAAAGAGGTGAATAATATGTTTGAAGTGAAAAAGGAAGAATATGTCAATAAAACATTCCGTATGCCTGCCGGTCTCGTTAAAACCTTAGAAGAAGTTGCACAGCGAGAGAAAGTATCCCTTAATAAATTAGTAGTACAATGCTGTGAATACTCCCTTGCAAATATGAAAGAGACACAGTAATCTCAAACCCGTAAATTAAAATCAGCCGCCTTGGTTTCAAGGCGGCTGATTATTTTTATTAAGTGGTGGGCTCTTCATCTGTCGGCGGGGCATCGCTTGCCTTTTCGTCGGAACCTTCCCGCGCTTCCGAATTTTGAATTGCGTTTTCCTCGGCTCTCACTCTTGAAGGAGACTTCCAGAGGTCTATTATGCCCTCATCGTTGAGAAGCTTGAGCATAATTATCACAATGGGAAGCACAAAAACGCCAAGCACGCCGAAAATTTTAAGTCCGAGATACATTGCAATAAGGGTCACAAAGGGCGGAAGACCCAGCTGACCTGCAACAAGCTTCGGCTCAACAATCTGCCTTATAACGGTGACTGTAACATATATAACCATAAGACCTATTGCCATGCCGTAATCGCCCACAATCAGGCTGTAGGCCGCCCAGGGCAGCACAATTGTGCCCGTACCTAAAACAGGAATGACATCAACAATAGCTGTAACAACGGCAATAACCGCAATATAGCTTGACTGAAAAATACCTAAAAGCTGCAGCACTGTAAGGCCTATAAAAATTTCAGTGAAGGTGACAAGCATAATCAGTGCATAAGCCTTTGCCATTTTGCCGAGATTAAGCTTGAGAAGCTGCTTGGCTCTGGTGACATCCTTTCGCTTTTCCTTAGGGAACTGACAGTAAACGAAGTTTGTTATCTTATCATAGTCCGCTGTCATAAAGCAGGCACAGACTATAGTCACAACAATACCTATTAAAAGCGAGGGAATACGGCTTGCCGTTGAAATAACACCCGTAATGGGAGCAGTGATCCACGATAAGCTGAAGGACTCGGAAAGTCCGCCTGTTATCTGCTCAGGGAGCTGTGTGTTGGTGCCGGCAATAAACTCACGAAGCTGCGTGAAAATGGACACAATGCTGTCTGACACATTTTCGCTTATAAAGCCGGGAAGCTTACCCACAAAGCTGAGTATGGCGGTTTCAACAGTATTGATAATTGAGTCAATATTCTGAAACTGCAAAGCAACATAATTTATAAATCCCTTGACCTCCTCGGCTGCTCTTACACCTATAAGCACCACAACGGCACCGGCAATAAGCAGCAGACCGAAAACACATATTGTTGAAGCCATACCTTTTTTTATGAAGGTCTTTTTTGTTATAAAGTTTTTAGGCCGTTGAAGCATTACGGCAATCACAAAAGCAAAAAGGATAGGAAAGCATAAACCGAATGCATATTTATATAGGAAGTAGCCTAAGGCTAAAAGCATAGCATAAAAGGCCACATTGATTATCCATTTGCGTTTTCTTTCAACATCTGTCATTTATTCAATCTCCCCTTTATCACAAAGTTTTTGTTATTTATATATATTATATTAACCTAAGGTAAGCTTAAAATCAATGTATTTAACAAAATAAAAAAATTTTTTTCCAAATACTTTTCTTAAGCGACATTTTATGTTATTATATATTGTATATTTTCACACTCTTTTGTGTAGAAAGGCAGTAAAAACAATGAATGTAGCAATATTAGGCTTCGGCGTTGTCGGTTCAGGCGTTGCCGAGGTTATCAAAAACAACTGTAAATCCATTGAAGAAAACAATAATGTTTCCCTTAAGGTTACACGCATACTCGATATCAGAGATTTTCCCGACAGCGAATATAAAGATATTCTCACAAAGAATTTCGAGGATATAGTTTCAGACGACAGCATTGATATTGTTGTTGAAACAATGGGCGGTGTAAGCCCTGCCTTCAATTTCGTGTCTGAATGCCTTAAAAAAGGCAAGCATGTTGTTTCTTCAAATAAAGAGCTTGTTGCCACAAAGGGCTATGAGCTTCTCACCCTTGCAAGAGAAAACAATGTCAACTTCCTCTTTGAGGCATCTGTCGGCGGTGGCATCCCCATTATAAGACCTATCAGCCGCTGTCTTGCAGGCAACAACATCAGTGAGGTTGCAGGCATACTCAACGGAACCTCAAACTTTATTCTGACTAAAATGATAGTAGACGGCATGAGCTTTGAGGCTGCACTTAAGCTTGCTCAGGATAAGGGCTACGCGGAAAAAGACCCCACAGCCGATGTTGAAGGCCTTGACGCAATGAGAAAGATATGCATTCTCGCTTCACTGTGCTTCGGCTCACAAGTATACCCCGACGGTGTTTACAGTGAGGGCATATCAAAAATCACTCTCGAGGACGTGGCTTTTGCCGCATCTTATGACAGTGTTATCAAGCTTATTGCAAGAGCTAAAAAGCTCCCCTGCGGCAAGGCACTTGTTATGGTTTCTCCCTGTCTTGTTAAAAACAGCAGTATGCTCTCAGGCGTAAACGGTGTATTCAATGCCTGCCTTGTTCGCGGTGATATGGTGGGCGATGTGCTCATGTACGGTCAGGGTGCAGGCTCACTTGCAACAGCCAGTGCCGTTGTAGGCGATGTTATCGACTGTGCCGCCAATGCCGAAAACCGCAAATTCTTCGGTTGGGGCGACAAAAAGGACGATTATCTTGCAGACTATCTTGACTGTGAAACAGCTCTTTATGTCAGAGCTGCTGCGGACTCTGCCGAAAAGGTAAAAGCTCAGCTTCTGAATATCTTCGGCAGTGTGCAGTATCTCACAAGAGAAAATCAGGGTGAAAATGAAATTGCTTTTGTTACTCCCTCAGGCAAGGAAGGCGACCTTCGTGCTTCACTTGAAAAGGCAGATATCAATGTTCTTTCAGTAATCAGAGTATCTGATTATTAAGATATATATTATTTATTTCAATAAATCAGGAGGATTTATATGGCACTCATAGTTCAGAAATTCGGTGGCTCCTCTGTGGCAAACGCAGAAAGAGTTATGAATGTTGCCCGTATTATCACAGACACATATAAAGAGGGCAACAGTGTCGTTGTTGTTGTTTCCGCACAGGGTGACACAACTGACGACCTAATCGAAAAAGCAAACGAAATCAACCCCAAGGCATCAAAAAGAGAAATGGATATGCTCCTGACCTCAGGTGAGCAGATTTCAATTGCACTGCTTGCAATGGCAATTGAAAGCCTCGGCTATCCCGTTATTTCACTTTTAGGCTGGCAGGCAGGCTTCAGCACTAACTCATCCTACGGCTCAGCAAGAATTCACAAGGTTAACCCGGAAAGACTCCAGAGCGAAATCGACAAGAAAAAAATCGTTATCGTTGCAGGCTTCCAGGGTCTTAATAAGTATGACGACCTGACAACCCTCGGCAGAGGCGGCTCAGACACAAGCGCAGTTGCAATTGCAGCAGCTCTTCACGCAGACCGCTGTCAGATTTTCACCGATGTTTCAGGTGTTTACACTGCCGACCCCAGAAAGGTTGCAAACACACAGAAGCTTTCAGACATCACTTATGATGAAATGCTTGAATTTGCAACATTGGGTGCACAGGTTCTCAACAACCGCAGCGTTGAAATGGCAAAAAAATATAATGTAGAGTTAGAGGTTCTCTCAAGCCTTGTAAGAGAGCCCGGCACAATAGTAAGAGAGGTAGCAACTATGGAAAAAATGTTAATCAGAGGCGTAACTAAAGATACAGACATTGCAAGAATTTCAGTAGTAGGTATGAAGGACATCCCCGGCAACGCATTCAAGATGTTCTCAAGACTTGCTCAGAAGGGTATCAACATTGATGTTATCCTTCAGTCAGTTGGCAGAGACGGCACAAAGGATATTTCCTTCACCTGTGCAGCATCACACGCAGAGGAAGCAGTTGAAATCCTCAGCGACATCTTCTCAATGGAGGGTGCAGTTGTTGCAAGCGACACAACCGTTGCAAAGGTTTCAATCGTCGGTGCAGGCATGCAGTCACACTCAGGCACAGCTTCAAAGATGTTCGGTGCTCTTTATGAGGCAGGCATCAACATCAGCATGATTTCAACAAGTGAAATCACAATCAGCGTGCTCATTGATAAGGAGCTTGCCGATAAGGCAGTTTCAGCAGTTCACGCCGCATTCTTCGGCTAATATGTCAGGCACACTCCGCAAGGAAGTGTGCCTTAGTTATACTCGCCTTGCGGCTTATAAATCTGCTATAAAAATAAAAAAGGAGAGGTAAAGATGAAAGGAAATAAAAAGGCGCTCGCTTTTATAAAACAAAAGCTCCGAGAGGGAAAAACCTATTGGAAAAAGGCGCCCGAAGGTAAATATGTGCCTTTTAAGGAAATTGCCGCTTATTCTGTAGGCGGTGCAGGTGTTTATTTCATCTATTCACTTGTGGGCCAGATAACCCTGAATGCAGGCAGCATGATTGTTGGTGCTTCCATAGGCATTGAGGCTATTGACCTGCAGACAATGAACGCCCTTGCAATAGTTCTCGGCTTTCTTATTGCGCCCACCCGTGCCATGTTGTTTGATAACACCCGAAACAAAATGGGCAAATTCAGACCGTACATATTATATATGGGCCTTCCAACGGCAGTGTGTGCCACAGCCTTTGTGTATATGCCTTATGAGACTATGGAATATTCGCAGAAATGCATAACCGTGTTTGTCTTCTTTGCTTTGCTGCAGTTTTTCTCTCCCTTTTATCAATCGGCATATGCGGGGCTTGTTCAGGTGCTCTCACCCAACTCTGCAGAAAGAGGCTGGATAATTGAAATAAGCTCTATTATTTATTCCTTTGCACCGACTGTTATCAATCCCGTTCTGCCTCTTATTGGCGACCTTGAGAACATCCGCACCTACAGAATTGCCTTCCCTATTTTCTGCACAATAGGCCTTTTTGTCAGCATGTTCTGCGTTTTCGGCACTCAGGAAAGAATAATCGTTCCCAAAAGCTATGTGCAGAAAACCGGATTTATTGAAGGCTTCAGAAAAATTGCAAAGAACAAGTATTTCTGGATTATAAACTCCTCCACATGGCTCGGCTTCCTTTCGGGCGGTGCAGGCTATCTCTTCCAATGGATATTCTATTACGGCATGAACAATCCGTCACTTTATGCCCTTATGGTTGTTATCAAGGGCGAAGCCTCCACTCCCGGCATGGCTCTTGCAGCACCGCTGATAAATAAATTCGGCAAGAAGAAAATATGTTTGTTTTCACTTTCGGCTCAGGTTTTCTGCCTTATTATGATGCTGACCTGCTATAAGAATTTCATTCTCGTTTTCCTTTTCATTTTCCTCAAGGATATGGTAGGCGCGCTTTCAATTATTTATATTCCCGCAATGAATGCAGATATGATGGACTATCAGCAGTATAAAACAGGCGACAGACTTGAAGGCTTCATCGGTCAGACAGGTGCACTGCTGACCTCGGCCGTCACTCTTGTTACAGGCTATGCCATACCCTTTATTCTCAAAAGCCTCGGTCTTACAAACAATTACAGTGATCTTTATAACGCAGATTTCAGAAACCCCATTGTTAAAACCATTATTGTCTGCAGCATTATCGGCACACTGCTTTCAATCATACCCTATATCTTCTATGATCTTGACGAGAATAAACGCAGCAGTATGATAAAGGCACTCAAGGTGCGTGCTCTTTTTGAGGACTACCTTAACGGTGAGCTTTCAGACGAGAGCCTTATGGACACAATGAAGGATATTACTGAGGCTGAGGAAATAATCAAAAACGAAAGCGACTATGACAAAAACCGCATAATCGGTGCGAAAATCATTACAGACGAGGTTGCAAAATTTTCCGGCAGTCAGGCAGATTTTGAAAAATTACGAGAAAGATACTGCCTGCTGAGTGCCTCAGAGAATTAAAGAAACAGGTGAAAGCTTTATGAAAACAACAACTAAAAAAGGTATGCTCAAAAAACACTTTTTTCCATATTTCAGCAAGCACAAGGCAGTGCTTGCCCTTGACCTTTTCTGTGCGGCATTGACAACTCTTTGTGAGATTGTGCTGCCTATGATAGTCAGAGAAATAACAAGCATTGCCACAGACGATATATCAAAGCTCACCCTTGAGCTTATACTCTCCCTTGCGGCAGTGTACGCCCTGCTGAAGGTTATAGATATGGCGGCAGGGTACTATATGATATATATCGGCCACGGCATGGGCGTTAAAATTGAAAAGGATATGCGTGAGGATATGTTTGCCCATCTGCTGACAGTGCCCTTCAGCTTTTTTGATAAAACAAAGGTTGGTCAGCTTATGTCCAGAATAACCACTGACCTTTTTGATGTGGTGGAATTTTCTCACCACTGCCCCGAGGAATTTTTCATAGCAGGCATCAAGGTAACAGCTTCCTTTATTATCCTTGCAACTATCAATCCCCTGCTTACAGTTTCAACATTCGTTGCCATTCCGCTTATTTTTTACGGTACCCTTTACTTCCGCCGCAAAATGCGTGCAGTGTTTAAGGAAAGACGCGTTATTGCCGGCGAGGTGAATGCCCAGACTGAAACCTCACTGCTGGGTATCAGGGTAGTTAAATCCTTTGCCAACGAGCAGATGGAAAAAGATAAATTCAACTCCCGCAGCACAGAGTTTGCCCAGGTGCAGAAGGCATCATATAAATATATGGCAAGACTCAACAGTGTTGTAAGAATGTTTGACGGTCTTATGTATATTGTAATGATTGTTCTCGGCGGCTATTTCCTGCTGACCGGCAAAATCACTGCCGCAGATATGACAGCGTATCTGCTGTATATCGGTATGCTCATAGCTGCCATCAAGCGTATAGTTGAATTTACCGAGCAGTTTGAAAAGGGCATGACGGGCATCGAGCGTTTTGCCGAAATTATGGAAGTACCCTCCGAAACAGGCTACAGCTCATCAGGTACCCTCGAAAACATAAAAGGTAACATCAACTTTGAAAATGTTACCTTCAGCTATGAAGAAGAAAAGGGCGATGTGCTGGCAAATCTGAGTCTCAACATCAAGCAGGGTGAGAACATTGCCATAGTGGGCCCGTCAGGCGGCGGAAAAACAACCATGTGCAGCCTGATTTCCCGTTTTTACGAGCTTAAAGAGGGCAGAATAACCCTTGACGGCACAGATATAAACGAGCTTAACCTCAGCTCACTCAGACAGGCAATAGGCGTTGTGCAGCAGGATGTTTACCTTTTCTCAGGCAGTGTTATTGAAAACATCCTTTACGGTGCACCGGGTGCCACAAAAGAGCAAGCTGTTGAGGCGGCAAAAAAGGCTGGTGCTCACGATTTCATTATGACTCTGCCTCAGGGCTACGACACCTACATCGGTGAGCGTGGAGTTATGCTCTCAGGCGGTCAGAAGCAGAGAATAAGCATCGCCCGTGTTTTTGTGAAAAATCCTCCCATTATCGTTCTTGACGAGGCAACCTCAGCCCTTGATAACGAAAGCGAGCAATTTATCAAGCAGTCACTCAGTGAGCTGACAAAGGGCAGAACAACCTTCACAATAGCTCACAGACTTTCAACTATCCGCAATGCCGACAGAATAATCGTGCTCACCGACAAGGGCATTGAGGAGCAGGGAACTCACACCGAGCTGATAGCTAAAGGCGGAGTTTATAAGAGGCTTTATGATATCAGCACGGATTTGGAAAATTAGGAGTTGCGGTAATAAAAAATGCAGAATGCTAAATGCAAAATGCAAAATTGTGGTCGCGGAGAAATTTTTGCCGATAAACAATCTTCTCCCGCAAAAGGAGTTGGGATGAGATGGTAAGTCTGTAGATTATAATCCTCATCCACCGCAAGCGGTCCCCCTTCCCCTTATATCAAGGGGAAGGCAAAGAATAAGGCAGGTCACTACAAATTTTTCAGTAGTGACCTGCCGTTTAATTTAAGATTGATGAGATTTGCCGCTACTGAGCTTCTGCTCCGCGGAAAGAGGCTTGAGGTTAGTGGGTGGTGTAGTCGCGACCACAATTTTGCATTTTGCATTTAGCATTCTGCATTTTTACAGCCACGACACCTTACTTTGCTTTACCTTTGCATAAAACAAAATGTAGGTGGAAAGATAGAAAAGAACTATAAAGGCAGGTGATTTAAGTGAGACGAAGCGGCATACTTCTGCCCATATTTTCCCTTCACGGCAGCTACGGCATAGGTACCCTTGGAAGTGCTGCCTATGAATTTACAGATTTTCTCAGCCGAAGCGGACAGTATTATTGGCAGATTCTCCCCTTAAATCCCACCTCCTACGGCAACAGTCCCTATCAGAGTCCTTCAGTTTTTGCAGGCAACCCTTATTTTATAGACCCGGATTTTTTGGTGCGTGACGGTCTGTTAACGCAAAAGGATACTGAAGTGCTAAAAAGTGAAAACACGGGAAAAATTGACTATGGAGAGCTTTATTCTTTGAGGCTTCCTCTGCTGAAAAAAGCAGCAGAAAATCTTAGCGATAAAGACACGGCTTTTCTCGATTTCACAAAAGAAAACAGCTTCTGGCTTGGAGATTACGGTGCCTTTATGGCACTCAAGGAAGCAAACAATATGCTCCCCCACGGCAAATGGGCCCAAAAGGTGACAGATATTGCCGAGGCGGGAAACGCAGGCATTATACACTGTAAAATTCAGTTTTTGTTTTTCAGACAGTGGTTAGCACTGAAAAAATATGCCAATGATAAAGGCATTCATATTATAGGTGATTTGCCCGTTTATCCCTCTGAGGACAGCAGCGACTATTATTTCGGTAAAGAAAATTTCCTTACGGGTCAGGTTGCCGCCTGCCCGCCTGATTCCTTCAGCCCAAACGGACAGCTTTGGGGCAACCCCATATATGATTGGAGCAAAATGGAAAGAGACGGGTTCGTCTGGTGGCAACAGCGTCTCAGACAAGCTGCCAAAATTTTCGACTGCGTAAGAATCGACCATTTCAGGGGAATATATGAATACTACAGTGTTAAAGAAGGCTCCTCAACTGCAATTGACGGCAAATGGCAAAAGGGTGCCGGCATGAGCTTTGTCAGAATGATAAGAGAGTGCTTTCCTCACCTTGAAATCATAGCTGAGGATTTAGGCTTTCTCACAGAGGATGCAAGAGCCTTTTTTAAAGAAAGCGGTTTTCCCGGTATGAAGGTGCTGCAATTTGCTTTTTCGGGAGATGACAGTGAATATCTGCCTCACAATTACACACCTGAGAGCATTGCCTATACTGGTACCCACGACAACCCCACAACAGTGCAATGGATATGCAGCACCCCAAAAAAGGAGCTGATAAACGCTATGGACTATCTGGGTGCGCCTTCAGTGACCTGCCTTTGTGACAGATTTATACGCGGTGTACTCTCAAGTGTAAGCAAAAGGGCAATTATACCCCTGCAGGATTGGTTGTCTCTTGGCTGCAGCGGCAGAATAAACACACCCGGTACCACGGGAAATAATTGGCAGTACCGCATAAAAGGCACTGAGCTTACCAATAATCTGTCAGAAAAAATTCTTTATTACACAAAATTATATAAAAGAACAAAGGAGTAAACTTATGAAAAAACTGTTTTGCATTATTATTGCAATTGGTCTGCTTTTCACTCTTGCCGCCTGCGGTGACAATAACGGTAATTACGATGCCACAAACGAAAACGGCACCTCAGGCGAAGGCCAGTCACAGGGCGGCACTCAGACGGGTGCTACGGAAATATACTTTCTCAACTTCAAGCCCGAGGTAGGCGAAATCTATAAAGCCATAGCCGAGGACTACAAAAAAGAAACAGGCATCACCGTCAAGGTTGTAACTGCGGCAAGCGACACCTATGAGCAGACTCTCACATCAGAAATTGCCAAAAGCAATCCCCCCACAATTTTTCAGATAAACGGCCCCGTCGGCTATGAAAGCTGGAAAAATTACTGTGCTGACTTAAAGGGCACAAAGCTTTATTCAATTTTAAGCGACAAAAGCATGGCAATAGCCTCTGACGGCGGTGTGTGGGGCATCCCCTATGTTGTTGAGGGCTACGGAATTATATATAACGAAGAAATAACAGACAAATATTTTGCCCTTGAAACCAAGGCAACTGACTTTAAGTCTATGGAAGAAATCAATTCCTTTGAAAAGCTGAAGGCTCTTTGCGAGGATATGCAGAAAAACAAAGAAGCTCTGGGTATAGACGGTGTTTTTGCTTCAACCTCATTTTCACCGGGCAATCAGTGGCGTTGGAACACTCACCTTTTAAATGTACCCTTCCACTATGAAATGGATGAAAATGACAGCTTTGAAAGCAGCACTCTTGCAGGTCTCGGCAGTGATGAGCTTTCCTTCAAGCACGGCAACAATTTCAGAAATATATTTGATCTCTATCTTAACAATTCAACTATTGACAAAAAGCTTATCGGCTCAAAAAGCGTCAATGACTCTATGGCCGAGTTTGCTTTAGGCAAGGCGGCAATGGTGCAGAACGGCTCATGGGCTTATGCTGAAATAAATCAGGTTGACGGTAACAAGGTAAAAAGCGACAAGGTTAAAATGCTGCCTATTTATACAGGCATTGAGGGCGAAGAAGAGCAGGGACTCTGCATAGGTACAGAAAATTATTTTGCCATAAACGCAAAGGCCTCTGAGGAAAAGCAGAAGGCTTCGGCTGATTTCCTTTACTGGCTTTTCAGCTCTGAAACAGGCAAACGCTATGTCAGTGAGGAGCTTGGCTTTGTAACACCCTTTGAAACAATGAAGGATGCAAAGCTCTCTGACCCCCTTGCCAACGAGGTTCTTTACTGGTCAAACAAGGATGATATTGACTCAGTGCCCTGGGCATTTATTTCCTTCCCCGGCACAACATTCAAAGACACTGTGGGCAACGCACTTTTAGAGTACGCACAGGGCACAAAGCCTTGGGAGGAAACAGCAAAAACAATAAAGCAGGCATGGCAGGATGCCAAAACCAAGTATTGATTTTATCTATGAAGAAAGGGCGGATATCAAATGAGAAACAACCTGAAAAGATACTACGGCATATTCGCCCTGCCCACTACGGCGGCATTTGTCATAGCCTTTCTCTTTCCCTTTATAATGGGCATATATCTGTCCTTCACCCGCTTTACAACTATAAGCGATGCTCAGTTTACGGGGCTTTCAAATTATATAGCAGCCTTCACAAGCAAAGACTTTTTAAATGCACTGTGGTTTACCCTTAAATTCACTTTTGTCAGCGTTATATCCGTTAACCTCATAGCCTTCACACTTGCAATGCTGCTGACAAGAAAAATAAAGGGCAGAAACTTTTTCCGCACGGTCTTTTTTATGCCGAACCTTATAGGTGGCATAGTCTTAGGCTATATATGGCAGCTCATTATCAACGGCATACTCGAGGGAATGGGTGTTACCATAACCTTTGACCCGAAATACGGCTTCTGGGGTCTCGTGGTGCTGATGAACTGGCAGATGATAGGCTATATGATGATTATTTATATCGCCGGCATAGGCAATATCCCCTCTGACCTGATTGATGCGGCTAAGGTTGACGGTGCAACAGGCTTTGAGATATTGCGGCATGTTATCATACCCATGGTTATGCCCTCAATCACCATATGTCTTTTTCTCACCGTAACAAACTCATTCAAGCTTTTTGATGCCAACCTGGCTCTGACAGACGGTGCCCCCTCACGGCAGACGGCAATGCTGGCTCTGGATATATATAAAACCTTCTATGGCACCGTAGGCTCTCAGGGCATAGGGCAGGCCAAGGCTGTTATATTCTTCCTGCTGCTTGCAGCGGTGTCTCTCATACAGCTTAAATTCACACGAGAAAGGGAGGTTGAAGCGTGAAAAAGCACGGCAGCAAGCTTATTTTCATACTGCTGCTTGCAGTATGTGCCATCTTCCTTTTCCCTGTCTTTATAGTGGTGATGAATTCCTTCAAAAGCAAGTTTTACATCAGTGCCGAGCCCTTTAAGCTCCCAACGGGCGAAACCTTTGCAGGGCTGACTAACTATATTGACGGTCTTTCAAAAACAGGCTTTTTTTCCGCCTTTATAACCTCACTGTTTATAACCGTCTGCTCTGTGGGGGCAATAGTGCTGTTCACCTCCATGACCGCATGGTACATCACAAGAGTAAAGAATAAATTCACTAAGCTTACCTACTATGCCTTTGTTTTTTCTATGGTGGTACCCTTTCAGATGGTTATGTTCACAATGGTAAAAACCGCAAATGTGCTGGGTCTTGATAACCCTTGGGGACTTATTGTAATTTATCTGGGCTTCGGTGCAGGTCTTAGTGTGTTTATGTTCAGCGGCTTTGTCAAGGGCATACCCATTGAAATAGAAGAAGCGGCAATGATAGACGGCTGCGGACCCATAAGAACCTTTTTTCTTGTGGTCTTTCCCCTGATGAAGCCCACAACCATAACCGTTGCCATAATAAACACTATGTGGATATGGAATGACTATCTGCTGCCCTATCTGGTAATAGGCAGCGACTATAAAACCATTCCCATAGCCATACAGTACCTCAGAGGCGGCTACGGCTCAATTGATATGGGAGCTATGATGGCAATGCTTGTGCTTTCAATAGTACCCGTTGTAATTTTCTATCTGCTTTGCCAGAAGCACATAATAAAGGGTGTTGTGGCAGGGGCAGTCAAAGGATAACAGCAAAGCGGCTCGCTTTGCTAATGCAAAATGCAAAGTGCAAAATGCAAAATATCGGGTCCTTCGCTCCGATTTTATCCGTTTTGAATTTTTCAAAAACATCAAGTGATATTCCGCCAATTATGAAAACCGCTATATTTGTTTTTATGATTAAAGAAGCTTAGCTTCACAGCACATTTATTTCCGGAGGTTTTCCATGTCATCAATTACATTAAAAGGTGTTTCTAAAATATTTGAGGATGGCTATAAGGCTGTGGACAGCTTTTCTATGACTATCCCCGACAAGGAATTTATTGTGCTTGTAGGTCCCTCCGGCTGCGGCAAGAGTACCACCCTTCGCATGATAGCGGGTCTGGAAACTGTCAGTGAGGGTGAAATCTACATCGCAGACAGACTTGTCAACAACATTCAGCCCAAAGACAGGGACATTGCCATGGTCTTTCAGTCCTATGCTCTTTATCCCGATAAAACGGTATATAAAAATATTGCCTTCTCTCTTGAAAGGCGAAAGATGCCTAAAAATGAAATAGCCCGCAGAGTCCACGAAGCGGCTAAGATACTCCACATAGAGCACCTTCTTGACAGAAAGCCCAAGGCACTTTCAGGCGGTCAGCGGCAAAGAGTTGCCCTAGGCAGAGCAATTGTGAGAAATCCGGCGGTCTTTCTTTTTGACGAGCCCCTTTCTAATCTTGATGCCAAGCTGCGCACACAGATGAGAACAGAAATTGCACTTTTGCACAAAAGGCTGGGCACAACCTTTATTTATGTCACTCATGACCAGACAGAGGCTATGACTATGGGTGACAAAATCGTGGTTATGGACGGCGGTGTTGTGCAGCAGGCAGACACCCCCGAAAACCTCTATAACAACCCGAAAAATGCCTTTGTTGCCTCATTTATCGGCTCACCCGGCATGAATTTCCTTGAGGGCACAGTTGAAAAAGGGAAAAGCTCTCTCGTTGCCCTCATCGGCGGTGATGCCGTACCCACAAAAAAAGACAGCGAAGCACTCAGAAGCAAGCAGGGACAGAATGTAAAAATCGGCATCCGCCCCGAGGATATATCGCTTGAAGGCACAGTTGCCCCTCTCAAGGGCATACTTAAGGTGCAGGAAAACTTAGGCAGCGAGGCATATATTTATATAGAATATCAGAACACCATGCTCACTGCAAAAGCCCCCCATATAACCCATAAGCAATCAGGCGAAGAAATAACCTTTTATATAAACGGGGATAAAATGCACTTTTTTGATGCGGACAGCGGAGAAAACCTGAGCTGAAAATGCAAAATGATAAATGCAAAATGCAAAATTGCGGTCGCGACTTCACCGCCTACTGACCTTAAGTCCCTTCCCGCAGAGCAAAAGCTCAGAGGCGGCAAGTCTCATCAATCTTAAAACAATCGGCAGGTCACTACTGAAAATTTGCAGTGACCTGCCTTAAGCTTTGCCTTCCCCTTGCCCAAGGGGAAGGTGTCACGCAGTGACGGATGGGGTTTATAATCTACAGACTCCCCATCTCATCCCAACTTCCTTTGCGGGAGAAGATTGTTTATCGGCAGAAATTTCCCCGCGACCACAATTTTGCATTTTGCACTTTGCATTTTGCATTTAATAAATATTCACTCATTTTGCAAAAAAATACAAATAGTCTTGACTTTACCTCTTTATAATGTTAAAATAACCACGCATAAAAACATAAAAAATATTCAGGAGGTAAAATCAAATGAAAAAGTTTTTGGCAATTGTTCTCGCAGCTCTTATGCTTTTCTCACTTGCAGCCTGCGGCGACAACACAACAAATGAACCCAAAGAAGTAGTTAAAATCATCGACATTAATCTTACAGAAGAGGAATATGCTTTCGGCGTTGACAAAAATCAGCCTGAGCTTCTTGAGGATGTAAACGAGTTCATCGACAAGATTATGGCAGACGGCACCTTCGATGAAATCTGTAACAAGTATTTCGGTGACGGCACACCCACAGCAGTTAAGTCAGCCGAGGAAGACCCCTCAAAGGATCAGCTCGTTGTAGCTACCAATGCCGCATTCGCTCCCTTCGAGTATATGGAAGGCGACTCCTACTACGGCATTGATATGGAAATTGCTGCACTTCTTGCTGAAGAGCTTGGCAAAGAGCTTGTTATCAACAACATGAAGTTTGACTCAGTTTGCCTTTCAGTCGGCGAACACAAGTGTGACATTGCTATGGCAGGTCTCACAGTTAACGAAAAGAGACAGGAAGTTGTTAACTTCTCAAAATCCTACTACAACGCTTATCAGAAGCTTATCGTAAAGGCTGATGACACAACCTTTGATGCTTGCACAGATGCAGCTTCAGTTGATGCAATTCTCAACGCAAGTGAAGGTGCAAAGACAGTAGGCTATCAGAACGGTACAACAGCAGACTTCTATGTAAACGGCGATGCTGACTGGGGCTTTGACGGTCTCAATGTTCAGGCTAAGGGCTATGACAACGGTGCTCTTGCCGTTCAGGACCTTATCAACGGCAACATCGACTATGTTATGATTGATGCTGACCCTGCAACACGCATTGTAGAAAACTACAACGCTATCGGCTGATCAGAATAACAAATATAATAAGACAGTGCCTTACTCCCCTATGATGTAAGGCATTGTTAATATTAAAGGAAAATTATATATGAACGGATTTATGTTTAAAGTAGAGAAGTTCCTTGATATTCTTGTGAATAAGGGCGGTTATAAAGAAGTCCTCACCGGTCTTCAGAACACAATGATTATAGCCGTGGCAGGTCTTCTCATCGGTATCGTTATCGGTACTCTCATAGCAACTGTACGCGTTATGCCCAAATACAGCAAGGTGGTGCGTGCCCTTGATAAGTTCTGCAGCTTTTATGTGGGTCTTTTCAGAGGTACCCCCATGGTTGTGCAGCTGCTTGTTTTCTATTATGTTATGCTCCCCCTCATAGGCGTGAAGATGTCTTCCGTACTCGTTGCAATTACAGTTTTCGGTCTCAACAGCGGTGCTTACATATCTGAGATAATGCGAGGCGGCATCCTCAGTGTTGACCCGGGACAGATGGAAGGCGGCAGAAGTGTAGGTCTCAGCTACGGCACAACAATGCTGAAAATTGTTATCCCTCAGGCAGTGAAGAATATACTTCCCACAATGGGTAACGAGTTTATAGCTCTTGTAAAGGAAACCTCCGTTGTTTCCTTTGTCGGTGCAAAGGACCTGTATCTTGCTTTCCAGAGCATTGGCTCAGGCACATATGAATATATGGTACCTTATCTTGCAATGGCAATTATCTATATTATTATAGTTTGTCTTATAACACTGCTTATCAAGGTTATGGAAAGGAGGCTGCGTAAGAGTGATAGAGGTCGTTAATTTATGCAAATCCTTCGGTGATAATCATGTGCTCAAAAATATCACCACCACAATCAAAAAAGGTGAAAAGGTAGTTGTTATCGGCCCCTCCGGCTCAGGCAAAAGCACCTTCCTTCGTTGCCTTAACTGTATGGAAGACCCCACAAGCGGTTCTATTATCTTCGGCGGTGAAGATATAGCTGACCCCAAGGTAGATATAAATGTCCACCGTCAGAAAATGGGCATGGTTTTCCAGCACTTCAACCTTTTTGCCAACAAAACGGTTATCGAGAATATTATGATGGCTCCCGTTGTTGTGGTTACCAAAAAGCTGAAAAAGCAGAAAAGAGATAACCTGCTCATCAAGCTTCATCTTAAAAAAGGTGAAATTGTTCCCGTAACCGGCAGTGTGCAGGAAATAAAAAAGCAGGCTCACGATAAAGCTATGGAGCTTCTTAAAAGAATAGGACTTGAAGATAAGGCCGATGCTTATCCATCAAGCCTTTCAGGCGGTCAGAAGCAGAGAGTTGCAATTGTGCGTTCTCTTGCAATGGATCCGGATGTAATCCTCTTTGACGAGCCTACATCAGCGCTTGACCCCGAAATGGTGGGCGAAGTGCTTGAACTGATGAAGGACCTTGCAAACCAGGGCATGACTATGGTTGTTGTTACCCACGAAATGGGCTTTGCAAGAGAGGTGGGCACACGAATTATGTTTATGGACGACGGTATGTTTGTGGAAGAAGCCACCCCCGAGGAATTTTTCTCGCACCCGAAAAGCGAAAGAGCCGTGGAGTTTTTATCAAAGGTTTTATAAAAAATGTGAACTGTTGCAATTACTGTAACAGTTCATTATTTTGTTAATGGATTTTTAATATTTTTACAATGTTAATCAAAATAAAATATGTTCTCATATATATGATGCTGAAATGCAACACAATGTCTCATTTTTTCAAAAAAAAGATTGACAATAAGTCGCATTTTTGGTATCATATAATGGTTAAAATACGGTATTATATCTTTTTTTGATATAGTGCAAAAATGAAAGAAGTGACTTGTGTGAAGAAAACTACTCCCGAGGTTCTGTATGACCTTATTCCGTCACAGCAGACCATGTATCTTATGTTTAAATACACCTTCAGCAAGCAGATTGCTCAGATTGCAACATCCTTTGCTCTTGAGAAAGATATTGATTTTGATCTGCTTACAAAGGCACTCAACATTGAAATTCAGAGAAATGACAGTCTCCGTCTGAAGTTTATAAAGGTTGACAAGGAAATCAAGCAGTATTTCTTGCCCGAAATGAGGCTTGGCAGTGTTCCCAAGAAGTATTTCCGCACAATTGAGGAGCAGAAGGCTTTCTTTGAAAAGGATGCCCAGACTCCCGTCAGATTTGACAAGGGAGAAAACTTCAGAATTTTCTTCTATAAAAATGCAAACGGCACAAACGGTGTTTTTTTCAACGTCAGCCATCTTAATATGGATGCTATGGGTGCAGTTATATTCTATCTTGACCTCTTAGGTGTTTACTCTGCCCTTTTACACGGCAAGGAAATGCCCGCACCTCTTGCTTCATATGAGGAATATATTCAGCAGGAAATTGAAAGACTCGGCAATACCAAAAAAATGGAAAAGCACGAGCAGTTCTACCGTGAATATTTTGCAAAGGGTGGCGAGCCCTTCTATGCAGGTGTGCACGGACCTGCCTTCCTTGAGAAGTACAGAGCAAAGAAAAAGAACCCTGCCCTTCGCGTTCCCCCTGCATACAACCCCCTGCTGGATAAGTGCAGCATGATTAACGGCCATATCGGCCCTGAGGATGCCAAGAAGATTTTTGCTTTCTGCAAAGAGAGAGGCATCGCACCCGAAAGTCTCTTTATGCTGGGTCTTCGCACACACTGCTCTGCAATCAATTACAGAACAGATGATGTATTTATGATGGCCACCTGCTCAAAGCGTGCAACTCTTAAAGAAAAGAGAATGAGCGGCTGTCTTGTTCAGCCCGTTCAGGTTCGCACCATCATCCCCGAAACCGCAACCTTTGAGGAAGGTCTCAACGAATACACCTCAGTAAGAACAAAGCTTTACCGTCACTCCGACTATCCCTACATCACAGCCCGTGACCTTTCAAGAGATATGTATAATTACAATCTTATTCAGGGCCCTGCCTGCATGATGTTCTCATGGATACCCGTACCCGTTGACCTTTCGGAGCTGGGCTTTAACTTCAGCTTTGACTTCCAGGTTTATGACCTTGGCAGATACTTCACTCCCCTTTACACTATCTGCTCACCTGACCCCAAGGATAAGGGCATTAACCTTAATTATATGTACCGCGTAAAGCTTTCTGAAAAGAAGCACATCGATGCCCTTCACAAAAACTGCATGAAGGTTGTTTTGGCAGGTATCGAAAATCCGCAGATAACAATTAAAGAGCTGCTTGACATGTGCAGCAAATAAGTAATCTGGCAGCCTCCGGCTGTAAAAATAAAATTCATCAGGAGAATCAGATATGACAATTGAACTTACAAAGAAAGAAATTAAAGAACTGACCAAGCTGCGTAAGCAAATCCATTTAAGCGGCCCTCTCGGCACAATCAAAGACATTTTTACAAGAAGCGAAGCCTTCGGTGACAGAGTTGCTGTTGTTGAAAAAATCAAAAAGCAGCCCGTTTCCTACACTGTTAAGGAATTTCATGACAAGGTAAGAGAGGTAGGCACAGGCCTTTATGCTCTCGGTCTCGGCGGCAAGCACATTTCCATTGTCAGTGAAAACTCATATAACTGGATTGTTGCCTTCTTCGCTATCGTTTGCGGCGGCGGTATTGCAGTACCCATTGATAAGGAGCTTCCCGATAAGGATATCAGCATGCTTATCACAAAAGGTGATGCCGAAGCAGTATTTATCAGCAAGACATATATCGAAACTGCTACTCTCCATATTGCAAATGATGACAGATGCCAGAAGGTATTCCTCATGAGCGGCAACAAGGAAGCTGATAAGTTTATGACAATTGATGCTCTTGCAGAGCTTGGCAGAGCAGAGCTTCAGAAGGGCAACAGAGATTTCATTGACCACGAAGTAGCTAAGGATGACCTTGCAGCTATCCTTTTCACATCAGGCACAACAGGCACAAACAAGGGCGTAATGCTTTCACATTACAACTTTGCTTCAAATGTTGAGGGCGTTCTTGACTTCCTCGGTGCTGAGCTGTCAACTATGTCAATCCTTCCCATGAACCACGCTTATGAGCTGTCCTGCAGCGTTCTCACTGCAATTTATATGAACGGTATTATCTATATAAACGACAGCCTTAAGAATATTCTGCCTAACATCAACGAGTTCAAGCCTAATGCAATGGCTGTTGTACCTCTCGTGCTTGAGGCTATTTATAACGGCATCTGGTCAAAGGCAGAGGCAAGCGGCAAGGCTGACATTATGCGTAAGATGGTTAAAATCAGCAATAAGCTTCTTGATATCGGCATTGATATCAGACCTATCGTCTTTAAGCAGATTGCTGAAAATTTCGGCGGCAGATTCCCCACAATGTCCTGCGGCGGTGCACCTGCAAGAGCTGACCACATCAAGAGCCTTAGTGAGCTCGGCTTCAACATCATCGGCGGTTACGGCATGACAGAAGCTTCTCCCACAGTTACCCTTCACAACAACGGCAGAAAGAAGCCTCTTTCAGCAGGTAAGGCATTCCCCAGAGCTCAGTTCAAGATTGATAATCCTGATGAAGAGGGCATCGGCGAAATCCTTCTCAAGGGTGACAATATCACAAGAGGCTACTATAAGGATCCTGAAGCTACAGCAGCTTCCTTCACAGAAGACGGCTGGTTTAAGTCAGGTGACTACGGCAAGCTTGACGAAGACGGTGAGCTTTATATCACCGGCAGAAAGAAGTTCCTTATCATTCTTCCCAACGGTGAAAACATCTTCCCCGAAACTGTTGAAAGCAATATAATGGAAAACCTTATTTATGCACACGAGGTTGTTGCTTTTGAAGAAAAAATTGAAGTACGCGGCAAAGAAAATGTTATTATGGCAGCCGCAGTATATGTTGAGAAAGACGATGCAGTCTTTGAAGGCATGACAGAGGAAGAAATCATCGCTAAGGTTAAGGCCGACGTTGCTCTTTCAAATAAGGGTCAGCCTTCATACCGCAAGGTACAGAGTGTTTATGTTTCCTTCAAAGAGTTTGAAAAGAGCTCAACAAGAAAGGTTATCAGACAGAAGGTAATTGATACATATACAAAAGAAAAAGCAAGCGTATAATTAAATTTGAGATAAAAACGCTAAAAGGAGGGCACTTAAAATGATCGAAAAACTCAGAGAAGTCATCTGTCGTTTTGTAGACATTGATCCTAATTCTCTCACAGAAGACACCAACATCAGAACAGAGCTTGGCCTGAACTCCCTTGAGCTTGTTAATATTGCTGTTGCAATTGAAGACGAGTTTGATGTCGAGATTCCCGACCGTGAAGTTGTTAACATCGAAACTCTTGCTGACGCTGCAAAGCTGATAGAGAAGTATATGGAAGATTAACAGAAAAGCCTCCCGATAAATAGGGAGGCTTTTTTGTTCTGAATGCAAAGGAAAAGATGTTAGGCTTAAGGGCAAATATTGCGGGTAGCAAAGCTACGATTGTATCCGTTTTGGCTCGGGATATTCTGTGCTGCCGGGGAAGTCAGCGGTATGCGGCTGGCGTTTGCCGCTAACGCGGCAGGCGACCCTGTTGCCCAAAATCCCGAAGGATTTTGACGGAGCCGCCCCAACTCTGACGGGTACAAGGTGAAATTTTCTTTGCTGTTTGTCCGAAACGCTTCCTTCAAACTGTATATATAAATAGAAGGAGGTGAAAAAATGACAACCGGTATAGCTCTGATATTTGTCCCCATAGTAATATTCATCCGGTTAACACAGGGAGATGAGGGAGTGGACAGATTTATGAATAAACTATCTGTTTTCCTGCCTGAAATACTTGAAAATATATTCGGCTGATTATTATATAAGCCGCTTGTTATCTACATAAAAAACCGAGTTGAAAATGCACGGGGTTGCTAAGGACAGATAAAATTATTGGGAGACACTTTGTGATGAAGTGCTCCCAATTTTTTATATAAAAAGTGACACTTTCGGCTTGAAAGTGTCATAGTGGGTTATATACTCTAAAGGCAATTACGCCAAAGTGAAAAT
>JAFQLV010000088.1 GCA_017396515.1 Clostridia bacterium | reverse complement strand
CACCTCAGGTGACAGAGAGGTTTTCCTCGGCAAGGATTACGGCAGCATGAAAAATTATTCCGAAAATATTGCTGCAGATATCGACGGCGAAATCAAGACTATCATCACAAATGCATACGCACAGTGTGAGAGCATACTCAAAGCACACAGCGATAAGCTTGACAGTGTTGCCGGATATCTTATAGAAAATGAAAAGGCAGACCGTGAGGTCTTTGAGGCAATAATGAAGGGCGAATATGTTAAGGCTGAAGAAGCCTCCGAAGCTATTGCCGAAGAAGCAAAAGCCGATACAGCAGAAGAATAATCCCGTTCCCTCTTATGAGTAATTCGTAAGAGGGAATATTTTTGTACTTACAATTTGAAAATTCTCTTGTTATAAGTGAAAATTTGTGATATAATTTATTTTGATTAAATATGCAATTATCTCTGTCGGAGGTTTTATTATGATTGAATATATCAAGATGATAATTTTAGCTCTTGTGTGCGGTGTTACAATGCCCCTTCCCGCATCATCGGCGGCACACTACAGCATACTCAGCTATGTTATGAATTTTATGTCAGATGAAAGGGAGCTGGGTTTTTATTACGGAGTTTTCGGCATAACCTTTTCTGTTGTGATATTTGTAATGCTTCGCAAAATCTACATAAAAAGCTTAAAGGCGTTATTTATCAGAGATAAGGAAAAATTAGCCCGAAAAAAGCTGACACCCTATAAGCCTATAACAAAGAATATATTGCTTTCAATTCTTCCTATGGCTTTGCTGTTTATCCCCACGGCAAAAGACACCTTGCTTATTGATTATTTCGATAAATTCCTTACATCAAATTCACTTTACCTTGTGGGTGTGGCGTGTGTTATCAATGCTCTGGTGCTGGTTGTGGCTATCTGGTACACGAGACAGAAAGCAAATGAGCTTAAAAGAGTCAGCGACACAAAAAGCACACTTCGTATGGCTGTTTATCAGTTAGTGTCTTATGTTGTTCCGGGTTTTTCACATATAAGCTCAGGCAGTGTGAATATGCTCATAAGCGATGTCAACCCAAGAGTTATTATCCGTGAGGTTTATCTCTATCTTGCGCCCCATATGTTTATAATCAGCGTTTTCAAGGTTGTCAGAGCTATTGTAAACGATGTTATTGTTGATATCATACCCCTTGCAACAGGCATTGTGGTTTTTGCCGCTGCGGCATTTTTATGTGTACATCTCGTGGGAAAATTCAGCATCAGAAAGCTTTTCCCATTCTTTGCTGTTTACAGTGTAATTTTAGGTGTGCTGGCAGTGTGTGTAACATTTATAATATAAGAGGTTTAAAATATGGCTGATACAAAAAACAAAAAGACAAAAGGAAAAGGCGGTTCTTCAAAAAAGCCTGCCGCTAAAAAGGGCAGTACCGCAAAGAAATCAACTGCCAAAAAGGGTAAAAAGCCCGGCTATGTCAGCTCAAAAACAGGCAGAGGCATACCCTTCAGTGAGCAGTATTATAATGCCATAATGCTCTGCTATCTTTTAGGCGGACTTTTAATGTTTTTTCTTGCCGTTATAAAGGGCTCAAATATATGGACAGGTATCAGAAGCACATTTTTTGCTGCTTTCGGCACTGCGTTTTATGTTTTGGTGCTGCAGACTCTCGTTATAGGTGTGCGAATGGCACTTCATAACCTGAAAAGAAGCCTGCTTGTAACAAATATAACGGGCTTTCTCTTTAACGGCAGTGTGGCAGGCATTATTCATCTTATTGTGAACTCTGCCGATAACACGAGCTTTGCCGAGCAATTTAAAGAAACTGCCGCATTGGCATGGCAGACAGGTCAGGGCAGCTTTGAATTCACAGGCGGTGTTATCGGTGCACTTTTCGGCGGCGGCCCTCTTTTTGCCTGCGGCAAGGGCGGAGCCTTTGTAATAGTAATTGCACTGTGCCTTGTCAGCCTTTTCTTCCACATCGGCATTGAGACCAACTCATTGGGCGACAGCGTATCGGGCGCTATAAACGAGGGTAAAAATAAGCTTGATGAAAGTGCTGAAAATATGAAAATCAAAAATGCCGAAAGACAGCGTATACGCGCTGAAAAGCTTGAAGCGGCAAGACTCAGGCGTGAGGAAGAGGAAAAGCAAAGACAGGCTGAGTCCTTTGATTTCAACAGCACTGAAATAGAGCTTGACCCTGAAAATATGACTGACAGAGAAACAGGTGTGCCTCTTCGTCAGATGAGAAGATATTATCCCGACGATAAGGTTTTCAGCTTCGGTGAAGCCTCAGAGCAGAATGATGCTTCGGGCACAGTAAAGCTCAGCAGCTTTGATTTTATCTCAGACGGCAGCGGCGGCAATAAGCCTCATATGCCTGCAAAGAGAACTCCCGTGGAGGATAAATTGGCTTCGCTTATCAGCGATGCAAACAAGGCCCCCGTTCAGGAAACAAAGCCTGCAGAGCCTCAGAGTGCTGAGGAACCGACCTTCGATGAGGAGGATATAGTCGAAAAAGCAGTTAAGGATGCGGACGAAAGCATTAAGAAAAATAAAACCGAGGTTGAAAACTACAAGCAGGAAAAGAAAAAGCGTGACTATATTCTTCCTCCCATTGACTGTCTTAATCAGCCTGAGTTTTCTTCAAGCGAGGGCTTTGCAAATGAAATGCAGATAACATCAAAGAAGCTGGTTGAGGTTCTCGCTTCCTTCGGTGTTGAAACTAAGCTTGTAGGCATCAGCAGAGGCCCCTCAGTAACAAGATATGAGCTTTCACCTGCTCCCGGTGTTAAAATCAGCAAGATAACAAACCTTGCAGACGATATTGCTCTGGGTCTTGCTTCAAGCGGTGTGCGAATTGAGGCTCCCATTCCCAATAAATCCGCAGTAGGTATAGAGGTTCCCAATAAAAGCCGTTCCACGGTTACACTTCGTGAAATAATATCTTCGGCAGAGTACAAAAAGCAGGCGGGCAAGCTGCTGACAGTTGCACTCGGTAAGGATATCACGGGTAATGTCAACTGTACCGACCTTTCAAAAATGCCTCACCTTCTTATTGCAGGTACCACCGGCTCGGGTAAATCGGTTTGTCTTAACTGTATGATAACGAGTATTCTCTATAATGCAACGCCCTCTCAGGTCAAGCTTCTTATGATTGACCCCAAGCAGGTTGAATTCACTGTCTATAACGGCATTCCTCATCTTCTTGTGCCCGTAATCACAGACGCAAGAAAGGCGGCAGGCTCCCTTGCCTGGGCTGTTAGTGAAATGGATAACCGATATAAGGCATTTTCAAACTGCGGTGTAAGAGACATAGGCGGCTTTAACAAGTATGTGCAGTCCCATCCTGAAATTGAACCTATGCCTCAGATAGTTATTTTCATAGACGAGCTTAATGATCTTATGATGGTGTCACCGAAAGAGGTTGAAGACTCTATCTGCCGTCTTGCTCAGAAGGCAAGAGCCGCAGGTATGCACCTTGTTGTTGCAACTCAGAGACCATCTGTTGATGTTATCACCGGTGTTATCAAGGCAAATATTCCCTCGCGTCTTTCACTTTCAGTTTCATCTCAGGTTGACTCCAGAACAATTCTTGACTGCATAGGTGCTGAAAACCTTCTCGGCAACGGTGATATGCTCTTTAGTCCTCTTGGTACCAATAAGCCGGTTCGTATTCAGGGTGCATACCTCAGCGACGAAGAAATTGAAAGGATTGTCACTTTCATCAAGAGTCAGGAAAATGCAGAGTATGACGATGATATTATGTCAGAAATCGAGCGTAATGCCGCCGCGGACAACTCCTCAAAGAAAAAGGGCGGAGGTGCTGCTTCTGCTGCTGACGAGGGCGGCAACTACGATGCTCTGATTGAGGATGCAATGGATCTTGTCACCTTAGGCGATATAGCTTCCACTACGGCTATTCAAAGAAAATTAGGTGTAGGCTACGCTCGTGCAGGCAGAATTATGGATCAGCTTGAGGAGCTTGGCTTTGTAGGTGCCGCAGACGGCAATAAGCCGAGAAAGGTGCTTGTTTCCCGTGCTCAGTATCTCGAAATGAAAGCTTCAGGCAGCAGCAGTCAGGATGAAGGTGTGCCTGAGGAATATGATATTTTTTCAGACTAAGACAAAGGAATAGGGCAGGGATTTATCTCTGCCCTTGTAAAGATTTATTATGAATGATTTTCTTCCCATAAACAAACAGGATGCCCTTAAACGAGGCTGGGACGAGGTTGATTTCGTCTATGTTATTGGTGATGCTTATGTTGATCACCCCTCCTTCGGCCCTGCAATAATATCAAGAGTGCTGGAATATAACGGCTTCACCGTGGGTATTATTTCACAGCCCGATTGGCACTCTGCAGAGCCATTCAGGGAATTCGGCAGACCGAGACTCGGTTTTCTTGTCTCCTCAGGCAATATCGACTCAATGGTTGCTCATTATACTGCCGCCAAGAAAAAACGCAGTGAGGATGCCTACACTCCCGGCGGTAAGGCAGGTGCAAGACCTGACAGAGCACTCATCGTTTATTGCAACAGAATACGCGAGGCCTACGGCAGTGTACCTATTATCATAGGCGGTCTTGAGGCATCCCTGCGCCGTTTTGCACATTATGACTATTGGGATGACAAAATCAGACGAAGCGTACTTTTTGATACGGGTGCTGATATTATTTCCTACGGTATGGGTGAAAAAAGCATAACGGAAATTGCCGAGCGACTGAGAATGGGCGAGGATATTTCCTCTATAAGAGATGTTAGAGGCACCTGCTATATCTGCGATGTAACAGAAACACCCCTTACAGGTGCAGAGTGTCCCTCATATGAAAATGTGGTGAAAAGCAAAAAGGAATATGCCGTTTCCTGCCGTATTCAGCAGGACGAGCAGGATCACATAAGAGGCAAAATAGTCAAACAGCGTCACGGCAATAAAATGCTTGTGCAAAATCCGCCTATGGCACCGCTGACAACTGCGGAGCTTGACGAAATTTATTCCCTTGACTTTATGCGCACATATCATCCCTCTTATGAAGATCAAGGGGGAGTGCCCGGCATTGAGGAAGTACGTTTTTCTATAACACACAACAGAGGATGCTTCGGCGGATGTAACTTCTGCTCAATTGCATTTCATCAGGGCAGATATGTCACTTCAAGAAGCAAGGAGTCTGTTTTAAAAGAGGCTGAGCTGCTCACAACTCTTCCCGATTTCAAGGGCTACATTCACGATGTGGGCGGTCCTACGGCAAATTTCCGTCAGCCCTCATGTGAAAAGCAGAAAACACTCGGTCTGTGCAAGGGCAAGCACTGCCTTGCACCGAAGGTGTGCCCCAATCTCAGGGCAGACCACAGTGAATATATAGACATACTGCGTGATATGAGAAAAATAAAGGGAGTAAAAAAAGTCTTCATCCGTTCGGGTATACGCTATGACTATATGCTCAAAGACACCGATGAAACCTTTTTCAAGGAGCTTATACGCTATCATGTCAGCGGTCAGCTTAAGGTTGCACCAGAGCATTGCAGTGCTCAAGTGCTTGAAAAGATGGGCAAGCCCTATATCGACACCTATGTCAGATTTTCACAGCGATATTTTGAGCTTTCAAAGAGTGCAGGCAAGGAGCAGTATCTCGTTCCTTATCTTATGTCCAGTCATCCGGGCTCACGCCTTGAGGATGCCATTGAGCTTGCACTTTTCCTTAAAAAGAGAAAAATCCGTCCCGAACAGGTGCAGGATTTCTATCCTACTCCCGGCACGATTTCCACATGTATGTTTTATACGGGGCTTGACCCTTACACAATGAAAGAGGTTTTCGTCGCCAAAACTCCTGAGGAAAAGGCAATGCAAAGGGCACTTCTGCAATATTATAACCCTGCAAACAGGGAAATGATTGTAAAGGCACTTAAAAAAGCAGGCCGCTATGATCTTATCGGCGACGGTGAAAAATGTCTCGTTAAGGGTACTGCGGCAAAGAAGCCGTCATACGGCAAGGCTAAGCCCGCCGAGTACAAAAAAGGAGGAAAAAATTATGGCAAGAAGAAAAAGTAAGAAGCAGACTAAAAAAATCATAGGCATCATTATTGCAATTATCCTTGCGTTTTTTGCTTATGAGGCAAAGAATTTAGTCACCGAGAATGTTGATGTCAGCGAATTTGCCAAGGGTGATGCTGTTTATGTGCACTTCATAGATGTGGGACAGGGTAGTGCAACCCTTATACAAAAGGGTACAACAGGTGTAATTATAGATGCAGGTGAAAAGGATTACGGTGAAGCTGTCACTGAGTATATAAAAAATGTGGGCATAACAGAAATAGAAGTTGCTGTTGCCTCACATCCCCATTCGGACCATATAGGCGGCTTGGATGAGGTTCTCAACGGCATCCCGACAGATAAAATAATTCTTCCCGAGCTCAGCTATGAAAATACCCCCACAACAAGAGTCTATGAAGATTTGCTTGAAGCGATTTACGATAACGGTACTCAGGCGGAATTTATTTTTGATGAGGGATATCATGTAAATTTTGATGATAATGTTACTCTCAGGATTATTGCTCCCACCGAGCAGAGTGACAATCTTAATGATATGTCTCTCATTTGCTATATTGATGCTTTTGACTCAACCTTCACGGTTCTCGGTGATGCGGAAAAGGACGAGCTCAGAAGTGTTTATAATGAAACAATATACGATTTCAGTGCTGATGTTATAGCAATGGGTCACCACGGCTCCGGCACATCGGTATATAAGCCCTTCCTCAATGCTGTTGATGCAGATGTTGCAGTTATATCCTGCGGTAAGGGAAACAGCTACGGCCATCCTCATAAGGAGGCACTGGACTATATTCAGGCAAACGCAATGACCTGCCTTCGCACCGACGAAAGCGGAGACATTATTTTCAAGGTAACAGAGGAAGGCTACAGCCTTGTGAAGTGAGGAGTGAGGAGTGAGGAGTTATGGAAAAGCTTATAGTTGACAGAATAACCCAAGGTATAGCCGTGCTTGAAAAAGAGGACAAAAGCCATATTGAAGTACCTCTTGAAGTAATAGGTCTTGACATTAAAGAGGGCAGTGTTCTTCTTTTTGACGGCAACAGGTACTCTGCCGACAAGGCGGGTGAGGACGAAAGAAGAAAAAGAATTTTTGAAATGCAGGAAAGACTGAAGAACAGACAGTGATGCTGCAGTACCAAATACTTGAAAAAATAATATAAAAACCCTTGACTTAATCCCCGCGCTGTGCTATAATCTTTGCCGATAACGCACGCGTGGGGATTGGTGCGCCCGTTTCACTCCGACGGGGTGTGGCTCGCTTTAGAACCCGCGGTGGTTAAAAAAACGAAAAAAGGGAGGATATTACAATGTCAGTAGTATCAATGAAACAGCTCCTCGAAGCTGGCGTTCATTTCGGTCACCAGACAAGAAGATGGAACCCGAAAATGAGCAAGTACATCTATGTAGAAAGAAACGGTATCCACATCATCGACCTTCAGAAGACAGTGAAGAAGCTTGAAGAAGCTTACTCATTCATCCGTGAGGTTGCTGCAGACGGCGGCGAAGTTCTCTTCGTTGGCACAAAGAAGCAGGCTATGGATTCAGTTCGCGAAGAAGCTATCCGCGCAGGTATGCCCTATGTTAACGCACGTTGGCTCGGCGGTATGATGACTAACTTCGAAACAATCAAGAAAAGAATCAGAAGACTTGAACAGCTCAAGGCTATGGAAGCAGACGGCACATTCGCTCTTCTTCCCAAGAAGGAAGTTATCAAGCTTCAGCTTGAAACAGAAAAGCTTGAAAAGTTCATCGGCGGTATCTCAGGCATGAAGAAGCAGCCCGCAGCTCTTTTCATTGTTGACCCCAGAAAAGAAAAGATTGCTGTTGCTGAAGCTCACAAGCTCGGCATCCCCGTTGTTGCTATTGTTGACACAAACTGCGATCCCGATGAAGTTGATTATGTAATCCCCGGTAACGACGATGCTATCAGAGCTGTAAGACTTATTGCAGGTGCTATGGCTGATGCAGTTATCGAAGGCAGACAGGGCGAATCAAACGCTCCCGCAGCAGAAGAAGCAGTAGCAGAAGAAGCTGCAGAAGTTGCTGCTGAATAATTTGAATTTAACTTTATACTATAATATAGGAGGAATTTATTATGGCATCATTTACAGCT
>JAFQLV010000087.1 GCA_017396515.1 Clostridia bacterium | reverse complement strand
TCTGTCAAACTGCATACCTTCAACAACTTCCTTGCAGGTTTCTGCTGTTTTTGACTCCTCAACTGTGATAACACCGTCTGTGGTTACTATTTCCATAGCCTCGGCAATAAGTGTGCCGATTGACTCGTCTGCTGATGAAATTGTTGCAATTCTTGCAATATCCTCAAAGGTGGTAACAGGGCTTGAGTTTGCCTTGACTGTTTCAATTGCTGCTGCAACTGCCTTCTGAATACCCTTCTTGACAACCATGGGGTTTGCACCTGCTGCAACATTCTTCATGCCCTCACGAACAAGAGCCTGAGCAAGAAGTGTAGCTGTTGTTGTGCCGTCACCTGCAACATCGTTTGTTTTTGTTGCAACCTCTTTGATAAGCTGAGCACCCATATTTTCAAATGCATCCTCAAGCTCGATTTCCTTTGCTATTGTAACACCGTCATTTGTGATAAGAGGTGCACCGTACTTTTTGTCGATAACAACATTTCTGCCCTTGGGGCCGAGAGTAATTTTAACTGTATCTGCAAGCTTGTCAATACCGCTCTGAAGAGCCTTTCTTGCCTGCTCACCGTAAATAATCTGTTTAGCCATAATGTATTACCTCCTGACTTACTCTACAATTGCTAAAATTTCGCTCTGACGGACGATTGTATATTCTTCACCGTCAATTTTAACTTCTGTGCCGGAATATTTTCCGGTGATTACCTTGTCGCCGACCTTAACATACATTGCTACGTCCTTGCCGTCAACAATGCCGCCGGGGCCAACTGCAACAACCTCTGAAAACTGAGGCTTTTCCTGTGAAGCACTTGTGAGAATAAAACCGCTCTGTGTGGTTTCTTCAACTTCTGTTGCCTTGAGAACAACTCTGTCAAGTAAAGGTTTAATAGTCATTTTCTATACCTCCAAAATGAAATTATTTATACATTGCTAATAATTAGCACTCTATATCTTCGAGTGCTAATTCATATTTTAATCCGTTTTTCTTCCTCTGTCAAGCCTTTTTATGAAATTATTGCCATTTTTACCGAATTTTTTCACAGTATTGTTATAATGTTCCTTTCTAAAAATAAAAAAGGTGATAATTATGCTAAAGCGTGCTCTTTCATTATATATATTCATAATATTTACTTTTATGGCTTTTTTAGGCCGCATTGTTTATATTCAGCGAAGCGATTATTCTTCTGCTTCGCAGCTTGGCAGCAATCGGACAGTGACAGTAGGCGAAAAACGCGGGGCAATATATGACAGAAACTATGTGCCCCTGACAGACAGTGAAAAGAGCCTTCTTGCCGTTGTAACCCCCTGCCCCGGCTCATATAAATATCTTAAGGGCAAGCTGCAGGATGATCTGCTCAGAGAAAAAATCGAAAGCGGTTATCCCTTTATCTGTCAGGTTGATGAAGAAATCAACAACGAATATATCCGTACCTTTTCAGTTTCGGAGCGATACTCAGGTGAAAATCTGGCGGTGCACCTCACCGGCTACTGTGACTCCACAGGGCAGACGGGCATTACAGGCATAGAGCGTGCCTTCAATGCGTACCTGAGTGAAAACAGCGGCAGGCTGACGGTGACCTTTGATGTTGATGCCGTGGGCAGAGTTCTTGCCGGCATGAACAAAACCGTCAACGACAGCGGCTATTCCTCTAAGGCAGGCGTTGTGCTGAGTATTGACAGCAATGTGCAAAAAATTGCAGAAGAAGCCCTTGAAAACAGCAGAATTAAAAGCGGCTGTGCCATAGTTATGCATGTTCACACGGGTGAGCTTCTGGCTATGGCGAGTGTGCCCGAATTTGACCGCAGCAACGTGGCTGCAAGTCTCAGTCAGGATAACTCTCCCCTTGTGAACAAGGCACTCACGGCCTACAGTGTCGGTTCGGTTTTCAAGCCCATAGTTGCCGCTGCGGCACTTGAAAACGGATATGACCCAAAAGAAAAGTATGAATGTAAGGGTGAAATTACAATAGGCGACAGAAGCTTTTCCTGCTATAATCACAAGGCTCACGGCAAGGTTGATATGACTGGGGCACTTGAAAGCTCCTGCAACACCTATTTTATCAATCTTATTATGAAAGCCGACACAGATTTGCTTCTTAGTCTTTGCCGTCAGATGGGCTTCGGCCAAAAAGACATCCTCGCCTCAACAATAGCAGGTGCTTCGGGTACCCTGCCGCAGGAGAAAGACCTGAAAATCAAGGGTAATCTTGCTAATCTTGCATTCGGTCAGGGCAGCCTCACGGCAACACCGCTGCAGATTGCAAAAGCCTATCACACCCTTGCAACGGGCAATTATATTGAGCCGAAGCTTATAATGGGCTTGACTGATGATATGGGCCTTATGACAAAAGAGCCCGAAAAAACTCCCTTCAAGCTCCTGAGTGATGAAACGGTTATAACAATGCGGAAAATGCTGCTGAGCGTAACTGAAAAGGGTGCAGCCAAAAAGGCTCACAGTGACCTTGTTTCACTTGCAGGCAAGACGGGTACGGCACAAAGCGGAATTTACAGCGACGAAAGAGAAATTCTCAGAACTTGGTTTGCAGGCTTCTTTCCGGCAAATAACCCGCACTACATTGTTGTTGTGATGAATGAAAACGGCAGCGGCGGCAACACGGACTGCGCACCGGTTTTCAAGGCAATATGCGAAAGAATGGTTGGTAATTAAATGCAGAATGCAAAATGCATTCTGCATTTTTACACGCTTCCCTTGGGAATTGCATAAAGGTTGCTTTCCCAAGAGGGGATATAGGGGTGCTGTCTGAAATATATCTTATAGTCATCTGAAAGCTCGTTGATTTTCAGTATGAGTGCAAATAAATCCTCGTTTCGGTGATAGGCACAGACATAAAGCTTCGGAAGGTATTTTAAAATTGTCTGCCTTGCGCCCTCAAGAGCCTTCATTTCAGCTCCCTCAATATCCATTTTAATAAGAGTCACCCTCTCATTTACAATGTTATCCACACTGTCAAACTCCACCGGCACTCCGCTTTCATCGGCACGGGAGTTTCTGCCGCCTTTTTTGGCAAAGTAGAGGGTTTCCCTTTTATCCCACGCACCAATATTATGTGTTTCAATATTGCAAAGCCCCCGTGTCTTTTCAGTGAGCTTGCGGAAGTTTTTGCCGTCAGGCTCAAAGGCAATAATTTTATTATAGCTTCCCTTTGTTGCCTGATTAAATTCTCTTATGGTGTCACCGTCATATGCTCCCAGGTCAACTATCGTTTCCTCATTGCCAAGGCAGAGTATGTCACTGTAAACACTCATTTTATCGCTGTGTGCCTTAAAGAGATATTCGGTTTTTCCGCTGATTTTATAGCGAAGAACATTCAGGTAGTCTTCCTTGCTTTTTTCATCAGCAAGAAGCTCGAAGGCACGCCTGAAAAGCTGCTCGTTTTCTTTGAAATATTCATATGTGAAGGGCTCGCCGCCAACAACACAAACCGTAGGCGAATAAAGCTCGTGCCTTACTGACAGTTCTTTTACGTATTCCATTGTTTTTTCATCGTGCACCGCAAAGGTCATCAGCACAATAAAGTCACCGTATTTTTCCTCGGCTTCGCTGAGAGATAAAACCTTTTTGCCGTGGAAGAAGTGCCCCCTGACAAAGCCGTCACTTGCAAAGGTATCCTGCCACTGAATATTATAATATTCCAGCACCTTAATAATCATATCGGCTCCGTTTCCCATACCGTAAAGCAGTATGGGTTCAGTTCTGCATTTAAGATTTTCCCAAAGCGGTGTGACATTTATCAGCTCATTCATAGGTTTGCCTCCGTAAAGAATTACGCAGCTATTTTAGCATAAAACGCCACCTATTGCAACTTCATAATTTCACAGGCACCGGCGGCAAGGGTCTGCCTGTAATAGCCCCACACATAGCCTGACGGCACAATTAAAATGCACAGCAGAAACCACCCTATAAAGCTCAGCTTCAAGCGGCAGAGAGATTTTATATTGCCCTTCATGGCGTTCTGAGACGAAGCCGTCAGGTGCCGAAAATTGAGATACTCCCCTTTTATAAAATAATAGCGGGCTAAAAAAAGCGAAGAGGTCAGTTTCATATAAAACCATATGCTGCTTAAAAAGAACGCGACACAGCCTGCGGCAAGCACAGCCGAAACCGCCGCCGAAAAACGCGAGCTGCTAAGGCTGAGAAGCAATAAAGCGCAAAGCACAGTCGGAATATTAAGAAAAAGAAAAACACATAGCCTTATCATAAAAAGCCTTGTGCTTACACTCAGCAGTGAAAAGAAATTCCGCGGTGAAAAATAATAAAAAATATCCTTCGCCCCCGCGTGAACATTCTCAGCCTTTTTCAGCATATATCGGTCACTGCCTGTTTTAAGTGCAGCATAAGCCCCGATGACCGAGAACAGTATTGCCGCTGCGGCTAAAAGATTGATATAGGGTGCATATTTTCCGAAATGATTATCTACATAGGGCACAAGTGCACTGCGATAAACAAGGCTCATAAGGCTCAGAGAAAATATCAGCAGCAGACACACTGCGAGTGTGAGAGAAAACAACGGCACTGCACCTATAAGCAGACTGCGGCCCTTAAGACGGCTTTCAGATGACATAATATTCAGCTCCTTTTAAGGGAGTTTAGGCAAAGAGGTGCAAAAATATAATCAGCACCCGCAAAAGGGTGCTGACTTAAAATCAGAATGAAACGCTTGAGGAATAAGTTGAGTTAAACTGTGTGCCTGCCTTTGAAACAAGGAAGCTTTCGGGAATTGTGTAGGCAATTGTGCTGCCTGTTGTAACAGACTGACCTGAGAGGTCAATGATAATTTCCTGCATTCCGTCAGCATTTTTACCTGCGGTTACGCTGCAGGTGACCTTTTCGGCTGAGGTGACTCCGTCAATGCGAATTGAAATTTTTGTGCTGTTTGCTTTGATGTCACTGCTCCAGGAAGCAGGGCTGATTGAAAGATAAAGCTTGCCTGAATTGCTGTCATAAGCCTCTGAGTCAATAACAAGAGGAGTTGAGAACTTCTCAGCCTCTGTGGTGGTAGGCTTTGTAGTTGTTGGCTTAGTGGTGGTGGGCTTCGTGCTGTCTGTAGGCAAGGTCACAGCCGTGGGCGGATTTGTTGAGGGTACCGTCGGCGGAAGTGATGAGCCTGTGGTGGGAACATTCACATCAGGCGGAAGCACAGGGTCTGTGGGAACAATAATATTTATGTCCGTTGTAACCGAGGCTAAATCAAACTTTGTTGTTTCAACCCATGGCACGGTTTTATCGGGACTTGTTGTAAGAATATATGACACCGGCTGAGGCTCGGTGGTAGTAGGCTGAGTGGTGGAAACATTTCCTGTAGCAATGGGTGCTGTCGTTGTGGGCTTTCCATCGTCTATGCAAGCGGTGAATAAAACTGTCACTGTTGCCAATATCACGAAAATTGCAACAATCTTACGCAAGCCTATCGCCTCCTGAATTTAATGATACCGATACATTATACAATAAAAATATGCATAAGTCAAATAAACAAATGTTTAACATTTTAAAATATCGTAGTTTTCTTTTATATATTTTGACGAAGAAAGCTTAATTTTAGCTAAAATGTCCTTTTCCTGCATCATTTTGTCAAATTTTTCTATTGCAGCGGTGCTGTAAGAAACATCTTCATCATCCTTATCAAACATCTTTGCAAAAACAGAAAGCTCCGAAGCGAAAGCCGTCATACCTATTGCGTTGAGAGCTTCAACTATTATGGAAGTGAGTATTTCACTGTTTTGTGTGAAAAATTCACCTGCCGAGCCGTCCTGAGTGAAAACATCGAGAACATAGACATATTGCTTCTCCTTAGGCATAGCTCTGAAGGCCTCCTCCATATCATCGCTTTTCTGCAAGGCTATCTGATAAAGCAGAGCCATACCCTCTGAAATTTCACTTTCGTCATAGGTTTCAAGCATGTCAAGAGTTGCATTTTTATATTTTTCCTTAAGGGCAGTCAGGCGTTTGAGCTCAGCCTCCTGTGCCTTATAGGTTTTGTTATGCTTTGAGTATGCACTGACAGCCTTCATAAAAACAAAGGCAAAGACCGCCAATAAAACTATAAACACTATAATGAGATAACCGTACTGTGAAAGCCACTGCATTTATTCTTCCTCCTGTAATTCCTTATATATATCGCCTTTTTTTATGCCTGTTTCCTTAGCGGCTTTTTTTGCTGCCATGCTTATTCCCAGACCCTCACTGACATAAACCTTTGCAAGAGCCACCGCATCTGCCAAGGTTGCCTCGTCCTCCTCGCTGTCGGGCTTGCCTGAAATAACAAGCACTATCTCACCCTTAAGGCTTTCTTCGGCGTACCTCTCGGAAGCTTCTTTAAGGGTGGTGCGAATAACCTGCTCGTGTATCTTAGTTATCTCGCGTACAATGGCAAGGTCTCTGTCATCTAAGGTGCCGTATAAATCGGCAAGAGTAGCCGCAAGCTTGTGGGGTGCCTCATAAAAAACCATAGTGCGTTTTTCGTCCTTGATTGACGAGAGATGCTCACGGCGTGAAACCTTATTCATGCTGAGAAAGCCCTCAAAGGTAAATCTGCCCACATTCATGCCGGACATGGCAACAGCTGTTGCAAAGGCTGTGGGGCCGGGAACACTCTGAACAATTATGCCGTTTTCGTGGCAAAGACGCACTAAATCCTCCCCCGGGTCAGACACGGCAGGCATACCCGCGTCGGTAACAAGCGCACAGCTTTCACCCTGAAGAATTTTATCCACTATGACCTCACCCTTGGCACGTCTGTTGTGCTCAAAATAGCTTATCATAGGCTTTTTTATGCCGAAGTGGTTAAGAAGCTTAACCGTTACTCTCGTGTCTTCTGCGGCAATAAAATCCACCTGAGAGAGAGTCTCAACGGCTCTCGGGGACATATCGCCCAGATTTCCTATAGGCGTGCCGACTATATATAAGGTTCCTGACATGGGTTTTCCTCCGTCAAAATAATGAATAGTGAATGATGAATAATGAATAATTGTGGGACCTGCGGTCGGCATTGTAGCCGTTTGAGAATGGAATACTTCTTCAGCGGTATCAGGCTTGAACCTTTGAGAAAGCTCCCCCGCAATTCTGCACTCTGCACTCTGCATTCTGCACTCTATTGGTGTCCTTCCATATAGTCACCGAACATTGCCCTGAACTCGTCAGTGTTGGTGCCGTCGTCATTTTTCATTACGAGCTCTTTTTCTATTGTTACGCCGCTTTTACTGCCGCGTTTACCTTCAACTAAAACAAGCCAGGGCTGTCTGCCCTTGCGCTCGACTACAAATCTTATACGCTTGACCTCAATGCCGCCCTGACGCATGCTGCAGATTATATCGCAAAGGCGCTCAGGTCTGTGGCACATACAAAATCTGCCGCCGAATTTAAGCAGCTTTGCCGCCGCAGAAACGGCATCGTCAATATTACAGGTGACTTCGTGGCGTGCAATGCGGTGAGCCTCACTCAGGCTCTCTATACCCGTACCCACAGGCTTATAGGGCGGATTCATAGTTACAAGGTCAAATCTGCCAAACTCAAGAACACCCTTAAGAGAGCGGATGTCGCAGTTGACGGGCTTTATTCTGCCGACAATTTCATTAAGCTCAAGAGACTTTTCCAGCTGCTCGGTTGCCTTTGGCTGAATGTCAAGAGCATACACCTCATTGGTCTGACCCTTGCACCATATAAGGGGAATAATTCCGCAGCCCGTGCCCATATCGCAGGCAATGTCCTTACGCTTGACACAGGCAAAATTTGCAAGCAGCACTGCATCAGTGCCGAAGGTGTGGCTGTCTGACACAACAATGCTCATATTATTGCCCAAAGGCTCTATCCTTTCATCAGCTGATAAATTCACTCTTGTCACCTGCCCATAAATACTGACACTAATGATATCATAAAACAAAACAAAAGTAAAGCAAATATCCACCTGTCACGAAAAACAGGTGGATAAATTTCAGTTAATATCAGTGAGTGTGAGTCGCTGAGCTCTGCTGCTGGATTGATCTGATCTGCTGCTTTGCAAGCTTAACGATGAATTCCTCTGTGCTGACAATAGCATCGTCAACAATGCCGTCAAGCTTAACATTGTCGCCTGCTTCAATTTCAGCTGAGAAGTCCTCATAATCGTGAGCACCCTTATCGTTTCTGATAACATCTGACCAGGTTGTAACATCTGTGCCGATGAAGTACATAATGTGATAACCAAACTCGGTCTCAACAATACCTACATCGCCGTATTCTCTGCCGTCCTTCATAGCCCAGTCTTCAAACTCTGAAACCATGTAGCCGAGAGTTGTGTCCTCATAGATGCCGCCCTCTGCTGCATTACCGTCTGCTGAGTGAAGCTTTGCAAGCTCTGCGAAGGAGTCTTCTGTCTTGTCGCCTGCAAGATAATCCTCAAGAATTGTCTGAGCCTCCTTGTAAAGAGCCTTATCGCCTGTCTTTTCAAGGTCAACATCAATGTCAACAGTTACATCATAATCTGCGGGATTGAGAAGCTCAACAGCAACCTCTTCCTTCTTCTCTTCCTCTTCAGCTTCCTCAGCATCATCAGCTGAATCTTCATCGGGGAACTTAATGAGAATGTGTCTTACATCATATGTCCAGTCGTCAGGTACCTTATGAACGGGCTCTTCCATCATAAATACGCTGTAGCCTGTGCCTTCCTCCTCTGTGATGTAGGTTTCGCCTGCGGCTGTATTTTTATCAAATGCCCACTTGAGGAAATCCTTATCTGATGACTTGCCCTGAACAGTTGAATAGTTGATATCCTCTGAAAGGGTCATTGTGTCGTCTGTTTTCATTTCTTCCCACTCGTCATTCTCGGCAAGCTTTTCAAACTCTGCTGCAGTTGCCTTGAAGGACTCTGCATCATTAACCTTTGATGCGAAGGATTCGGCCTTTGCCTTAGCGGCAGCCATTGTTTCCTTTGTTGTTTCCTGTGTAGGCTCCTCGCCCTCTTCTTCTGCAGGAACCTCAACTGTGTCTGCAACTACTTCGTAAAGACGAAGTGAAACTACGCCGTAAGCTGTGAGATCCTTGTTATATTCCTTTTCGATTTCTTCGTCTGAGTATGCTGCTGCAAATTCCTCTGTCTTAACAGTCTGAACCTTATTTGCAAGAGTCTGCTCCTCACAGATCTGACGAAGAAGCTCAAGTGTCATACCCTTGCCGTAGAAGGCACGAAGATATGCTGAAACTGAGTAGTTGTTGTCCTTAGCAGTTGTTTTAAGCTGCTCAATTGTTGAGTCAACGCTTGCGATATCCTTTTCGTCAAGCTCAATGCCGTTTTCATTTGCATAGAGAACTGATGCCTTGACAAACTTGATGCTGTCTTTTGCGCTCTGCTCAAAATAGTCTGTGAACATAGGCTTCTCAACGCCTTCGATTTCGCCGTCATAAGCCTGAACATCAGGAGAAACGCTGTAATCGTAGCCTGTGTACATCTTGCCCATACCTGCACCGTAGTATGTGTCGTACTGGTATGAATAGTTAAAGAAGTTTGAGAAAACGCTGTTGTAGTAGTAGCCGTATTCGGGTGCCTTAACCTCGATGTCACCGACATAGAAAGCGGTCTTGCCTCTTTCAAGCACACCTGAATTGCTGATAGCAAATGCACCGATACCTGCAACAAGAGCAACAACCAGAACAGCTGCAATTGCAATCTTGCTGCCCTTTGTCAAAACTATCTTGTGTGATTTCTTTGCGTTCTTTTTTGCTGCCTTTGCAATACGCGCTTTTCTTTCTTCACGGTAAAGCTCTGCAGCGGTTTTTTCTTGTTTCGCCATGAGTTTTCATCCTTTTCTGAAATAAAAAAATTTTGCACCCACTATTTTATACCATTTGAATAAAAAAAGCAAGCACATTTTTGCTATTAGGCTTATTAATACATCAATAACCTAAAATAAAATTAAATTTTATTGCTAAAAGCAGTTCAATACAAATATTCGGAGTTTGCTTCTCATAAGCAGCAGCAAAAATTCAATTCAGTTGACAAGATGCGAAATCTCAGTAAAATTAAATACAGAACATTTGTTCGGCGTGTTTTGCTTTCTGAGTACCGGACAAGCTAAAAAGGAGGTAAGGAAGATGAATGAGAGAACATCCTTTGACAGAATTGAATATGAAACCGCCCGCAGTCAATATGACCGTTGGGCGGCAAAAAAATGCGAAACCTTAGATGAGTACATTCTCAGAAAAAGAAAAATAGAGCTTAATGCTCTTGTAAAAAGAGTTCTTGAAAATGAGCTGAGTGACAAGGATAAGGCAATTGTCAGGCTTCATTGGTACGAGGGAAAAACAGCAAAGGAGACAGCCGATATACTCGGAATTGACAAATCAACTGTGTCAAAGCACCTTGATAAAATCAATTCAATTGTTTATGACAAGCTGAAATATGCTATTGAGTACCGCTACGGCAGACAATATGCACAGGAAAGTGCAATAATTATAAAGGGCAGGAATGCCTTTGCCTTCATCGCCGAGCCGAGAAGTACCGGGCAAAGAATAAAAAAGCTCAGGCTCGCTCAGGCAATGACTCTTGAGGATGTGAGCGAAATGACGGGTATTGGCAAAAAGAAGCTCGAAAGCCTTGAAAGCTCTGAGAAGGATGCCACAGCCTCAGACCTTGCGGCTATAGCTGCCGCCTTTAAAACAAGCACCGATTATCTGATTTTCGGCAAGGAAGAAAGGAAGTGCCGCCAATGGATATGACCTACAGTGAGCTTTATGCACAGTATAAAGAATGCATCGAGGTGCAAAACAGCATCATCGCCTCCTGCAGACAGGATTACATAAACGCAATTAAAATCGGAAACCGGAACAAAGCCGAGCAGCTTGGCAGGATTCTCAAAATCTATTATGACGAGAGAAATGACCTTGTGACGGGTGCAAACGAAATGAAAAAGTATATAGAGGATGAAGCCGAGCAATAAACCTAAACCGAAAGGGACTGTCAGTTAAATGCCGACAGTCCCGTTTTTTTATCTGCAATAAACCTTAATTGCTTCGCTTATGTACTCTGCCGTACCCTCGCCGTGTTTATTGATATTTTTTCTGAAGCGCTCATCGAAAACATACATCTGACCAAGGCCTGACAGAATTCCCTTAGTGCAGTTATAGAGGTTATGCGTAATGTAGCTCTGAAGCTTTTCACAAAGGCTCTGTGCCTTTTCAGAAGCAGGTGTGTTCCCGTCATTCATACACTGTGAAAATTCACCCATTATGCTGTCAATGCCACTTCCCAGAGCATTAAGCTTATCCTCTGAATAGCCCTTGCTTTTTTCACTGTAGTCTTTATAGGCATCGGTACTGCCCCATTTTTCTCTGACCTCGTCCTTATACTTTTCAAATTCGCTGTTATTAAAAGCTGACATTATATCAAGTCCTTTCCCGGCACTGTCAATTGCGCAAATAAGTCTTTCAAGCCTTTCTTTTTTGAGAATGAGAAGCTTTTTCTGTTGCTGCAGTGCCTTTTCTTTGTCATAATCGGGAGAAGATAAAATTTCGCTTATGCTCTTGAGAGAAAAATCGAGCTCGCGGTAAAACAGGATTTCCTGCATACGAAGAAGTGAATTTTCATCATAGTAACGGTAGGATGTAAATTTATCAACCTGACAGGGCTTTAAAAGCCCTATTTCATCATAGTAGTGCAGTGTGCGCACACTGACACCGCAAAGCTCTGCAAAATCTTTAACAAGCAGCTTCATTCTATCACCTCTGCAAGTAATTATACACTATAACGCAGGGTGAGAGTCAAGTGCTTCTCCGACTTTTTCAAAGGCTTTTTTTTACTATTTCTTCACTGCTTGTTTTTCTTCTGATACTTGCGTTTTTGTTTAAAATATGGTATTCTGTTGATGAATTAAGTAATTCTTATATATATGCAACATTTTTTCTGAAAACGGTGAAGATGCAAAACCATAAGGAGCACATATTGATGGATAAAATTTACAGTGCAATAGCGGATATCGGCAAGGAATATTCAGCAAGCAAAATTCTTCTGTTCGGTTCTAGGGCAAGAGGCGATAACAGAGAAAAAAGTGATATCGACATTGCCGTCTATGGCGTGCCAAAAGACAAGCATTTTGCTTTTTCTCAATCTATAGGTAACATTCCCACTTTACTTCAGTTTGATATAGTTTTTGTCACTGATGAAACAAACGAAGCTCTGGTTAATAATATAAATAAGGACGGTGTTATTCTTATGAACAAGCTCAATGAAAAACTTGATAAACTCTGCGATGCAGTATACAGACTTGAAGAAGCTCTCAAGGAATACGAAGAATACTCAATATCATCTTCAAGAGACGGTGTCATTCAGCGTTTTGAATTTTGCACAGAGTTGGCTTGGAAAAGTGCAAGGGAGTATTTGCTGTCAGAGGGTTATACAGATATCAACAGCCCCAAATCTGTTATGAAACAAGCTTATGCCGACAACCTGATTAACGATGAAGAAATCTGGCTCGAGCTTTTATATTCACGAAATCTTACCTCGCACATTTATGATGACAACACAGCAACTGCCATCTTCGAAAATATCAAGAATAAGTATTTAGCCTCATTTAAGGAGCTTATAAATAATTTAAAAGCACAGATTTAATATTGCAGTAATTTTATATATAGAAAGCATCGGCTAACCGGTGCTTTTTTTATTGAAGTTTGACACCCCTTTTGACACACCTGTATTCACAAAAATATCCTGTTTTATACCAAAAGAGACTAAGTCGCTTATGCAAAAATAAAAAAGAAAAAAGCCCCGAAACCCTTATGAACACTGGGTTTGTGGGACTTTCTGACTTGGCAGGGGCAGAAGGGCTCGAACCCTCGGCACGCGGTTTTGGAGGATAGTATTCTTTCCTTATTTGATGCGGTTTAAGAGGGTTCGGGGGACATATCGAGGGACATATAACAATACTTTTGTAGTTATTTATCTTACTTTCTCGTACATTCGACTAACCTCCTTTTATACGCTAGAATGAAGCTACCAAATATAGGGAGGTTATTTTATGAACAAAAAAATCAAAATAAAATTTACGGATTTCGAATGCAATTTGCTTGTCAATGGTATGAATGAATTCCGTAATATGCTCTTGGCGGAAGGTTTACCCACTGAGGATGTTAACGAGTTGTTATTGAAAATCATTGATAAAAGTGAAAGGTAAGGAGTGATTTTATGTCGAGCATTATAGAAGATTTTTATTATGGCAACATTGAGCCGCAGGCACTCTCAACAGAAATCACACCAAAACTTAAAAAGAAGCTGAATGTACTTGTAAAGAAAGAGGAAGAACTATCGGATATGCTACACGAAAAGGAAAAAGAACTGTTTGCAAGTTATGTGAGTGCTTATAATGAATTTTCAAGCATCAGCATTTCTGACGGTTTCATTTCAGGTTTTCGGCTCGGGGCAAGATTTACTTATGATACTTTTATATCTGAAATGAAAGGATGATTATTATGTCAAAGATTACATACCGTCAGGTTGGTGACT
>JAFQLV010000086.1 GCA_017396515.1 Clostridia bacterium | reverse complement strand
TACCACTTGAGCTTGCCGTCTGCCATTGTAAGGCGGATACACTCGGCAGTGTACAGGGCGGCTATCTCAACAGCCTTCTTCCAGTCGAAGCCCTTCATAAGTGCACCCACGCAGGTGCTTGAAAAAATATCGCCTGTGCCGTGATAGCTTGAGGAAAGCTTTTCATGGCAGAAATAATAGGTTTCATCCTTTTCTCTGTCATAGCCCATAACACCGGTTTTGCCCTCTTCAAAGCTGACACCTGTGAGTATGCTTATTTTGGCACCCAGAGCACTGAGCTTTTTAAGCAGGTCTGCGACATAGGCCTCGTCATATTTTTCTTTATACTCGGTGCCCGTCATAAAGCATGCCTCTGTTATATTGGGTACTATTATGTCTGCGGCAGTGCAGAGAGTTGCCATGTGCCTTGCAAAGGCTTCGTCAAAGGCAGGGTAAAGCTTGCCGCCGTCACCCATGGCAGGGTCAACGAAGGTAATATTCTTTTCTGTCTTGAAATCGGCAAACATCTTTTTCATCAGGTCTATCTGCTCAAAGGAGCCGAGATAGCCTGTGTAAATGGCATCAAAATCTAAGTTTTCCTGCTGCCAATGCTTTGTGATAGGCTCAATCTGGTCTGTTAAATCCTTGCAGGTAAAGGAGCTGAACATAGTGTGTGTTGACAGCACTGCCGTGGGGATAATTGCCGTTTCCACTCCCATAGCCGAAATAATGGGCAGAGCAACAGTGAGAGAGCACTTGCCCACACAGGAAATATCCTGAACAGTAACAATTCTTTTCATAAAGTATCACCTGACCTCTTTACATTTCTTATGTTAAGTATTATACTATGATTTGACCATATTGAAATAGCCAAAACAATAAAATTTTATAAGGTCAGATTGGTGGTTATATGCTTACTTACTCCTTTGAAAATAAGGGCAGTGACAGCCTTTATGAGTTTCTCTATAAAAAAATAATCGAGGATATCCTCGCCTGCCGCCTTGCACCCGACGAAAAGTTGCCCTCAAAAAGGGCACTGGCAAAGCACCTGAGCATAAGCACCGTAACGGTTGAGAATGCCTATAATCAGCTTGTAGCAGAGGGCTATATCTACTCAAAGCCCAAAAGCGGCTATTATGTTTGCCGCATTTCCTCACCCGTGATGAACACGGGCTCCCTGAAGCCTGCCTATGAAAGCAGGAGCGAGGACAGTGAAGACGCCTTCTGCGGTGTTGACCTTGCCATGAACTCTGCCGCAAGGGACAGCTTTCCCTTTTCTGTGTGGACAAAGCTTATGCGTGAGGTTATGGCAGATAAAAGTGAGCTGCTGACGGTCAATTCCCCCTCAACAGGTGTAAGAGAGCTGCGCTGTGCCATTTCGGACTATCTCTTTCAGTTCAGAGGCATGAAGGCAGACCCGGACTGCATTGTTGTAGGTGCCGGCACGGAGTATCTCTATTCTCTTATTATTCAGCTTCTTGGCAGGCAAAAAAGATATGCCCTTGAGGACCCGGGCTACCGCAAGATAGCGCAGATTTACAGGGCAAACAATGTCAGCTTCCACTGCATACCTGTTGATAAAAGCGGTGTGGAAATCTCCGCATTGGAAAATTCACGGGCAGATGTGCTTCACATTTCCCCCTCACATCACTTCCCCACAGGCATAGTAACACCTGTCAGCAGAAGATATGAGCTTCTCTCCTGGGCGGAAAAATCGCCTGACAGATATATTATTGAGGATGACTATGACAGTGAGTTCCGTTTTTCAGGCAGACCTATACCCTCACTGCAGAGCATTGACCATTCGGGAAAGGTAATATACATCAATACCTTTTCAAAGTCCCTGACCTCAACAATAAGAATAAGCTATATGGTGCTGCCTGAAGAGCTGATGGCTCTTTATAAAAAGGAGCTCAGCTTTTATGCCTGCACCGTGTCAAATTTTGAGCAATACACCCTTTCGGCATTTATCAGGCAGGGCTATTATGAAAAGCACATTAACCGTATGCGCAACTACTACCGCAATCAGCGTGACACCCTTATGAGTGAAATTAAAAAGCATCCCCTTTTCGGCAGGGTACAGATAAAAGAGGAGGATGCAGGTCTGCACTTTCTTATGAAGGTGGATACTCCCCTTTCAGACAGGGAGCTTATTGAAAAGGGCAGGCAAAAGGGCATAAGGCTCACCTGCCTGAGCGAATATTATCACAAGCACAGCTCTGCCGACAGGCACACTCTCATTATCAACTATTCGGGTCTGCCCCGTGAGGATATTAAAAGGGCTGTCGGTCTGCTGTTTGAGGTTATATAAGCTTGCCTGTTCGCCGAAAACTGACCGAAGGTCAATAACACTATGTGAAGCATAATAAAACTGCAATGCAATAAAACAGCCGAGTGTCCCCAGGAACACTCGGCTTGACTTATACTGTTTCTTTTTCTTTGGCAACTTTAACCTTTGTAACTGCCTTTTTGACAGTTATCTTTGCGCTTTCTTTTTTAGCCTTATCCATAATCTTTTTATAGGGCATAAGCATACCCTCATTCATCTTGTTGCCCATTTTGCTCTTGATTTTCGGGTTTGCTATCATAGCACCCACAAAATACATGCCGACAAGTCTGCCAAGCTGCTTCTGGGGGAAGTCATACTGACCGTGAGCCTTATAGAATTTGTGGTCAGCCTTCATCATGCCCTGCATAACAAAGATAAGGTCGCGGAATATCTTCATACCGCCCACACCGTAGAAGTTGGCAGGCTGTGTATACTTATTCTCAAGGGCGTACATGAGAGTTTCAGCCATGCGGTCAATTGATTTGTCAGCATAAAATTCGTCTGATGCCACACCTGCAAGGAAGTTGCCGCCAACCTCTGCTCTGCCCTCAAGTATCATGCGAAGATTCATTTCCTTTGAATATTCGCCGCTGACAAGATAAGCCACGGGCATACCCATTGTCACGGTTCTGTGGCCGTTGCAGAACTGTCTGTCATCATACATCTTAAAGGTTGCACCCATTGAGTGGTCCTTTATTGTGAATGCGTAAACTATGGCATCTGCCGCCTGAATTTCATTTCTCAGAAACTCATCAAACTTATCCTTATAAACGCAGGTGCCGTCAACTGCACAGTTAAAGCAGCCCAGACAGCCGCCCTTGAAGGGATATTCTGCAATGTTGACAACTCTTGAATATACGGGAAGGACTGCTCTGAAGCGCTTAATCATATGGTCCAGCTGAGTGTCACCCTCCTTCAGGTCGGCAACAATAACTATGTCGCCTCTGCCCTTTTCCTGCTTTTCTTCGGGCACCGTAACACTGCTGAGGGTCTTGGGCTCTCCCACGGGAATTACAGGCTCGCTGTGGTCATGCTCTTTGCACCAGAGAACATATTTGAAAAACTCCTCGGCATCCTTCTGACCCTTTTCCTTTGTCAGGTCATCCATATCCGCCGAGAGGCCCTTGACAAGCTTCATACCCATATCCTGACAGTTATCCTCAATATATCTGTGGGCAGTGATATCCCAGAAATGCTTTGAGGTGGTTATCTGGGTTACGAACTTATCCTTTACATCCACCTGATGCTCTTTCATAAGCTCAATAAATTTGTGAAGCTGGCTGGGCGCAATAAAGGTGTAAACGGGATATGAAAAGATAATGAGCTCTGCCCAGTCAATGCTTTCTTTTGCCGATGTGAAATCTCTGGTGAATTTCTTTATCTGCTGACCTGCGTGAAGCACCTTATAGCTGTGCTCAGGGTATTTGTAAGCAAGATAGTTGAGTGTCTGCAGGGTAACGCTGTATTTACCCTTGGGGCTGCCGTTGACAATAAGTATATTCATATTTCTCACCTTTTCTAATATTTTTTAATATTCTTTATGTCATATAATAGCACATAAAGTCGAAGGGGTCAAGGAATATAAATTTACCTTTTCACTTGATTATTGTTTTTAAGTGGTCTATAATGTCAGTGAGGTGAAAGCTATGGCTAAAAACTGCTGCGAGCAATGTGCATACTACGATTATGATGAGGAGTATGATGAATACTATTGCTCTGTCAATTTAGACGAGGATGAAATGGAAAAATATATGAGCGGCAATATGGATGCCTGCCATTATTTCTCACCCTATGATGAATATAAAGTTGTAAGAAAACAGAACTGAGGTTGCTTATATGAAATCACTCAAGCACTTATACAAAATCGGCAGAGGTCCCTCATCGTCACACACTATGGGACCCGACAAGGCCGCAAGATATTTTAAAAGCACCTACCGCGGTGCGGACAGCTATAAGGTTATCCTTTACGGCTCACTGTCGAGTACGGGTAAGGGGCACAAAACCGATGAAGCAATACTTGATGTTTTTGCAGGAGATGATATAGAGCTTGTTTTCGGCCCATGGGAAACAGAAAACCTGCCCCACGAAAACACAATGGAATTTATCGCCTATAAGGACGGTAAGGAGCTTGCAAGAGAGCGTATTATGAGCGTCGGCGGCGGTCAGATTGTTGTTGAGGGCAACCCGGGAATGGACGAGGAGGATGTCTATGAGCTTTCCACCTTCGGTCAGATTGCGGAATATTGCAACAGCCATAATATGCGCCTTTATGAGTTTGTTGAAATGAATGAGGGCAAGGAAATATGGGATTACCTTCACGAAATATGGAAGGCTATGAAAAATGCCGTTATTGAGGGGCTTTCAACAAGAGGTGTGCTTGACGGCGGCCTGGGCGTTGAAAGAAAGGCACAGTACCTCTATAATCAGTCTCACATAGACGAGAGCGAAATCACTAAGGAAAACCGCCTTGTGTGCGCCTATGCCTTTGCTGTCAGCGAGCAGAATGCAGGCGGCGGTGTTATTGTTACTGCCCCCACCTGCGGTGCCTGTGCGGTGCTGCCCAGCGTGCTGAAATATATGCAGGATAAAAAAGGCTTCAGCGATGACGAAATATGCCGTGCCCTTGCCGTAGGCGGTCTTGTGGGCAACCTTGTTAAAACCAACGCATCCATAAGCGGTGCGGAATGTGGCTGTCAGGCGGAAATAGGCACAGCCTGCTCAATGGCTGCTGCGGCTCTTTGTGAGCTTTTCCATATGGGCATAGGTCAGATTGAGTACGCTGCCGAGGTTGCCATGGAGCATATGTTAGGCCTGACCTGCGACCCTGTATGCGGTCTTGTGCAGATTCCCTGCATTGAAAGAAATGCCGTTGCGGCTATGCGTGCCATCAATGCCCTTTCACTTGCCAACTTCCTTTCAACCACAAGAAAGATAAGCTTTGACACCGTTGTCGAAACTATGTATAAAACCGGCAAGGATCTCAATGCCATGTACCGTGAAACCTCTCAGGGCGGTCTTGCGGCAACATATATGCATCCCGGGTCATAATCACAAAATACGCTGTGCGTATTTTATATCACATAAGACGCAGTCTTATATTTCACAAATTGCGAAAGCAATTTATTTCACATTTTGCCCACGGCAAAATATATCACTAAAAACACCTGAAAACCCCCGTCGCAACCGTCGGTTGCACAATTGCAAGCCTCACTTTATGGCTATTTTATCCTCATTGTGATAGGATGAAGCCACAAAGAAAAGGAGGATAAAAATGAAACTTCACGAAAAGATTTTTAATCAGAGAAGGCTCAAAGGCTTATCTCAGGAGGAGCTTGCGGAAAAAATCGGCGTTTCAAGGCAAGCTGTCAGCAAATGGGAAACAGGGGAAGCCCTGCCCGAAATAACAAAGCTTAAGGCTCTTGCGGATATTTTCGGCGTAACAACGGACTATCTGCTTGACGACAGCAAGGACAATTTTACTGCAGTTCCCGAAGCAAAGCCCGATGCCGTAGACAGAGTGCTTTCATATATTGAAGCACTGCCCGAAAAGCTCAGACCCTTTCTTAAAAAGCACGGCTGGCTCGGCGGCATAGTGCTTATTATCTCAGGCATATACCGTGCGGTAAGCAGCTTTTTCAGTCTGGTTGTTTTTGACGATATGCCGGGCAGTGTAACAGGCTTTGCCGTACCTGTGATTTTGCAGCTGCTTATGCAGAGTCTTGCGGGCTTTACAATAATTATTGCAGGCATTATCATTATTAAGAAGTTCAGGCCGAAGAAGTGATAGATTTTTCGATGTTTTATCGTCTTGCACCGCAGGGTACAAATTGAGTCGTTTTCTCGTTTCGCCTGTGGCGGAACATATCGAATTTGCCTATGGCAAATATATCGAGTTTGCGTGAGCAAACATATCGAGTTGCCGTGAGGCAACATATCGACTGAGCAGGGGCTTATTCTTTGTACCTGCTGATAAAAAAGAGTAAGATTTTGTTTTACAAGCCTTCCTTGTGTAAAGGGAGGCTTTGTTTTTGGTGCAGGGATTGATTATTTTTTTCGGTGAGGCTGTCCTTTCTGACGATAAGGG
>JAFQLV010000085.1 GCA_017396515.1 Clostridia bacterium | reverse complement strand
TGCTTGAAATGAGAGCAAGCGGCCGTGACAAGGTTCAGGATTATGCTGACAAGTTCGGTGCACAGTTCTTCCCCGGTGAAAAGACCTTGGGCGTTAAGGTTGACAATGCAATGCCCTGCGCAACTCAGAACGAAATCGGTATGAACGAGGCTGCAAAGCTTGTTGCAAACGGTCTGCAGTATTATATTGAGGTTGCAAATATGCCCACAACAAACGAGGCACTTGTTTATCTTATGGAAAACTGCAAGGTTGTTGCTCCCTCAAAGGCAGTTAACGCAGGCGGTGTTGCTGTTTCAGCTCTTGAAATGAGCCAGAACTCAATGAGATACTCATGGACTGCTGAGGAAGTTGACGAAAAGCTCAAGAGAATCATGAAGGATATTCACGATAACTCAGCTAAGGCAGCAGAGCAGTACGGTCTTGGCTATAACCTTGTTGCAGGCGCAAACATTGCGGGCTTTGTTAAGGTTGCAGATGCAATGATGGCACAGGGACTTATCTAAATGTAAAATGCAAAATGCAAAGTGCAAAATTGTGGTCGCGGGGTAACCGTGGCCACTTTTATAATTCTACCCGCAGAGCCAAAGCTCAGAAACTTGAAGTTATATCAATCTTAATTTAAAAAGGCAGGTCACTACCGATGTAATGACCTGCTTAATTTTTGTGTCTGACTATTTTGGCGGGATGTTATTTTAACTTTATGTAAAATTGAAACGGATATAATCGGAGCGAAGCGACCCGCCATTTTGCATTTTGCATTTTGAATTCTGCATTCGCTTAAGCCTTCGGCTTAAGCGCGCGCTACCATTTCGCCATAGATAGCCTTTTCTTCCTTGATGAATTCCTCAATAGCTTCTACTGTGGGCATTGCTGCACTGCAAGAGTGAGCTGAAATAAGCATGGAAGCCGAGGCAGTACCGAACTCGAGAGCGTCAATCATTTCCCAGCCCTCAAGCAGACAGCGGATAAATGCACTTGCATAGCCGTCGCCGCCGCCGAAGCCTTTCATTGCCTTGACGGGGAAGGGTGTGATGGAGTAGCTCTTGCCGTCGTTAGTGTAGGCGGTTGAGCCGTCCTTGCCGTGCTTGATGATAACAATCTTAGCACCGTAGGAGTGCCAGAGCTTTGCACTTTCTTCGTCAGTTTTGCAAACACCTGTGATAGCCTCTGTCAGGTCATATTCTTCTCTTGAGCCGAGGATGATGTCGGCATTGCGGGCAACCATCTGATAGTAAACGGAAATTTCATCCTTGTTTTTCCATGTGTAGGGTCTGTAGTCAATGTCGAAGATAACAACAACATTGTTTTTCTTGGCAAGCATCATAGCCTTGAGAGCTGCATCTCTTGAGGGACTCATTGAAAGTGCTGTGCCGGAGATAACAATAGCCTTGGCTGATGCTATGTATTCTTCGCTGACCTCCTCGGGCTTGAGCATAAGGTCGGCAATGCAGTCACGGTACATAAGAATACTGCTTTCTGTGGGGCTTTTGATTTCAGTGAAGGTAAGACCGATTTTTTCACCGTTTTCAGCTCTGAAAATGTTTGAGGTGTCGATGCCGTCTTTTTTGAAGTAGTCAATAACAAAGTCGCCGTGCTGATCGTCTGACACCTTGCCGATGAAGCCTACCTTTTTGCCGAGTCTTGCAAGACCCACTGCAATGTTTGCAGGTGAGCCGCCGACATATTTGTTGAAGTTGCAGCTTTCGCTTAAGGGGCGGTTCATATCGGTGGGGTTGAAGTCAATGGCAACTCTGCCGATAGGGATAACATCGAGAGGCTTGCTTTGGTCAAATTCTACATATTTCATAAAGAATACTTCCTTTCAAAAATTATCTTTTTCATTAATTCGGGAGGGGTTAGGAGTTAGGAGTGAGGGGTTAGGAGTTAGGAGTGAGGGGTTAGGAGTTAGGGGTTATGGTTGCGGGTAAGTCAGCGGAAAGTTTGAACAATCTCTCCGCAAAGTTAATACTACGAAACATTTAATCTGTTGATTATATATTAAAACATACTGCCTGTCAGTTTAGCGGGAGAGAGTTAAAAGCTTCTCATAACATTAACCGGATATAATCGGAGCTTTGCTCCCCACAACTCCTCACTCCTCACTCCTAACTCCTCACTCCTACTTTCATTCCGCTTTGCCCACTGAATAAAATATTTCCATGTGTGCCTTTGCGTTTTTGTACGCGCCTTCGATTTCACTTTGGTGAAGGTCATAGTAGCCGCCGATTTTGTTTTCGGCATAGTCTGAGCGTACCTGCTTTTCAACGCTTGCAAAGGTTGCTGTTGCTATGTTGATTTTCTTTATGCCGCTCTGATGGCAACGGATGAAATCTTCGGGCTCTATGCCCGTGCCACCGTGGAGCACAAGGGGAACATCAACGGTATCTCTGACTTTTTCCAAAATGTCAAAGCGAAGGCAGGGTGCCTCTTTATAAAAGCCGTGAGCGTTGCCTATGGCTATTGCAAGGGCGTCAACCTTTGTTTCATCATAAAAGTGCTTTGCCTTAGTGGGTGAGGTGCACCTCATAGCGATATCCTTGCTGCCGTCCTCACTGCCGCCGACGCAGCCTATTTCGGCTTCAACTGCAGCACCGTAGGGCTTTGCCGTAGCCATAACCTCTTTTGTCATGGCTATGTTTTCTTCTATGGGCAGATGTGAGCCGTCAAACATTACACTTGTGAAGCCCAGCTCCAGAGCCTCTTTTATGCACCTAAGGCTTGTGCCGTGGTCAAGGTGAACTGCTACGGGCACTTTGGCATTTTTTGCCGCACCTATCATGGCGGGGCCGATAATGTGAAGGGGTGAGTGATTGAGGCGTACTTCTGCAATCTGCAGAATAATCGGTGATTTTGTTTCCTCGGCGGCTTTTATGACACCGAGGATCATTTCCATATTGGCTATGCTGAAGGAGCCTACTGCATAGCCGCCCTTTCGGGCATCGTAAAGCAGGTCCTTCATATTTACAAGAGGCATAATTTCACAACCTTTTATCTGTTATTCAATTGATTTGAGCGATTCTACCATATCGACCTTCTTGAGCTTTTTATGAAGCACAACATTGACGAACATTGAGAAGGCAAAGGCAAGAACGACGGCATAGATATAGCTTGGGAATTCAATTTCTCTGCCGAACATAATTATATCAACCTCGGCAATAACGATAACCCATTTGTGAAGCAGGAAGCCCACCAGCAGACCCTCCAGCACGCCTATGATTGTTAGGATGACATTTTCACGGAAAATATAGGCGGAAACCTCACCGTCATCAAAGCCGAGAACCTTAAGGGTTGCAATTTCCTTTATACGCTCTGTGATGTTGATGATTGAAAGGTTATAGAGCACTATAAAGGCAAGCAGACCTGCGCAGACAATGAGTATAATAACGATATAGCTGATTGCATCCAGAATGTTGACGAAGGAGTCTTTTATCTGGTCTGTGAAGGCAACTGCACTTATTTCGTATTCGTTCATAAACTCTTTTGCAAGGCTGACCTTCTGCTCGTCACTGATGTTATCGATAGCTAAATTAGCCGTAATATAGTTGTATTTCGGGTTTGCTCCGAAAATAGAAGCATAAAGATTTTTTGAAAGATAGATATAATGGAACGCGTAGTTTTCCGTCACTGCGGCAACAGGTATCTGCACGCTGTTTTTATCGTCAACCTTAAGGGTGAGGTATTCGCCGGGCTTGACCTTGAGCTTGCTTGAAAGCTTTTCTGTTATGATTGCACCGTTGTCTGAAAGCAGATGCTTTTCACTTTTGCCTCTCTCGTGCAGGTTGATATAGCTGCCCAGTGCTGCAGAGTCCTCAGGCACAAGAAGATAGGTTTCCATATCCTCGTCGGCATCCGGTGAGGTGGTGTCAAAAACCTTCATATAGCTGAGAGTTGCATTGCTGATAAAGGCATTGCCCTTTACCGTCTCATAGGCTTCGCATTTCTCTATGGTTGTGTCGTATGAGCCGTTGAGAACTATCTGCATATCATAGCTCCACACACGGTCATCGTTGTTAAACTGCTTTTGGAGTGTGGCATTTATTGAGTCGTTTATGCCGAAGGCGGCAACGAGCATGGCTGTGCAGCCTGCAACACCCATAGTTGCCATAACAAAGCGCTTCATGTTTCTGAAAACATTACGCATAGTCACCTTCCATGTGAAGGAAAGCTTATTCCAGAGGGCAGGGAAGTTTTCAAGAAGTATCTTTTTGCCGCCCTTGGGAGCCTTTGATTTCATAAGAGTTGCAGGAACAACGGCAAGACTCTTATAGCAGGTGTAGTATGTTGCAAAAACCGTTGATGAAATTGAAATGACTATGCCGGGCAGTGCATAACCAAGGCGGTACCTTATAATAACCGAAGGCATATCAAAAAGTATGGAGTATGCCGTGGTGATTGCCGACGGGAAGAAGGCGAAGCCCAAAAAGGAGCCTGCCACACTGCCTATAACGGAGGCAAGGAAGGCATAGATAAGATATTTGGATATTATCTCAAGGTCTGTAAGTCCCAGAGCCTTGAAGGTGCCGAGTCTTGTGCGGTCCTCCTCGACCATTCTTGTCATGGTGTTAAGGCAGACCATTGCCGCAACAAGGAAGAAGAACCAAGGAAAAATCTTTGACAGAGCCGCCGTTCTTTTTGCGGTCTGGCCGTAGGCATCGTAGCCTAAGAGTGCACCTTTTCTGTCAGATACCATCCATTTGGCATCATCAAGATTTAAAAGGAACTGCTTTGCATCCTCTAACTGCAGTCTTGCACTTTCAAGCTGGCTTTCAGCCTCGTGCTTTGCTTTTTCAAACTCAGCCTCAACAGTGCCTGCTTTTTCTTTTGCCATAGCAAGGGCAGTTTCATAGGCTGTTATCTGATTTTTCATATCGCTGAGCTTTGAGAGAACCTCAAGCTCGCCGAACTGAATGTTATAGCCTGCATCGGTGAGCTGCTTTTCGGCTTCGTCAAGCTGTGCCTTGGCACTTTCCATCTGTGCTTCAACCTGCTTTAACTGCTGAACCATCTGACCTGCCTGGTCAAGCTCAACCTTCTTTTGTGCAAGGGTTGTCTGTGCATTGGCAAGGTCCTGCTTTGCTGAGGCAAGCTTTACCTCCATTGACTGAAGCTGAGGCTCCATATATGCAGCCATTTCCTTTGCTGTGCCGACAGCAGTAGCTGTGTTTATGGTGTCGATAATCTGGTCAACCTCTTCACCCACAAGGCCTGATTGCTGAAGACGGTCTATCATGCCCTGAACGCCGCCGTTCTGGGTATCGTTAAAGTTGTCAAGAGCTGAACGGGTTGCGGCAACAAGGTCGTTGAGATAGTCAACGGTTGATGCCATTGAGTCAACCTGAAGCTTTGCAACATTGTATTCCGTTACGGCATTGTTATATTCCTGCTCTGCATTTTCATATTGCTTGAGGGTTGCCATAGTCTGATTATACTCATTTCTTTTGGCTTCCCACTGAGCGTATTGGGTTGAATGCTCCAGCTTGCCCGAATCTATGGCACCGGCTGCCTCGGCGGCGGCATCGTTATACTGCTGCTTATATTCAAGGAGCTTCTGCTGACCGTTTTCCGCCATATCGAGGACTTCTTTCATCTGCTCCTCGGCGGCGGCAAGCTGAATTTCTATATCCGCCTTTGCCTTCGCGTACTCAATCTCGCTCTCTGCAACCTTTGCAGTGTAATCGAGTCTGAGAGTAGTTATTCTGTTCTGAAGCATTTCGGCAGAAATCGAGTCGATATATGAAACATACTGCTCTACAAAAGCGTCATATTCCTTTGAGTAGGGGTCATAGCTGTCACTGCCCTGAAGCTTGATATACATAACCGAATAGTAATCGTCAAGGAAATTGTCTGCGGGTATGTATATGAAGGTGCCCAGCTTACCAGTACCGATAGTGGTGTTACCTCGCTCATATGACATATAAAGGGGGGTGCGGATAATGCCCACAACGGTGAATTGCTGATTTTTCAGCGATTCGGTCAGGTCCTTGTTTTCACCCTCAATGGTGATTACGGAGCCGATTTTAAATTCCTCCGGAGTAGAAAGGGAGCTGCTGTCAACAAGGCACTGATTAGCGGAGGTGGGCCAGGTGCCCTCAACAAGCTGAGGGCGGTTCATAAAGCTTGTGTCAACAGTGCCGTTTGAGGTGCTTGCAAGCTTATCAAGGTCAATAGGCAGAGCACGCACTGTCATTTCTGAACCGTCGGTGTCGCTTACGGCATTGCCGTTGACCTTTACAACACCGTCAACGAATTTTTCGCCTACGGCATTTTCAACACCGCCTATGGATTTTATAACGGCAACATCGTCATCCGTAAGACCTGCCGTTGAAATTATCTGTATGTCGGCTGCATTGGTGTCGGCAATATATTGCTCTGCCGTTTCATACATGTCCGGTGCAGTTGCGTTCATACCTGCGAAAAAGCTGATGCCCAGAGCAACAATTGCAATAATGGATATAAATCGTGACTGGGTTTTTTCCACGGTACGCAGTGCATCGGTTATAAGCACTTTGTTTATCTTTGTTTTTTTCATTACCACTCCAGCCTTTCAACGGGGATGGGATTATCGTTTACTGCGATTTGTATCACCTTGCCCGAGCGCATTGTGATAATTCTGTCTGCCATGGCGGCGAGAGCCTGGTTGTGAGTGATGACAACAACTGTTGTGCCGGTATCACGGCAGGTTTTATGAAGAAGGCTCAATATCTGCTTGCTTGTGCGGTAATCGAGAGCACCCGTAGGCTCGTCGCAAAGCAGAATTTTGGGGTTCTTGGCCAAGGCTCTTGCAATGGAAACTCTCTGCTGCTCACCGCCTGAGAGCTGTGAGGGAAAGTTATCCATTCTGTCTTTAAGACCGACTCTTGCAAGAATTTTCTGGGCACTTATGGGTTTTTTGCACATCTGTGTGGCAAGCTCAACGTTTTCAAGAGCCGTAAGGTTAGGAACAAGATTGTAAAACTGGAAAATAAAGCCCACATCATAGCGTCTGTAATCAACCAGTTGTTCTTTTGTCAGGCTGTTGATGGGCTTTCCTGCCACGCGTACACTGCCGTCGTCGCAGCTGTCCATACCGCCGAGAATGTTAAGCACTGTTGATTTGCCTGCACCGCTGGTGCCGACAATAAGACAAAATTCGCCTTTTTCAACCTTGAAGGAAACACCGTCAACAGCGGCAATTGAAACCTCACCTGCCTGATATCTTCTGTAAACACGGTCAAATTCAATAAAACTCATTTTTCTCACCCGTTACCTTTCTCACTTGTTGGTGTAAATTTCTCTTGCAAGCACCTTGCCGCTTTTGCTGTCGGCAATAACAACCTCACACTTTGGTGCCTGAGGGTTGGAGTGGTACTGATAGTAAAGACCGCACTGTGAAATGAGGGTCATAAAGGTTTCTCTGTCATCGGCTTTTTTATATTTTTTGCCGTTGACGAGAATAAGAATATAGCTGAAATCCTTGGAGTAATCACCCAAGTCGGTAACATAGGGGAAATCGCCGGAGTCAACAATGGCACCGATTTCTCTTATGGTTTTCATGCCGACTCTTGAAAGAAGCATGGAATACTCCTTACCCTCCATTTTGAAGGTGATGTTGCCGTTTTCGTTTTCCACAATTTCATAGCCGTAAACCTTGGCGTAGGACTGTGCATCACCCTGAAAATCCACTGAAATTATATCCTCGGGAATTGTGATCTTATAGTCTTTTTTAGGTCTGATTTTTGATGTGGGCTCCTCGGGTCTTGTGGTGTTGAAGTCAATTACCTTTATATCTGAGCCGGTGGTTTCTTCACCGCCGCCTGTGCCGCAGGCTGAAAGGCAGGTAAGAACAGTCAGTGAAGCCAGACATATGCAAATAAGTTTTTTCATAGCTTTTTCCTTTCTTAGGGTGACGAATATAATCCGAACCCGTTTTTTTCGGACGGATTTTCGCCATCTCTTCGTTAAAATACTCGTAAATCCGGCAGGATTTACTGCGTTTTGTGCCTTGATATGACAAAAATCCGTCTCGCAAAAAATCTGATGACCC
>JAFQLV010000084.1 GCA_017396515.1 Clostridia bacterium | reverse complement strand
TAAATGACAAACTTGCCGTCTGTAACAGTGACATCCTATGTCTCCCAGCCTGAGAAGATATATCCGACAAGTGAGGGATTATTTTTAGTTGTAACTGTAGAGCCTTCCTCATAGGTTTCCTTACCGGGTACGGCAGGAGCGCCTGCAGGAACTTCACCCTCATATTTGTAGGTTACATCGTAGTAGTTGATTTTTTCCCATGAGCCTACAAAATGTACATCGTTATAAATATTAAACTTTCCGTCTTTGATATCGGCAGTGTCTTTTGTTGACCAGCCTGAGAAAATATATCCGTCTGCATAAGAGTCTTCTTCAACAACAACCTCTGCACCGCTTGCATATTTATTGCCCTGGGGAGCTTTCATACCTTCGGGAATAATTTCACCGATGAATTCATATGTAACCTTATACATTACAACTGTAATGGTTATTGTTTCTGTAATTTCAGGATTATCCTTTGAGGTAACGGTGATAACTGTTGTACCCTCGCCGACAGGAATGATTTTGCCGAAATTATCAACCTTTGCAACGCTTTCATTGCTCGAGGTGTATTCAAGGTCTTTTACCGAAGCGGTGTCGGGGTTGACAGTGACAGTAAGCTGAAGCTCTTCGCCAATTGCTATTTCCGTATCCTCGTTTTCGATAACGATATCTTCAACGGGTATTTTTACCTTGACGATGATAGTGTCTTTCTTTGTGGGGTCATCCTTTGAAGATACTGTAACTGTGGTTGTGCCCTCACCGACAGCTGTAATATTACCGTTTTCGTCAACTGTAACAACTGTGCTGTCACCTGATTCGTATATTACATCTTTTATTGTTGCATCTTCCGGATTTACGGTAATTTCAATTTTTGTTTCGTCATTTTCATTGAGAACAATATTACCTGTGTTGATGACAACACCGGAAACAGGCTTTTTGAAATAGCCGTAAAGAGTGACATCGTGAGCAGGCATTGTGAAGTCACCGCCTGTTGTTACAACATCGTCACAGCTCCAGCCGACAAACACATAATCCTCAGGCTCAGCCGGCACAGCTTCAACTGCAACGCTGTCGCCTGCTTTATATGTTTTTGTTAAGGGTACTGCAGGAGCACCGGCAGGCACATCGCCTGTATATATGTAGTTCACTTTATAAACTCTGGACCATTCGCCCACAAAAAGAACGTCATCTGTAACAGTAAAGCTTCCGTTTTCGGGAGTGACATCCTGAGTCTCCCAGCCTGTGAAAATGTATCCTTCGGGGGCTGTGGGAGTATTCTCAACATCTGCAGAAGCATATTTTTCATAATACTCTGTTTCGGGGGGCTCTATACCTTCGGGCACATCGCCGCTGAATCGGTACTCAACCTTAAATCTTATTTCAAGGTTACCTTCAGGCTTCGCTACAGCAAAATGAGCAGATTCCTGAGGATTCTTATCATATTCTTCCTTGCCGCCTCTGATAGCATAACAGCAGTTGAATACGCTTTCGTTAAGGTTTGCTATGGATTCGTTTGTCCAGCCGCTGCCGATATAGATATTGGTCAGCTCACCTGCTCTGTAAAACATAAAATACATAGTGGTGACCTTTGATGTGTCGAAGCTTCTGAGGTCAACCTCTTTGAGAGCAACACAGTTATAGAACATATAGGACATATCGGTTACATTTTCTGTGTTCCAACCGTGAAGGTTAGCATACTGCAGCTTTCTGCAGTTAAAAAACAGGTTTTTAAAGCTTGTTGCAGAGGAAGTGTCGAGAGCACTTAAATCAATGCTTTCAAGTGAGGAGCAAAGGCTGAACCAGTCCTTGAAGCTTTTTACCTTGCCTGTGTGCAAATTCTCTAAACCGTTGACTACCTCAAGCTTCTGAAAAGCATAGAACATATATGTTGTGTCTTCATGTGCCTGAACACCGCCTTCGCCGCCGATATAAATATCATATCTGTCAGCACCGGCAGCAGTGGTTTCAATGTCATTGATTTTAGCCCACGCCATAACACTGCCGTCACCTGCATGAGAAATATCCCATGAAGCAACTGTGTCTGATGCCGAAATTGAATCGGTATCAATCCGATCAAGGAAGGTGACCGAATAAACCTTGCCGCAATATGCGGTAGCGTGGAAATCGTCAACTGATGAAACATTAAATACCTTCATCACGGGCAAGCCTTCCTGCGTGGCAAAAACTGCCGCGGGCATTACCGAAAAGAGCATTATCACTGCAAGAAACAAAGATAAAGCCTTTTTAAAATGTGAGGTTTCCATGAAAATTCTCCTTGTAATTGATTGTTATTTCGATTTCAGAAAAAAATCACATTTTGATTATAGCAAACCCTAGTTGCTTTTGCGACACAATGTAGCATTAATTCATTATATTATTTTTATTTCATCTCCGTCAAAAACCTTGCCGCCTTTTATAACCCGTGCAAATATGCCCTCTCTTGGCATAACACACTGACCCACAAGCTTTTTTATGGCACAGCCGTCATGGCATTCCTTGCCTATCTGGCTGATTTCCAGAATACATTCACCCACCTGAAGCCTTGTGCCTACGGGAATTGTGTAAAGCTCAATGCCTTCGGTTGTTATGTTTTCGGCAAAGACACCGTGACAAAGCCCGTCAGTGGGCAAGCCCTTTGCCTTGTCAATGCTCTCTTTTGCAAGCAGGCTCACCTGTCTGTGCCACTTGCCTGCATGGGCATCGCCCTCAAATCCGAAATCCTCCACAAGTACACCCGGGTTGATTTTTGTTTTTGGTGTGCCCTTTTTTTCGCTTATGTTAATTGATAGTACTCTGCCGTTCATATTCAGCCTCCTATTTTATTCAAACCGTGATTGTTGCCGTAACCGCAGGAAAACTTGTGCTCCATTGGTTTTGATAAAATTGCCTGCCTGATTCTTTCACGAAGCAGTGCTTCATTGTCAATGACCTCAAGCAGGTCAAAGGTTTCTTCATTGCCCAGACAAGGCTTTACCTTTCCGTCGCTGAGAAGTCTTATTCTGTTACATTCACTGCAGAATTTGTCGCTGACGGGGGTTATAAGCCCTATTCTGCCCTTGAAGGAATCGCTCTCATAATATCTTGCAACGCTTTTTTCAAAGCTGCTGCCCTGAGCTTTAACAGGCTTCAGAAAGGGAAATCTCTTTAAAAGCTCTTCGCCTTTAACAACAAGCTTTTCATTTTCGCCTGCGTCTGAAAAGGGCATAAGCTCAATAAATCTGACATCGATTTTTCTTGTTTTTGCAATATTAATAAGGCTTTCTGCCTGTTCATCATTCTGACCTCTTATGAGCACCGCGTTGAGTCTGATGGGGGAAATGCCCGCTTTTTCACATTGGTCTATGCCGTCAAAAACTTTTTCTAGAGCATCCGTACCCGTTATTTTTTTAAACTGCTCTTTATCCGTTGTGTCAAGGCTTATATTAACTGCGGTTATTCCTGCCTTTTTAAGAGGCAGGGCAAATTCCTTCAGTCTTATTCCGTTGGTGGTCAGGGCAAGCTTTCTTATCCCTTTTATTGAGCTTATTTTTTCAGCTATATGGCAGATATCGGGTCTGAGAAGCGGTTCACCGCCTGTGAGGCGCACCTTGTCAATGCCGAAGTCAGCGAAGACCTTCACAATTTTTTCAATCTGCTCTGCCGTCAGCTCATAATCCTTGCCGTGGCAATCTGCTCCGCAGTAGGTGCAGTTGAGGTTGCATCTTTTTGTCACGGAGACTCTCAGATAATTAATATTTCTGCCGTATGTGTCAATCATTTTTAAAATCGCTCTTTCCGCCTGTTTTTTCAAGAAGCCTTATTTCTGCTATCTGCATTTTTCTGTCAATGGCCTTGCACATATCATAGATAGTGAGTGCGGCAACGCTTGCCCCTGTGAGAGCCTCCATTTCAATGCCTGTTTTATATGAGCATTTTGCACTGCAGTAAATATAAAGCTCGTTTTTGCCGCCTGTCTCAAAGGATATCTCCACACTCTCAATGGGAATGTTGTGACACAGCGGAATAAGCTCCCATGTACGCTTTGAAGCTATTATGCCTGCAATACGGGCTGCAGCAAGTGCATCGCCTTTTTTCAGCTCTGATGCCAACAGCTTCTGCAGGGTCTCCTCTTCCATTATGACCTTTGCAAAAGCACGGGCATATCTTTGTGTTATATCCTTTTCACCCACATTTACCATAAGGGCTTCGCCTTTTTTGTTAAGATGTGTAAAATCAGCCAAAGCTGTAACCTCCCATTTCAGTGAGTCTGTTTTTAAATTCTTCGCTTTCAAATACTTCAAGGAATTTCTGACCTCGTCACTTGCAAAGGCATCCTCGTCAATGAGGAAGTCATATTCCTCTGTGCAGATTTCTATAAAGTCAAGGTCATACATCTTAGCTGCCGAATATATTCCGAGACCGCAGTCTGCGTTGCCCGAGGCAATAAGTGCGGCAACTGCCGTGTGGGTAAATTCCTCGTTTCTGTAGCCGGGTATACGGCTTTTATCCATAGAGCTTTTAGCAATCAGATAATCGCACAGTATTCTTGTGCCTGAGCCGGGCTGACGGTTGACATAAACACCTTTTGTTATATCCTCAAAGCCTTTTATTCCGAGAGGGTTGCCCTTTCTGACCATAAGCCCCTGAAGTCTGCCCACACCCTTGATAAGCTTCACACCGCCCTCGGGGAAATATTTCTTGACATAGCTTTCGTTATAGGTACCTGAGGAAGTGTCAAGCAGGTGTATACATCCCAGATGAGCCTGCGAATTTTTTATAGCCGTAATGGCTCCCATACTGCCCACATGGCTTGAAGTTACCGAGAAGCCGCAGCCTTTTTTTCTGAGCAGATCACTCAGCTCGTCAAGCAGAGGGTCGTGGCTGCCCGTAATAATCAGAGCTTTTTCTATTTCCTCTTTTTCCTTTAAGAGTCTTACCGAGACCTTTTCTCCTGCCTCAAAGCCTTCACTGTTCTGAGGTACGGTCAGTATGCCGTCTGCCTTGGTGAAGCTGGTTATGACTCCTGCGCCGCGACTGAGGGGTACGGCAATGAGCTTGTTTTTGACCTTGCCCAGACTCACACGCACATATTCCTGATATTTCAGTGAAGAAACAACACGCTTGCCGAGAACCGCCTCGGAGGTTTTGCTGCATTCTCTTTCGGAATTATAATAGAGACCTATCAGAGGCTTTACAATTTCTTCCATAACCACTATGGCGGAAACGGGATAGCCGGGCAGCCCTATTACAGGTACACTGCCGATGCAGCCTAAAACAGCAGGCTTGCCGGGCTTTATTGCAATGCCGTGAAAGAGAACCTCACCTAAGTCGGAAATTACGGTGCTTGTGTAATCGTCTCTGCCGGCTGAGGAACCGGCAAGCACGAGAACCATATCACATTCGAGTGAGGCTGTTTCTATCACACTGTGAAGCAGCTCTTTTTTATCCTTTACAATACCGTAGGTTTTTGTCTGTGCCTGCCACTGTGACAGCATTGCAGAAAATATAGCAGAGTTAAATTCAATAATTTCGCCCTTGCCGGGGTTTTCTTTAGGTGAAACTATTTCATCACCTGTGGGGATAATGCCCACAAGGGGCTTTTTAATTGCCTGCACACCGAGCACACCGCCTGCAAGAAAAGCTCCGCACAGTGAGGGTGATATTTTTGTGAAGGAGGGTGCTATCATATCACCCATGCAGATATCTTCGCCAACCTGTCTTACATTCTGCCACGGGTGCACAGCTGACAGAAGGCTGATTCTGCCGTCTTGAAGCTGTGTGACATCCTCAACCATTACAACAGCATCACAGCCGTCAGGCAGGGGGTCACCAGTGTCAACAACAGTATATTGCTCCGGAGTGAGGATGAGGGGGGAGCTTTCACCGGCACCGTAGGTATCTGCCGCCTTCAGTGCAACGCCGTCCATAGCAGAGGCATTATAGTGGGGTGAGCATATTTTTGCATACACCGCCTGAGAGAGTACTCTGCCGCAGGCCTCGGCTGACATAACTGTTTCGGTTTTATAATCAAAGCCCTTGCTTTTCAGGTGTGAAAAATAGTCTTCCTTTGCCTTATCCAAAGGTATGTTATTAAGATAATTGTGTTTCATATTGTGTTCACCAAACTAAAATAAATTTACTTCAACATTTTCGCCTTGCCTTAGCCCCTCACGGTTGCGTTCTATAATTATATAGCCGTCGCTTTGTGAGAGCAGGGAAATAATTCCGCTTTTTGCAAAAAGGGGAGTGATTTTTCCGTCTCTGAGCTTTACGCAGACGATTTCTTCTCTGCCGTGGTTTGAAGAAATATTCTGTGTCAGCTCGCCAGTTGCCTTTGCCTTTTTAACCCCGGTGCACAGCATGGTGCAGATAAGAGGCTTTATAAGGCGCAGCGCAACAAAATATGCGGCGGCAGGGTGCCCCGGCAGACCGAAGACAGCCTTGCCGTCAATTTTGCCAAAAATGGTTGGCTTGCCCGGCTTCATGGCAAGACCGTGGAAAAGAAGCTCACCTGAGGCGTTGATGATGTCTGCCGTCATATCAGCTGCCCCTGCTGAGGAGCCGCCTGAAATGAGAACGATATCATTTTCCTTCACGGCTTTTTTCAGGGTACCGTCTATTTCGCCGAAGTCGTCCTTTATAATGCCGTAAAAGGTTGTTTCACAGCCAAGCTCTCTCATTAAAGCTGAGAGAATATGTGAATTTATGTCTCTGATTTTTCCGAAGGCGGCTTCACTGTCGGCACTGACAAGCTCGTCACCTGTGGAAATGATGCCCACTGAGGGTCTGCAAAAAACAGAAACCTCACTTATTCCTAAGGCGGCAAGAACTCCTATGCTTCGAGAAGTGATAACACTGCCTTTTTTCAGCACCGTGTCATTTTCCTTTATGTCGTCGCCTTTTCTTGTAACATTTTCATAGGGGCTCACTGCTTTATGTGCAAGGCATATGCCGTCAAAAAGCGTATCTGTGTGCTCAAGCATTATAACACTGTCAGCACCCTCGGGGAGCATTCCGCCAGTAGGTATTTTTACACATTCACCTCTGTGGACGGTAAGGTCGGTTTTTTCTCCCATAAGCACCTCACCTGCAATATAAAGCTGTGAGGGTGAGCTTTCACTGCTGCCGAAGCTGTCGGCTGAAAAAAGTGCATAGCCGTCAACTGTTGAGCGGTTAAATGAGGGAATATTTTCTTTTGATATTATATCCTCGCACAGTGTTCTCGATAAGCTGTGGCTGAGAGGCAGGCTTTCCTTCTGCAATCGGTAAGAGGAAAACTCGTTTCTGATTATTTCTACAGCTTCATCGGGTGAAATCACCTTAAGCATTGAATCACCTTCTAAAATTCATATTTTCCACATATCAACAAATTTTTTGCCCCAGTCTGTTTCAGGCTCGGCAAGAAGCTCTGAGGCGCTTCCCTGTTCGGCTATTGTGCCTCGGTTAAGCATTATAATCCTGTGGGCAAAAGACAGTGCCTGAGCAGGGGAGTGAGTGGTCATAATTATTGCACAGCCTGTTTGAGCCTGATACCGCTTAATCGCCTTTTCCATAAGCTCACCGCCCTCAATGTCTGCGGCACTGGTGGGCTCGTCGAGCAAAAGGCAGTCACCCTTATTCATCAGTACCCTGCCGAGGGCAAGACGCTGACACTCACCGCCTGAGAGTGCGAGTGCATTTTTATCTGCAAGCTCATTTAAAGCAAGCTCATTTAATAAAGTGCTGCATCTTTCCTTTGCGTTCAGCTTATCCTTTGCCGCAAAGAGCAGGTTTCTTCTGACTGTTTTTGCAAAGGGCACACTTTGCTGAGGAAGATAAAATATTTCCCCCTCTGACACTACAGTGCCTTCGCTTGCTTTGATTACGCCTGCAATTATTTTAAGCAGTGTGCTTTTTCCGCTTCCGTTAGGTCCGGCAACAACAAGGATTTCACCCTTTTTAACGGTGAGGCTGTCAATGTCGAGAACGGTTTTATCACCGTATGTCTTTCTGAGATTTTTAATTTCTATCACTGCTTATCCTCCTTTACAAGCATTGCCGCAATTATGTTGACGGCAAAGGAGATAATAAGTAAAATTACGCCTAAAGCAAGGGCAAAGCTGAAATTGCCCTTGTTGGTTTCGAGCATAATTGCTGTTGTCATAACCCTTGTTTTCCACTGAATGTTGCCGCCGACAAGACTGACTGCACCAACCTCCGCAACAGATCTGCCGAAGGCAGTGAGTACCACACTGAGAAGGGAATGCTTGTTTTCGCTCAGAATCAAAAGGGCAGTTTTAGCTTTGCCCATACCAAGCCCCTTTGCGGTTTCACTGAGTCTTGATGCATTTATGCGTACAACGGATTCTGTCAGGTTTATCACAACAGGAATTATGAGCATACACTGAGCCACCACCATAACCTCAACGGTAAAGAGCATGCCCAGGCTGCCGAGGGGACCGTGTTTTGTGAAAAGCATATAGACAATCAGGCCTGCCACCACAGGAGGCAGACCCATAAGAGTACCTGTTAACTTTTTGATTGTCCTTTTGCCCTTAAAGCTGCTTTTGCCTAAAAGCACACCTGACGGTATTCCCGTAAGGCAGGATATCAGTGTGCTGAAAAAGGACATCCTGAGAGTTACGCCTATTATCTGCAGCAGTTCTGTGTCCATTTCAGTAAGCAGGCTGAGGGCTTCGGTAATATTTGCCATTCAATTATTCTTCAATAAGATAAAACAGAGGTGAGCCGTATTCTTCTTCGCCGTATTTGGCAATAAGAGCACTTGCTTCGTCGCCTGTCATCCACTCGATAAGAGCCTTTGCACCTTCGGTGTTGACACCCTCAAGCTTTTCGGGATTGCACTCGATAAGTGAATAGGTGTTTTTCATATCCTCACCCTCGGCAAGAATAATGTCAAGGTCTAAATCAGCCTTGTTTGAAAGGAAGGTTGCCTTGTCTGTCAGGCAGTATGCAGCCTTTTCACTTGCCATGGTAAGGCAGGCGCCCATGCCCTGACCTGCGCTGATGTACCAATCGTCTTCAGCTGAATCGGGAACAGCCTCGCCCCAGATTTTCAGCTCTGCCTTATGAGTACCGCTGTCGTCACCGCGTGAAACGAAGGGAGCCTCTGCGTCGGCAATTTTTGCGAAGGCTGCAGCAGCACTTTCGCTGTCCTTTATTGCGGCAGGGTCAGCCTCGGGGCCTACAACCACAAAGTAGTTATACATAAAGGGGATTCTTTCAACACCGTAGCCCTCGGCAATAAATTCCTCTTCAGAGGCCTTTGCGTGCACGAGAATAAGGTCAGCGTTACCGTCTTTTGCCTTCTGGATAGCGGCACCTGTGCCTGCTGACTGAACCTCAACTGAATAGCCTGTGGCTGCTTCAAATGCAGGCAGGAGATAGGGGAGAAGTCCTGAGTCGTTGACGGATGTTGTGGTTGACATGCGGATAACGGGGTTTTCGGGTGTCTTTGTGCCGTCATCGTCTGTGTTGCCGCCGCAGGCAGCAAGGGTGAATATCAGCATAAGGCTGATGAGAACTGCAAGAAGTTTTTTCATAATTCATTCTCCTTTTCAATCACGGAAGGCAAGGCGGTTTCCCTGCGATGCCCTTTGGCCGATGCCGTTTGGCAGTGTTTTTTCGGCCACGCCCGCTGTTTCATGCATTCGTTTAGAAACAACAGGTCGGAATATGAATCAAGCGGCATTGCCGCAAACTTCCGTTAAGGGAAAAATATGCAAAATGCTTAATATCTGTGAAATTGTTAAAAAAATATTGTAAATTTTGCTTTCTTATGTTATTATATATCAATAGAAGAAATATTTCAAGTGGGGAGTGAAAAAATTTGACCTTTGCAATAGTCTGTGTCAGTGACAGATGCTCAAAGGGTATGTGTGAGGATAAAAGCGGGCCTCTTATAAAAGAAATGCTCACACCTTTCGGAAAAACTGCAGAATATATAATTGTGCCCGATGAAGAGCAGGAAATAAAAAAGGCTCTTGTTTATCTTTGTGACGATGTGAAAGTCAATGTTGTTTTCACCACAGGCGGAACGGGCTTTTCGCCAAGGGATGTGACTCCCGAGGCAACCAAGGCGGTTATGCACAGAGATGCCCCCGGAATTGCTCAGGCGGTTTTGGTGAAAAGCCTTGAAATCACACCCAAGGCAATGCTTTCAAGAGCAGCTTCCGTTATAAGAAATAACACGCTGATTATCAATCTCCCCGGCAGCCCTAAGGCTGTCAGAGAGGCTCTCGGATTTATCTTGCCGGTTTTGCCCCATGCCGTGGAGGTGCTTTCGGGCAACACACTGAATTGCGGCGGCAGCTATTAAAAGGGGTGACTGACTTGTGCGATAAAGAAAAGGTGCAGGGCTTCAGCCTGAAGGATAAATCTGCCTGTGTTGTGGGCTGCGGAGGCTTAGGCTGCAATGTGAGTGTCCATCTTGCCGGTGCGGGAATAGGAAGGCTTTTGCTGTGCGATTTTGACACGGTGAGTGAAAGCAATCTTAACAGACAGTTCCTTTACAGACGCAGTGATATAGGCAAAAGCAAGTGCGACTGTGCCGCTGAAGCTCTCAGAGCCTATGCACCCCTGAGTGAAATCGAGAGCCGCAATGTAAGGGTGCTTTCTGAAGATGACCTGCTTTTTGCAAAGGACTGCGATATAATCATTTCCGCAGTTGATAATCTGCCGGCAAGGCAAATCCTTCAGCGTTTCTGCCGTGAAAACGGCATGCCTCTTGTCTGCGCAGGAATAGACGGCTTTTACGGTACGGCTTATCATTATGTGCCCTTTAAGTCGCCTTGCCCCGACTGTGCAGGTCAAAACGGTGATGTAAAGGCAAAATATAATGTTTCCGCCACAGCAGGAATTATAGGCTCTCTGCAGGCAGCTTTAGCTGTCAGGTACCTGATAAGTGAAGATGCCTTAATAGCAGGCAGACTTCATATATATGACGGTGACTGCCTTGAAACCCTGACGGTAAAGGGCTCTGAAAACTGCAAAGAATGTAAAAAATACAGCAACTGAGGTGAGTTTATGACAAACTTAAAAGGATATATGGGAAAGGTGCTTTTTGTTGACCTTTCAGATAAAAGCTATAAGGAATTTCCGTGGACCGACGAGGACAGAAAGAGGACCGTCGGCGGCAAAATTATGGCTGCGGATATTCTGCTCAATCACATAAGACCCGGATTGAAGGCCTTTGATGAGGATAACTGGCTCGTTATAACAACGGGCCCTCTGACAAGATGCAAATCACCCTCGTCAACAAGATTTAATATTTCAACCGTCTCGCCTCTGACGGGCATACTTACCTCCTCCAACTGCGGCGGGCCCTTCGGCAGACGCCTTAAAAAGGCAGGCTGGGATGCTATGGTTATCACGGGCAAGGCTGACGAGCTGACATGGATTGAAATTGACGACGATAAGGTTACCTTCCATGATGTGCCGGAAATGAGAGGAATGCTCACAGGCGAAGCACAGAAAAAATTCTCCTCGGGCATGGGCAAGCTGGTTATCGGCCCCGCAGGTGAAAATAAGGTGCTTTATGCCTGCGTTTTCAGCGGTGAAAGAACGGCAGGCAGAGGCGGTGTAGGTGCTGTTTTCGGTGACAAGAACATAAAGGCTATCACTGCCAAGGGTACTCACGAGCCTGAGATATATGACAAGGAAAGGCTTGACTTTCTTAATAAGCAGTGGGAAATGCAGCTCAAGCGTCACCCCATTACGGGTGCACAGCTTGCAAAGCTGGGTACCGCAGGACTTGTGGCACCCATGCAGGCACACAGAATACTTGCTACGAAGAACTTCTCTGACGGACGCTTTGACAGCTTTGAAAAGGTTTCGGGTGAGGAGCTTGCGGAAAAGCACCTTATCAAAAACGGTAACTGCTATTCCTGCCCCATGAGATGCGAAAGACGAGTGAGATATGAGGGCAAAAACATAAAAGGTCCCGAGCTTGAAACTCTCGGTCTGCTCGGCCCTAATATCATGAATGACGATATTGAAAAAATCATAAAATGGAACTATGAGCTTGATGAATTGGGCATAGACACAATTTCCTGCGCAGGCTCAATAGCCTTTGCAATGGAGCTTCAGGAAAAGGGCTTGTGGAACAGCGGCCTTGAATTCGGTAAAACCGATAACCTCAGTGAGGTTTTTGAGCTTATTGCAAAAAGAGAGGGCATTGGTGACGAACTGGCAAACGGCACAAGGCTTATGAGTGAAAAATTCGGCGGCAAGGAGTTTGCCATTCATGCAAAGGGTATGGAGCTTGCTGCTTATGAGCCCCGCGGAGCAGTGGGTCAGGGTCTCGGCTATGCAACGGCAAACAGAGGCGGCTGTCACCTTAACGCAGGCTATATGGTGGTGCTTGAGGGCCTCGGCCTGAATATGAACTCCTACACTCCCAAGGGTAAGGCAGGCATAGCAATCACCTTCCAGAATGTTATGGAGGGTGCTTCTGCGGCAGGCTTCTGTGTGTTCACATCCTATGCAATTATTCCCTGGTTCCTTGTTGCAAAGCCCACAGGCCTTATGACAAGAGCCGTTCAGCAGGTGCTGAAATTCACTGCGCCCATACTCTATATAGCGGCAAAATGCCCCGAGATACTTGCTGTCAACATTCCTCTTATTCAGTACCCCCGAGTGCTCAATGCGGCTACGGGCATGAAGTTTACGGCAGGCACCTTCCTTAAAAACGGTGCCCTGGGTTATAACACAGAGCGTCTTGCAAATATTATTCTCGGCTTGCCTGTAGGTGAGGAAACCGATACACTTCCGAGAAGGCTTCTTGACGAGGAGCAGGTGCCCGGCGACAAAAAGACGAAGGTACCCCTTGATAAAATGAAAAAGAGCTATTATATTATCCGCGGCTGGAAAAACGGTGCACCCACTATGCGTACCCTTAAAAGAAGCGGCGTAAGGATACCCGAATGTATAAAGGAGGTTTATCCCTATGGTAAAGGTTAAGATTTTCGGTGTGCTCAGAACAACAATAGGCTTCGGCTATCTTGAGGTTGAGGGCAAAACCGTAAAGGATGTTTTTGAGGAAATCTCAAAGATTATGCATCAGCGCTATCTTGAAGACAAAAAGAAAACCGAGGAGCTTAAAAGCAACCCCGAGGTGAAATATATCAAGCCGAGAAATCAGGCACTTGAGCCTCATATGCAGCTGAATTTCGGTGATGCGATAGTTTATGTCAACGGTGAAAGATGCCTGAGAAAGGGCAAAAAGGTTGCCCAGGGCGACGAGATATGGCTTCTCAGCCCTGCGGCAGGCGGCTAAGCTTTATTCGCCTTGCGAGTTTTATAATTGAACCGACGCATTTAGTGTCGGTTTTTTTGTTTTAAATTTGTTCATTTTTTGGTTTCAAACCTATTGACGAAAAATAAACTTTAAGGTATACTTTATTATGTATAATTGCCGGTGGTATAGCCGGTTTTCTTGCCCGAAGTGTTAGCTTCGCCCGTTAAGGTACAAGGAGGTCAGATGTGCAGGGCGGTTTTGACAAAGCAGGGCAGATGTACAAAAAAATAACCGGCACCTGCCGGAAAACATCTTTAAGGAGATGATATTAAAAATGAAAAAAACATATTTCAAAAAATCAATATCACTCATCATGACAGTGCTTATGATTATGTCATGCTGGGTGTTTGTTGCGCCCGAAAAGGCAGAGGCAGCAGATTATACAGCCAATGCTTCAATAGCTGCAACGAACCTGTCATTGCTCAATAATATTTCTTTTAACAAGTCTGTTACAACATACACAGGCTCATTCGCCGGTGACTCTTCGGGTTACACCGATATGGCAAACTATTATAAGAATGTTGTCTATACTCAGCCGGTATCGGGTGGCCCCAATGAAGGTGTGCTTAACACCGGTGTCAAGGGTAAGCAGTTATCGGCTCAGGGCTATCAGGAATCAAGTATTTACTATGCCCCTACTGTTCTTATGGTTAACTCGGCAAATGCCAACCCTCAGACCGGTATAATGCTCTATAACGGTGGTTATACAAAAAAAGTGTTCCTTTTTTCCTGCTACCCCAGCTCTTCGGCGGTTAAGAGCTACCTTGTTAACGATATATGGAAAACAGATACAAATAAAAATACAGCCACTATGTTTGACTTCGTTGATTATTGGAAAGGCTATAATAACGGCAGTGTAGGTACTACCCTTGACTTTACATGGAGTATCCATATGGGCAATGCCATCAATAAAACGCCTACCAGCACCTTGTGGAACTCCAGTTTAAAAATAAGCTCAAATGCTCAATACTATTATTCAAACTGCATTAAATTTATTGATACCTTTGCAGACGGAGAATATGCAATGGGTATTTATCCTATGATAGGTATCGTGAGCTCAAACGAACAGATTAGTACGGGCAGTGACGGCAATTATCTGTGGTGGGATATAGGCGATACTCAGGCTAATACTCCCATTCATGTAATTAACTTTAAAGCCGTTGAAGACGCTATGGACAAAGCTGCCGGTTACATTGCAACAATGAAGAATGACCCGGGTGCTTATTCAACTTCATCAATACAGAACCTTGCAGCTCTTTGCACAAGGCTCAACAACCTTAACCCCAACAATTGGCAGAGCAACTTTGCAGCCGGTCTCGACTCCGCTGTTGCAAGTTGGGCAGCTGAAGCTAAGTCAGTTTGTACCGCAGTAAATAATTTCAAGCTTGAATACAGAACATATACAGTAACCTTTGATAACCTTATTGATATGGCTTCATGGAATACTTCAAGTGCTTCCAATGCGACAATCTCCAATGTCACAAATAACGGCTTCACTCTTACATCAAACAGCGGTGTAGGTGAAGGAACAAGCACATCACATTACTTCCCTGTTGAGCCGGGCAAGTCATACCGTATCGATATTGATGTTGAAGGCTCTGCCTGGGATGTTTACATCTTCTTCTGTGATGCAAACGGAAGCTGGATCGATTTTGTTGACGGTCAGAGTAATCGCTATTCCAACAATACAACATGGGACAGTGTGTTTACTGCTCCGAATAAAGACAGTGTTGTTAAAGCACAGATCAGAGTTGATGCCAACGGTGCTTCCAACACAGTTAAGTTCAGCAATATCCGTGTTTATGATGAAGGTATGGTTGAAGACGGTGTATCCTATGAGACTGTTAAAACAGTAACCTTTGCCAGCGGTTACGGCACACTTCCTACTCCCACAAGACCCGGTTACTCGTTTACAGGATGGGTTGATAAAGACGGAAACGCAGTAACAGCTAACACAGTTGCTAATGATGCAAGTCCGAAAGCCCTTTATTCAAAATGGTCTCCTGTTACATATACAATTACATATGAGCTTGACGGCGGTACAATTACTTCGCAAGATTATACCACCAACACCTATACTATTGAAGATAATCTTGTGTTGCCGAGTGCATCAAAAACCGGATATACTTTCGACGGTTGGAAAATAACACAGGCTGACGGCTCTCTCGGAACAGTAGTTAATCAGGTTTTTGGTGCTAATAATTACGGCAAAGGCCTTTACGGTAATGCAACTATGACTGCTCAGTGGTCGGTCAACAGCTTCACCGTAACATTCGAGGATGAGGACGGCACAGTAATTGATACTCAGACCGTTGATTACGGCAAGGGTGCAACAGCTCCTGCTGACCCCTCAAAGGCTTATGACGAAACAAACCATTATACATTCAGCGGTTGGGATACTGCTTTCAGCAACATAACTGCAGATACAACAGTTAAAGCAACATATTCCGCAACACCTCACAGCTACACATACACAGACAAAGACGATAATACACACACAGCAGCTTGTTCCTGCGGTTACAGCAAAGAAGAAGGTCACAACTATGATAACGGTGTTATCAATCCCGCACCTGACTGTAACAATGCCGGTGTAAAGACATTTACCTGCTCAGACTGCGGCGGTACCAAGACTGAGACAGTGACTGCAACCGGTCACAATATGGTTGCAGGTGAAGTTGTGGCTCCTACTTGCACAACTGACGGTTATACAGTTTATACCTGTGCTAACGGTTGCGGCACAACAGAAAACAGAGATATCGTTACTGCACTCGGTCACACATGGACAGATGCAACCTGCACAGCACCTAAGACCTGCTCAGTCTGCGGTGCAACAGAAGGCGAAGCACTCGGTCACACATGGACAGATGCAACCTGCACAGCATCCAAGACCTGCTCAGTCTGTGGTGCAACAGAGGGTGATGCACTCGGTCACACACCAGGCACAGCAGTAAAAGAAAACGAAAAAGAGGCAACCTGCACAGCAGAAGGCTCATATGATGAGGTAGTTTACTGCTCAGTATGTAATGAAAAGCTCAGCAGCAATACAGTGACAGTGCCCAAAAAAGACCACCGGTGGAGTGCTTGGGCACAGTACCAGGGCGACGCAACACACAGACGCACCTGTAGTGTATGTTCTGCCTATGAAGAAGGCTATCACTCATATACGGATGATCCTCAGCCTGTCACAATGCCCGGCAGCACTGCACACTATCACAATTATAAGTGTACCTTATGTGAAGCTCGCGGTATAATGAATGGCAGCACACCTATGCAGAATATCGGCACAGCCTGCTATCAGGGCAGCGAAGCTACCTATACTGATAACGGTGACGGCAACCACATCGCAGACTGCGTTTGCGGCAATACCAAAACAGAGGCTCACTGGTGGAGTGTAACAGACAGTAAGGATGCAACCTGCACAGAGGACGGCTATAAAAACTCAAAGTGTGACTACTGTCCTGCAACAAAAGAGGAAACTATCCCTGCAGCTCACACCTTAGGCGAGTGGGCAGAAGAAGTTCCCGCAACCTGCGTTAAAGAAGGTACCAAAGGTCACTACACCTGTAGCGAATGCGGTAAGCATTTTGATGCAGATGGAAACGAAATATCTGACCTGACAATTGCAATTAACGATAAACATGTAAATACAGAAAATAAGGCTAAGCAGGAGCCGACCTGTACAGAGGTGGGATACGAAGCCGGCGTTTACTGTAACGACTGTCAGACTTGGATTTCAGGTCATGAAAAGATAGAGGCAAAGGGACATTCCGAAGCTGAGGCAGTTAAAGAAAAAATAATCAAGGCTTCTTGCGTGGCAGACGGCTCATATGAAGATGTGGTTTACTGCTCAGTATGTAGCACAGAACTCAGCAGAGAGGCAAAGGTTATTACAAAGCGTGACCATAAATTCACTGATTGGGTTGAAATAAAGGAACCCACTTACACCAAAAAAGGTGAAGAAAAGCGCACTTGTACAAATGCAGAAGATGAGCTTTATGAGGCCTGCTCATATGAAGAAACCCGTGAAGTAGATATGCTTGTTGATAACACAGCACCTACAGGTACAATCACATATGAGACAACTGTATGGGATAAGTTCCTTGAAACAATTACATTCGGCATTTATGTCAGTGACGATGTACAGCTTACAATTACCGCTGAAGACGCAGAATCAGGCATTGCAAAGATAGAATATTATATCTCAGATGTTGCAATGACAGAAGATGATGTTAAGGCAATTGACACATGGTCAGAGTATACTGACAGTGTAACAATCGCAAAGGCCGCCGCTGCACAAAAAGTAGTTTATGCTAAGCTTACAAACACTCAGGGCGCAACAAAATATCTCAGCACAGACGGTTTCACATTTGATACTGTTGATCCTGTTATTTCAACAGAAAGTGACTGTACAACAGCTATTATCACAGTTACAGAGATAAATCTTGATAAAGTTACAGTTAATGATACTGAAATAGCTCTCGACGAAAACGGCACTTATACAATCAGTGGTGTTGGTACTTACAAAGTAGTTGCAACCGATAAAGCCGGTAATACAGCTGAGATAAGTGTTGAAATTAAGGGTCACACACCTGCAGAAGCAGTTCGTGAAAATGAAGTAGCAGCAACCTGCTATAAAGAAGGCTCATATGACGAAGTAGTTTACTGTTCAGTTGAAGAATGTAAGGCTCAGCTCAGCAGAGAAGAAAAGACAATCGAAAAGATTGCCCATACACCTGCAGAAGCAGTTCGTGAAAAAGAAGTAGCAGCAACCTGCTATAAAGAAGGTTCATATGACGAAGTAGTTTACTGCTCAGTTGAAGAATGTAAAGAAAAGCTTAGCAGCACACCTAAGACAATCGAAAAGATTGCCCACACACCCGGTGCTGCAGTAGAAGAAAATCTCAAAGAAGCAACATGCTATGCAGAAGGCTCATACGATGAGGTAGTATATTGCTCAGTATGTGATGCAGAGCTCAGCAGCACACCCAAGACAATCGAAAAGATTGCTCATACACCTGCAGAAGCAGTTCGCGAAAACGAAGTAAAAGCAACCTGCTATAAAGAGGGCTCATATGACGAGGTAGTTTACTGCTCAGTAGCAGAATGTAAGGCTCAGCTCAGCAGAGAAGAAAAGACAATCGAAAAGATTGCTCACACACCTGCAGAAGCAGTTCGTGAAAATGAAAAAGCAGCAACCTGTTATGCAGAAGGCTCATATGACGAAGTAGTTTACTGCTCAGTTGAAGAGTGTAAAGAAAAGCTTAGCAGCACACCCAAGACAATCGAAAAGATTGCTCACACACCTGCAGAAGCAGTTCGTGAAAAAGAAGTAGCAGCAACCTGCTATAAAGAAGGCTCATATGATGAAGTAGTTTACTGCTCAGTTGCAGAATGCAAGCACGAAATCAGCAGAATACCTAAGACAATCGAAAAGATTGCTCACACACCCGGTGCTGCAGTCGAAGAAAATCGTGAAGAAGCAACATGTACAGTGGATGGCTCATACGAGAGTGTAGTTTACTGTTCCGTTGCAGAATGTAAAGCTCAAATCAGTAGAGATACAATAGTTCTCCCTGCACCGGGCCACTCCTACACATCAGAAGTAACAGCACCCACATGTGAAACAGACGGCTTCACTACTCACACCTGTTCAGCTTGCGGTCACAGCTATGTGACAGATACAGTTACTGCACTCGATCATGCATACGACGAGACAAGAACAGAGGATAAGCTTACCCGCCCGACACAGAACGCTAACGGTACCTGGACAAATGGCTACTACACATTTGTTTGTGCTAACGATAACACACACACAAAGACAGTTGACGTTGAAAGAGCAGATTACACTGATTATGAAACTGCTGTTAAGAATCTTAACGAGCTTCTTGCTACAGATATAACAGAAGAAGCAAAGAAAGCTATAAATGATGCTCTCGCAGATAATAAGCTTGCAGAAAACCTTATTGAAAGCGAACAGCAGACTGTAAATAACGCAACTGCTGCTCTCACAGAAGTATTCAATAACTATAAGGGCTCACTCAATACTTATACAGTAACATTTATCGTTGACGGTAAAACAGTTAAGACAGAAACCGTAATCAGCGGTAAGGATGCAGTGGCTCCCACAGTTGTTGAGAAGACTTCTGATGCGGAAAATCACTACACCTTCACGACTTGGGATAATGCATATACCAATGTAACAGAAGATATCACAGTAACTGCACAGTTCAGCAGTGAGGCTCATACATTCAGTACCCATGCCGATAAGGATGACGAGTACCATACAGATAAGTGTAGCTGCGGTTATAAAAAGGATGTCCAGCACAGCTATGATGGCGGTGTTGTAACAACTCCGGCTACTTGTGAAGGTAAGGGTGTCAAGACATACACCTGTTCAGTCTGCGGTGGCACTAAGACAGAGGAAATTAAGGAACTCGGTCACGACTATGAGTCAAAGGTAACAGCTCCTACATGTACAGAACAGGGCTATACAACATATACATGTAAGGTTTGCGGTTCTGCTTATGATAGCGATTTTGCCAATAAGCTTGGCCACAGCTTCACAAAATATGTATCAGACGGTAATTCAACCTGTATAGCAGACGGCACAAAGACAGCTAAGTGCGACAGATGTGATGTAACTGATACTATTAAGGGTGAAAAGGATGCAAACAACCATGTAGGCGGAACATATACCGAGGATGAGAATGTAGTTCTTGGCACATGTATCAGTGAAAAGACATGGAACGAAGTAACCTATTGCTCAGACTGTAATGCAAAGCTTAATACAGAAGCAAAGACAGGCGACAAGGATGCAAATAACCATGTAGGTGAAACATATACTCAGGACGAAGATGTAGTTCTCGGCACATGTATCAGCGAAAAGACATGGAACGAAGTAACCTACTGCTCAGACTGTAATACAAAGCTCGGCTCAGTTGCAAAGACAGGCGACAAGGATGCAGCAAACCATGTAGGTGAAACATATACTCAGGACGAAGATGTAGTTCTCGGCACATGTATCAGTGAAAAGACATGGAACGAAGTAACCTATTGCTCAGATTGTAATGCAAAGCTCGGCTCAGTTGCTAAGACAGGCGAAAAGGATGCAGCAAACCATGTAGCACTTGCACAGGTAACAGCAAAAGCACCTACTTGTACAGAGGATGGCTACAAGGCATACGAATACTGTTCAGAGTGTGATTACACAACTTATGAAGTAGACCCCGCAACAGGTCATACCGAAGAAGCAATTCCTGCAGTGGATGCAACCTGTGAGGATACAGGTCTTACAGCAGGTGTTAAGTGCTCAGTTTGCGGTGAAATTCTTACAGCACAGGAAGAAGTTCCTGCACTCGGTCACAAGTGGGAAGCAGCAACCTGCACAACACCTAAGACCTGCTTAGTCTGCGGCAAGACAGAGGGCACAGTAGGCGGCCATACGATTGTTACTCAGGCATCAAAGGCACCCACTTGTGAAGAAGACGGCTTCTCAGAAGGCAGCTATTGCTCAGTCTGCGGTGAGATCTTCAGCGCACAGATAGAGTTCCCTGCAACAGGTCACATTAAAGCAACCAGAAAAGAAAATATTGACCCTGCAACCTGTCAGAAGGAAGGCTACTATGATCTGGTTACCTACTGCGAGACATGTGGCAAGGTACTCAGCACAGAAGGCAAGACTATCGGTAAGACTGAACACGCTGCAGGCAGTGAGGAAATTATCGAAGAGGTTAAGGCAACCTGTAAGGCTGACGGTTATCGTATCGGTGTAACAAGCTGCTCAGTCTGCGATGAAGAAATCAGCAGACGCACAATAGTTCTTCCTAAGCTCAAGCATTCTCCCACAGAAACTCCTGCTGTTAAGCCCACATGTGAAACAACGGGTCTGACAGAGGGTACATATTGCGAGATATGCGGCACAGTTCTTACTGCTCAGAAGGTTATCCCTGCAACGGGACACACCAAGGAAACCATAACCGCTACAATTGAAGCTGCAACCTGCACAAAGGAAGGCGTAAGCGAAATTACGGTATTCTGCACAGTATGTGATAAGACTCTCAGTGTTGAGCGTAAGCCGATACCCATGGCAGAGCACACACCTGCTGATGAAATTAGAGAAGATGAAACTCCTGCAACCTGCGGCAAGAACGGCAAATACACTTCAGTTATCAACTGTTCAGTCTGCGGTGCAGAAATCAGCAGAAGAGTTGTTGTTATTCCTTCATCAGGCGAACACGACTTCACAATTGATAAGGGCAGAGTTGAGCCCACCTGCACAGAGAACGGATATATTGCTTATGCTTGTACCTGCGGTGCACAGCAGAAGACAGTTCTTTATGCAACAGGACATATCGATAAGAACGGCGACCTTGTTTGTGATGACTGCGGTGCAAAATTCGACAATGATTGCGGATGTCTGTGCCACAAGGATCATTGGTTCATCAGATTCATTTACAAGATTGTACGCTTCTTCTGGAAGTTATTCCGTATTCATAAGGAATGCTACTGTACATCTGTTCACTATTGATAGTGTTAATAAAAGAAAGCCCTCGGATAACGCGGGGTTGCTAAGGACAGAAAAAAGAATACTATCGGGAAGTGCTTTAAAAAGTACTTCCCGATTTTTTTTACAAAAAAACAGACACTTTCAACTTGAAAGTGTCATAGTGGGTTATATACTTTGAGAATAATTATGGTGTGTTTGAATAATGTGGTGTAAATAGAGAAAACTGCAACCATTTTAAATTAATGGTTGCAGTTGTTGATATAATTATTCCATTGCTAAAAGAGAATTATAAATTTTTAAAATAGTTGCATACCCAACGATCTTTTTGCCTTCCTGAATATTAATCCTTTTACCTATCCACAAGCAATGCGGATATGCTTCAGGGGTGATAAATGTGATTGTGCCTTTTGCTGTACCGTCAGGCAAAACCGTTGCAACCTCATAATAATGATGG
>JAFQLV010000083.1 GCA_017396515.1 Clostridia bacterium | reverse complement strand
GCCATCTCTTCGTTAAAATACTCGTAAATCCGGCAGGATTTACTGCGTTTTGTGCCTTGATATGACAAAAATCCGTCTCGCAAAAAATCTGATGACCCAAAAGTGCGAATTTTTGATGGATTTTTGTGTGTTGAGGATGCCCACAGGCTGCCGCCTTTCAAATCCGAAACACCGAAAAGCCGCGAAAATTCACGCTTTTGGGCGGGTTCGGATTATACTCTTCACCCTATATTAAGCCATAATTTTTCAAATAAATCAATAGTTTCACTTAATTTTATACTATAATTTTTTCTGCGGCTTTGGCTAAATCCTCCTTTGCATTTGCTCTAATCTCGTCAAAAGGCAGATGCAGAGGATTAGTTTCAATTACCTCACTTATGCCTGAAGCTTTCACCTTATCCATATCAGCCATATTCAGGCCGACTATGGCTATTGTTTTTTTGCCCTTGCTTCTTGAGGCAATGCCGAAGGGGACCTTGCCCATAAGGCTCTGCTCATCCATTTTGCCCTCGCCCGTTATTACGAGGTCTGCACCCTGTGTCTTTTCCTCAAAGTGAGTTATATCAAGAATTGCCTCAATGCCTCTTTTCAGCTCTGCACCGAAAAATGCCACCAGAGCAAAGCCGAGGCCTCCTGCCGCGCCTGCACCCTCATACTGTGAAAAATCCTTTTTAAGATACTGCTGAGACTTCTCTGCAAGATTAAAAAGACCACTGTCAAGAAAAGCCACTTTATCCGGGTCTGCACCCTTCTGAGGTCCGTATATGTAAGCAGCTCCGTTAGTGCCGTAAAGTGGATTTTTAACATCACACAGCACTGTAATTTCGCTGTCTTTTATTCTGCTGTCAAGTGAGGATAAGTCAATGCTGTCAATATCCTTAAGTCCCTCACCGCAAAGAGCAACGCTTTCGCCCTGTTTATTTAAAAATCTGCCGCCAAGTGCCCCGGCACAGCCGATGCCGCCATCGGTTGTGGCACTGCCGCCTATGCCTATAACAAATTTTCTTATTCCCCTGTCAAGGGCATGCTTTATCATTTCACCCGTGCCGTAGGTTGAAGCCTTCAGGGCATCGTTTTTTTCTTCTATTGTTATACCTGAAGCCGCAGCCATTTCAATAACGGCAGTGTCCCCCTCAATAATGCCGTAGTAAACCTCAATATCTCTGCCAAGAGGACTTTTTGCCATCATATATATCTTTTCCGAGCCGGGGAAGGCATACAGGAAGCTGTCCGTCATTCCCTCACCTCCGTCAGCAATGGGAATTTCTACAACCTCAATTTCGCCGTACCTTTTAACGAGAACAGCTTTAACAATACTGCAGACCTCAGCCGAGGAAAGAGTACCCTTAAAAGAATCGGGGGCAATAACCACTTTTTTCATCTCAGCACCAACTTCCTTAATTCTTCAATATCTTCTAACACAGTGGCACCTGTTGCAAGCAGTCTGTCATAAGAGTTATGACCTCTTGCAATAAGCACACAGTCACAGCCTATATTTTCTGCCACCTCAAAATCGTGTGTGGTGTCACCCACAAAAAGCACTTCGGCAGAGTCAATATCGTTTTCGCTTATCCAGCGAAGTGCAATATCCACCTTGCTTTTCGCATAAACATCCTTTGTGCCCAGAATATCCGTAAAAAGATAGTCTATATCGTGGGCGCGCACCTGCTTTTCAAGGAATTTCTGCTCTGTGGCAGAGAGTATCATCTGCCTTAAGCCTTTGAACTTAAACTCTCGGAGCACGCCTTCCGCATCGGGGAATATCTCCGCCTCGGGAAATCTCTCGTCATATTCAAAAACATAGTCTCTTGCAATATCCTCAAATTTTTCATTTTCAAGGTCAAAGCCTAATTTTTCATAAAAGCTTATTATGGGAAAGCCGAATTTCTCGTGGTACTCCTCTATTGCCTGCATGGTTTTTTTGCCGCGCCTTGAAAGCAGCGTGTTTTCAATTTCAAAGTTTATTTGCAGGTCATCAAGTATAGTGCCGTTCCAATCCCACATTATATATTTATACTTCATTTCATTCTCCCGTCTGATATGCTCCGTGAGCAAAGCCTGACTTTATATCATATTTTCCCTTCAATGTACTCTTTGAGTTCACCGATATTTCTGAGCTTTTCCGCATCCCTGTCAGGTATATCAATATCAAAGGCATACTCAAGCTCCATAAGAATCTCTATAATATCAATGCTGTCTGCACCTGTTTCCTCAAGAGTTGTCTCCTGTGTGAGAAGCTCCGGCTTTATATCCGTCTTCTCACATATTATTTCTTTAATTCTGCTTAATGTGTCCATGTGTGTTTCTCCTTAGTATATTATCATATTAATTAGTATTTCTCAAGTGAAAGCCTAAAGTTTAAAGGTAAATTTTGTATATTAAGCTTTTTTACAGTCAATGCTTTTTATACTTTCACAAAAGGAGATTACATATTATGAAGCTGAAGGCTATTGACCTTGCCCTTTTTATAACCCTTATTATCTGCATAGGTGCCACTGTCGCCTTTGAAAAAACCTGCGAGGGAGTGAGAGAAGATATTCTCAGGCTCCATGTCATAGCTAATTCCGATTCACAATCTGATCAGGCCCTTAAGCTGAAGGTCCGTGACTCACTGCTGAAAAGCAGCAAAAATCTTTTCACCCACTGTGAGGATATTATCTCGGCCGAAAAAGCCGTGGGCACATCACTGCTTTCTTTAAAGCAGACAGCTCAAAGGGCAGTTTATGCCGGGGGGTACTCATATAAGGTGAGGGTGGCCTTGGGCAAAAGCTACTTTCCCACAAGGGTCTATGACAATATAACCTTACCTGCAGGCTACTATAATGCTCTGAAAATAATCATAGGTGAAGGCAAGGGTCAGAATTGGTGGTGCGTTATGTTCCCGAGCCTTTGTCTGCCGACTGCCTGCAAAAAAGAGGATAAGCTCAGTGAGGTGCTGACAGAAAAGGAAATGAGGCTTGTTTTGTCAAAGCCGAAATATGAAGTACGCTTCTGGCTTGTGGAAAAATACTATGACATCAGAAACCGCTTCACGGACTCAGAATAAACTGAAAAATAATTATTATTAATCGTTTTACCCCTTGCAAGACCGCTCCTATAATGATATGATAGTAATTGAAGAAAATATTATTAAGGAGAGATATAAAATGGAAAAATATGACATTCTCGTTGCAGGAGCCTCCACCACAGGTGCATGGTTTGCAAAAAAAATGGCGGAGCAGGGTCACAGCGTGCTTGTAATCGAAAAGCAGGAAGCCGAAAATGTGTCAAGAGAATATGACATCTTTCATGTGGGCAAAAAGGAAATGGAAAGATTTGACCTTGACATTCCCAAGCAGGGCGACGATGACTACGGCTTCGTTTTCACCTCAGGCAGAAGCTACTCCCCCTACGGCAACTACTCAAAGCAAGGCAAAGAAACCGTTGTGGGTATGCACAAGCATGAATTTATTATGAAAATGAACCGTCAGGCCGAGGCAGCAGGAGCAAAAATAATCTACGGTGCCGCCTTCAGTGATTTTCTCAAGGATGAAAAAGGCAAAATTATCGGTGCAAAATACCTGACTGCAGAAGGCGAACAGCAAGTAGAGGCACAATTGGTTGCTGACTGCACCGGCATCCCCTCTGCAGCAAGAAGAAAGCTCCCTGACAATGCCTATGTTGAAAACTTCGCTCTTACACCTGCAGACATTTTCTATGTGGTGCTTTACTATGCAAAATACACCGATCAGAAAATCAATCCCCTCGATCTTCACGGCTTCTTTATGCAGTATAAGTCCTGGTCCGCACCAAGCGGTGACGACCACGGTGCAATTCTCGGCATAGGAGCGAACTATGACTATGCCTATGCAGAGGAGATTTTCAAGGATGTAAGAAAGAATGTGCCTTGGCCTAAATACACCGTTGACAAGGTTGAAAAGGGTATGACCCCCTATCACAGAACACTCTATTCCTTTGTTGAGGACGGCTTTATTGCAATGGGTGACACTGCATTCCTCACAAAGCCCACCTGCGGTGAGGGCTGCACCTCCTCTCTTTATCAGGCTGAAATTGCCGTTGAGGTTATATCAAAGCTTCTCAAAGAGGGCAAGCCCTTGACTAAAGAGAATATGTGGTCAATCAACAAGCGTTACATTCAGGTTCAGGGCAAGGACTTTGATTCACTTCGTCCTATGCTTATAGGCGTTATCGGCTACAGCTATAAAGAGGCAGAATATATGTTTAAGCATGATATTATCTTCTGTCAGAAAATCCTTGGCGGAATGGGTCAGGACCTGAACCTCACTGCCGCAGACATTGCAAAAATCGTGGGCGGTATGCTCAAGGGTGTTGCAACAGGCAACATTAAGATGTCAAATGTCAAAAAGACTGTCAAGGGTCTTATGCAAAGCGGTGAAGTAGGCAAGCTCTATGACGAATATCCCGACACACCTGCAGGCTATTTTGCATGGAAAGAAAAAGCAGATGCACTCTGGGAAAAAATCGGCAAGGTTGCCGACACCTGTGACCCGGAAATACTCAGAAAAATCAGCAAATAATAAAAATCGCTCCACAGGTTTTAAATGCAAAATTATAAATGCAAAATGCAAAATTGTGGTCGCGGCTCCACCACCCGCTGACCTCAAGCCTCTTTCCGCGGAGATGAAGCTCAGAGGAGGCAAATTTCATCAATCTTAAAACAAACGGCAGGTCACTACTGAAAACATGTAGTGACCTGCCTTGTTTATGCCTTCCCCTTATTTTAAGGGGAAGGTGTCACGCAGTGACGGATGAGGATTATAATCTACAGTCTTACCATTTCATCCCAACTCCCTTTGCGGGAGAAAATTGTTTATTGGCCGGAATGTGCCCGCGACCACAATTTTGCAATAAAATGCACCGCCAGGTGCCACTATAGCCTTGTCTCCCCTGAAAGGGGAGATGTCAAAACAAATTCTTTTGTTTTGACAGAGAGGTCATTCTGCATTTTGCATTTAATCAGTGGTGATGGTGACCTTTGCCTGCCGTATTATGCACCTTGCAGCTTTCTTCAATGCAGTGCTCCGAGGGGCTTTCTGTTTCAATTGTGGCGTGCACTATACCGTGTTCCCTCAGCTCAGCTCTTACACTGTCTTTAACCGAGTGAAAATCACCCTGAGCAACAATATGAACCGTGGCATAGGTGCTTTCTCCGTTTATGCTCCACAAGTGAATGTGGTGCACATCAATAACACCCTGCACAGCCAATATGTGTTCTTTCAGCTCTGATATATTTATACCCTCGGGAGTCTTCTCTAAAAAAACATCTGTTATTTCTTTAAGGTTTTTTGCCGCATTTATAAATATGAAAACAGAAACACCTATTGACATAAGCGGGTCAATCAGAGCAAAATCCGTAAAGCGCATGACTATTGCACCCACAAGAACCACTATCCAGCCCAGCACATCCTCAAGCATATGAAGATTAACTGCCTTCTGATTTTTGCTGTGACCGCCGTGAGTGAAATAAGCTGCTATGAAGTTGACTGCCGCACCCGCAACAGCAAAGATAATCATACCGTCATAGTTAATTCCCCTGGGGCTGAGTATTCTGCCCACTGCACCGATGATAACAGCCACCGAGCCAAAAAGCAGCACGAGAGTTGTCACTGCTCCGCCCAGCAATGAGTACCTGCCATAGCCATAGGTATATTTATCGTCGGGCTGTTTTTTACTCTTTTTTTCAAAGCAATAGGATATACCTATGCTTACTGCATCACCCAAATCGTGAAGTGCATCGGAAAGTATGGCAACACTGCCCGTAAAAACGCCGCCGAAAAACTCAAGCACAGAGAAAGCAAGGTTCAGAATAAAGGCTGTCAGAATTTTCTTTTCACTTTTCATAGTGACCTCCTATTGACTTTTATCTCATTTAAAGCTACAATCTATTTATTACCGAACTGTTTGTTCAATAATATTATATATCAGGCAGGTGAAAAAACAACATATAATTTTTCCTACTTGTTTTTTACTGAACAAAAAAGGAAATTTGTACGGTTGGAGCTATGGACAGAAGACAAAGAAAAACAAGAGAAGCCATTTTCAGTGCCTTTCGTGAGCTGCTTGAGCACAGACGCTATGAAAGCATTACGGTGCAGGATATTATAGATAAAGCTGATGTGGGCAGAAGTACCTTTTATTCTCACTTTGAAACCAAGGACGCTCTGCTCTATGCCATATGCAGTGATATTTTTGATCACATATTCAAGGGTGATATGTGCAATTATCCCGGTGCAACTCATTCTCTTGAAGAAAAGCTTGCTCACATTCTCTGGCATCTCAAGGATCATAAAAAAGATATCACAGGACTTTTATCCTGTGAAAGTGCAGATTTGTTTATGGGCTATATCAGAGAGTACCTCAGGGAGCTTTTCACACTGCACCTTGAGGATTTTGACAAGGATGTGCCTGATGACTTTTTGCTCAATCACCTCACAAGCAGCTTTTGTGCCGTGATAAAATGGTATAGCGATAAAAAGATGGAGTTTTCCCCCGAAGAAGCTGCAAGAAATTTTATTTTGCTTGTATCATAGGGTTCATAGCAAAAAATACCGCCTGCAAGACATTACAGGCGGTATATACTTTTTATTTTTAAGGAAGCTTTCGTTTGCTTATTCTGTGTCTTTATTTTTGTTTTCTTCTATATTAATTTTCTCCGTCATTAATTATGAAGCTTTGCAGTTCTTTTTCACTGCTTAGTTTTCTTTCAATTCACTTCAGCATCCTCTGCTGCTGAATTTCTCCGTGAATGTTAAGTCTCACTCTTTTTTCAGACACAGTTGACGTTTTCCTTTTTTGTCTTATGACGGCTTTCGTCAATCACTACATCCGACTGACTATTTTCTCCTGAAAGCTCTCATATGACTTCATAAGTTTCTTTACACTTATGAATTTTGCTCCGGCTTTTTGTATTGCTTATACCTTTAGCCTTCGCTGTATATATATAAATTTTCGTCTGATACGACTTGATTTTATCTCTTTCAGCTCTACCCGGACGGTGTTTCCCGTCAAGGGAGATTAATCTGCCTGTTTCTTTACACAGGCTTTTTTATTTTAATTATAAATTACAGATACTATCAAATCGTACGGTTTATACTAAACAGTACATTGGTAACACCCCTTTCTTTTTGTTGCACCCTTATTATATATTATCCTTGTGCTATTTGTCAATAGTTTTGAACAAATAAAATTTATTTTGTGTAATATGACAATAAATAAAGGTTTTGCTACCCTTTTTAACGGCTGTTTATTGTGAAATTTAAACAAAATGTTAACAACTTTAACGGTACTCTGCCGAATGTTTAAGCCCTTTCTCCTTTCGCACCGCAGGGTGCATATTGAGCCGTTCTCTCGTTCCGCGAAAAGCGGAACATATCGAATTTGCCTATGGCAAATATATCGAGTTTGCGTGAGCAAACATATCGAGTTGCCTTTAGGCAACATATCGACCTTGCAGAGGCTTGGGATTTGCTGATATTGATAAAAAAGAATGGGTTTGCGGTCTGGCGGTTTTTCTGACGATAAGGGTAATTCGTTGTAGGGACCGGCGTCCCCGACGGTCCGTTAGAGATTAACATCACAGCAATGATTGTCGGTGAGGCTGTCCTTTCTGACGATAAGGGAAGACGGTGCAGTTAAGGTTCCGTTTTTATCAAAGTTAAAGTTTCTGCTCGCTCAAGCCGCGGGGCTCATACTTTTACCGATTGTGGTAAAAGTATGCAAAAGCACGCTTTGGTGCCGGAGGGCCGAAGGACGAAAATTACCGTCTCAGTTCGGAT
>JAFQLV010000082.1 GCA_017396515.1 Clostridia bacterium | reverse complement strand
TTTTGCATTTATCTCACGCCTGCTCGAGCACTTCTCTCACGGGGCCGATGAAGCACTCGTCAAGCTCCGGCAGCTTGCCGTAAATGTTTTTGATAAATGGCTCAAACTTGTCTTTTTTCAGTGAAACCTTCATCTGATATTTTGTTACAAGCTCGATAATCTGCTCTTTTTTATCCCGGTTTTCTCTGAGTCTGACATCGGAAAGAACAACCTGAATTTCGCTCAGGGGAGACACACCGCTGAGTTCAATATGAAGCTTGCTGTCAATAGCCTTCACTGTGGCGTTTGCTTTTTTGCCGTCTATGAGCACACTGATTTTTCCGGCATCGGATACATTTTCAAAAATCAGAGTGTAGCTTCTCTTTTCGGGCAATGTGCTTATATCTCCACGGGCGGGGTACGCGGTGAAGGTAAGCTCACCACCGAGTTCGCGTACCGCCAACCTTGTCTGGGCAAAATTGCCCTGCTTATAGGCATTGGTTTCGCCGTCGTCCTCATAAAGTGTGAAATCGCCCTTACCGCTGAAAATGCGTATAACCATATCCTTCGGGTTAGTCCAATCGTTGTTGACATCATCCTTGGACATAGGAATTATCGCACCCTCTTTTGCAAAAACGGGAATTGACTCGATGCCTCGGTACATGGTGATTTTCTTGTCACCCTCATAAACTGCACCGGTGTAAATATCTGTCCATTTGCCTTTAGGGAGCCAAACGCTGACCTTGGCAAGATTTGTTTTCGGGTTAAGCTTTTCCGTTATCGGGCAGACCATAAGCTCCGAGCCGAAGAAAAACTGATTTCTAACATTGTATGCCTCATCCTCCTCGGGATAGGGGTAATACATAGGCTCACAAAGAGCAAGGCACTGCTTATGGGTGCGGTAGTTCATTGAGTAAAGATAGGGAATGAGTGCGTGGCGCTCACGCAGTGTCTTGATTGCCAGCTGCTCAGCCTGCCAGCAGTGCTTCCACGGCTCCTTGCCCATAAACTCATTGCTCGTTGAGTGAAGTCGCATTATAGGTGAATACAGTCCGTACTGCACCCAGCGGATATAAAGCTCATCATCCTTTGATGCTCTGTGGTGACCGCCGATATCGTGGCTCCACCATGTATAGCCCACATTGGTTGCCGTAGAGGTAAAATATGGCTGGAACTTAAGACAGGGCCAGCACACCATCGTGTCACCGCTGAAGCCCAAGGGATAGCGATGTGAGCCTATTTCTGCAAAGCGTGAAAGAACAAGCGGTCTCTTATCCCCCACTGCATTTGCCAGAGTGTGGTAATGGTTAAGTGCCCATAAGGGGTCAAGGTTTTTCATCCTGCTGTTTTTGCCCTGCTGCCAGTCAATCCACCAGAAATCAACGCCGTCCTCTTCATAGGGCTTATGAAGGATATTGAAATAGGCGTCCACATAGTCAGGGTCAGTTATATCAAAGGGTATCCTCTTTTTGCTTTTTGGGTCAACACCCATTCTTTTTGCGAAATCCTCATACATATCCTCAAAAAAGCGCACGCCCTGAGCCGGATGAAGATTAACGGTTATCTTGTAATTTTTGCTGTGAAGCCACCTGAGGAAGGCCTTGTAATCGGGAAACAGCTCAGTGTTCCAGCTGTAGCCTGTCCAACCGTCGCCGTCATATAAGGAATTTGTCACACCGGGAATAGGTGATGTTTTAAGCTTAAAGCGGTCTATGACATCAACCCAATGCCAATCCATATCAATTGTGGCAACAGTAATCGGTATTTCCTTTTCGGTGAATTTTTCCATAAGAGACATATATTCCTGCTGCGTATATGCCTTATATCTGCTCCACCAGTTACCTAAAGCGTAACGGGGAACAAGAGGCACTTCACCCGAAAGTGAGAAAAAGTCTTTGAGACACCCTCTGTAATCGTGGTTATATGCGAAATAGTATTCATCCTTCAGGGTCTTTTTTCTCTCGGAAAGCGTGCCGTCTTCATTTAAAATAAGGCTCTTGCTGTCGTCAAGGACTGCCACGCCGTTTCTCGACATAAGACCGTCACCCAAAGGAATTTCACCTACAGTCTGGTCAAGGGTTCTGTAGGTACCCTTAAGATTGCCCGACTTATACTCGGTCAGGTTCTTGCCGCCACGAAGTGATATGCCTGCCATGATCTCTTTTCTGGTATCATATCTGAATATAGTTTTTGTTGTTATAACTATGAGTGTATCGCCGTCCTCAACCACCTTAAACTGAGGCGTTGCAAAGCTGCGGCAGATAACACACTGTGTGGGAGCATCGGTGAACTCACCTTTTTTATCAACCTCAACACGGAGCAGACGGTCGGTAAGTACAGAAAGCCTTACACGGTTCTTTTTCACTGTATAGCTTTCGTCGGTTTTGCTTTCACTTTTAAAGGCAAAGGTCTCTTTGAAATACTTGCAGGGTTCTTTCATATCAACTTCCTACTTTCCATATAGATGTAATAATGATATATCATTTTGGTGCACTTTTCAACTCAATGCAAAAGTTTCGTCAAAAGGCACAAAAATCAGACTCAATTTTCTACACTTAAATAATTTTAATTATTAGTTTACCTCGTAGCAAATTATTAATAAATATGTTAAAATATGTCAAAAGAATGTGCTTTTATGCACTTTAGGAGGTTCCTATGGAAAAGAAGAAATATGTGCCCAAAAAAGAGCTGACAGCCTTTTGTGTTGCCGGCATGGGTCAGGGTATGATATACGCCCTTATGTCAAGCTATATCAGTGACTATTATCTTAATGTCCTTCAGCTTACACCCATGTTTGTGCTTCTGCTTATGCTTATGGCAAGAGTATGGGATGCAATCAATGACCCTCTTATGGGTATGATTGTTGACAGAAGTAACCTTAAAAGCGGCAAGATGATTCCTTTTATCCGCTTCGCCCTTATTCCTGTGGCAATTGTAACACTGCTTATGTATTTAAGCCCCAACCTTGAAAAAACCGAGCTTATGATTTACTCAGCAATTGTTTATGTTGCTTGGGGTATGATTTACACGGTAGGCGATGTATCCTTCTGGGGTCTTCCCAATGTTATTACACCCGATTCCGAAGAAAGAAGCTCAGTAATTTCTATCAGCAAAATCTTCAACAGCATCGGCTCGGCCGTTCCTGAAGTGCTTTTCCTTGTTGTCGGTCTTATTATGGCTGCGTGGGTAAAGGCTCAGGAGGTTACACCTGACCCCCTTGAAGTGCAGAAGAAAAAGTATCTTGTTATGGCTATCGTAACAGTTGGCCTCGGCACAATTCTTTACTCATTTGTGTGCACCGGTGTTAAAGAAAGAGTTAAAATGCCCTCTCATAAGCGCCAGAAAGGCGAGCCTTCTCAGCTTGCACGCATATTCAAATGCAAGCCTCTTGTGCTTGTGCTTCTTATGGGTGTTCTTTCAAGCGGTCGTTATATGGTTTCGGCAGCTGCAATTCATGTTGCCCGTTACTCCTTCTACATAGGTCCCGACCTTGCAACACTTGCAACAGAAGCAGAAAGAATTGCCGCAATTGAATCAAGCATTTCAACTGTTAAGACAGTGTTCCAGATAAGCTCAATCGTGGGTCTTTTCGGTGCAACACTTCTTATGCCTAAGCTTATGAAGAAAATTGACTATAAAAAGCTGGTTATCGTAAGCTGCCTTGCAGGCTTTGCCGCAAGCATTGTAACAACTCTTGTGGGTTGGTTCACAATGAATCTTTATGCATGCATTCCTTTCATTATCATTTCCTGCATCCCGCTTGGCGTTATCAACACAGTCTGCTTTGCTATGATTTGCGACTGTCTTGATTATATGGAGCTTACCACCGGCTTCCGTGACAATGCACTCGGTGCCGCTTGTCAGGGCTTCATAAACAAAATCGGTAATGCCTTTGCAACCTCAGGCATTGTTATTATGTATATGGTTATTGGTCTTGAGCCTTCACAGATGCTCTCATCAACAGCAGTTGTTTCTGCTCTCGAAATGCCCGATAATCTTCGTTTTGCAATGTTCTCACTCGTATCAATAGTACCCGGTATCAGCATGCTGCTTTGTGCAATTCCTATGTTCTTCTATAAAATTGCAGGCAAAGAAAAGCAGAGAATTATTTCTGAGCTTGCTGACAAGAGAAAAGAAAGAGGAATCGAGATCGACGCATAATTTCAGGCTACTGCTTATCTGAATATTTCAACTGTACATTTCAGAGAACCGATGTTGTAATTAAAATTTTATGGTGAGGAGAATTTATTATGACAGCATTAATGTACATTTCATGTGCCGCAGGTGCGGTACTGCTTGCAGCTTATATTGCCTTATGCAGAAAAGGAAGATGCATTAAAGGCCTTTTTGTCAAGAGCTTTGTCAGTGTTTGCTATCTGCTTGCAGGAGCTTTTGCAATTCTTTCAAACCCGGACAGTGTCCTCTTCGGCATTCCCGTGCTTATTGCAGGTGTGTTAGGTCTTAAGGGTGACATCTATCTCGACCAGAAATGGATGTATGACGAGCACAAGGACAACTATCTCAGAATCGGCTTTATCTGCTTCGGTCTTGGTCACTTCTTCTATATGTGGTCACTGCATCAGAAAATTGAACTGACAGCGTTGCAGCACCTTATCCCCGTGGGCTTTGGCTTATTTATGGTGGCTTTCAATCTCATTATGGAAAAACCTACCCATCAGGATTTCGGCAAATTCAGGCCCTTTGTCAGCATTTATGCTCTTGTACTGGGCTACACCACCGGTCTGTCAGTGCTCATCTACATACAGACAAGTGCCGTTTTCGCTCTTATTTTTGCAATAGGCTGCATTTCCTTTATGGTGTCTGACCTTGAGCTTTCTCAGATGTACTTTGCCAAGGGAAAGAACAATTCAGATGTGACAAAACGAAATCAGATCAAGGGCCTTACAACAGCAGCAGGCCTTTGGGCAGCTGCCGCTGTGGGACTTGCGCTGGGCATTGGTTTTTATGAGGGCGCATTGACTGCGGGC
>JAFQLV010000081.1 GCA_017396515.1 Clostridia bacterium | reverse complement strand
TAACATATCCAAACATACTATTTCTCCGTCATTTCTATTTTCGCCTGTTCTTTTTTCTTCTAACATTTTCATCACCATATTTATTATACCATAAATATGATAAAAAGCCCAGTTAATCCTGGACTTTTTCGACAGTCTGAAAGGACCGATTTGCATCGGTCCTTTTTATGTATTATTCTTCGCCGCCTGTAAGTTTAGCGATAATGTCGTCAAAAAACTTCTTTATGAAATAAACCACATCGGAAAGAGCTGCAAGAATTACCATCATAAGCTTTAATCTCCTTTCTTCTTTGTTAACATAATGTTAACACAAAACTCTCCCCTTGTCAATAGATTTTCGCTCAACGATACACTGACCGACTATTGTGTTGTCTATGTACCCTGCCGACATTTTTTGTCTGCTTAACATCTCAAAAGCATGTTTTGTTTTATTCGGCACCGCAAAAGGAACTCCCGTTTTGGGAGTTCCTTGCATTTTATTAATAGTGTACAGTTCCGCAAGCGCAGGACTTATTCATCTTGAATATCTTCCAGAAGAACAGAGCAATCTTGTAAAGGAAGCCCTTGATGCCGGTTCCGTGGCACAGACAGTTGCATGTCTTTGTGTCAGTGAAGAACTTGCCGTCACAGACATCGCACTTGCCGTTGCCGTCTGCATCAACATGGGGAACATCCTCTTTATAAAGAGTCTGAGCCTGGGTTACCATACCGCAGTTTACGCATCTCTCATATTCTGTGTAACCGTCTGATACGCAGGTAGCTGGCTTGCCGGGTACAACCACAACTGCATGAGGTGCATAAGCGTTATCGGTGTAAATTTCTTCATAATAATTGTCACAAGCGGAGCAGGTGATAATCTTATGAGCGTATTTATTGCAGGTTGCATCAACATAAGTTACAACCTCCTTATGACCCAGAGCAGGAATTTCTGTCTTGGTTTCGCTCTTACAGTTCTTACAGGTACGAACTGAGTAGCCCTTCGTTGTGCAGCTCGGCTCAACTACTCTTACATAGAGATTTGAATCAAGGCAGCACTTTTCACCGCAAACCTCACAGGTGCAATCATTGTTTTCGTCTGTGTGGCCAAGAGCAGGAATTTCTTCTGAGTAAGCGTGCTTCCAATCGTTTGCACAAACATAGGTCATTACACCTTCCTGAGTGCAGGTGGGAGCCTTGGTTACACTGCCGATGTAGTTATGTCCCGTTGCGGGGATTACATGGCTTGTTCTGTCAAGCTCTTCACCGCATACACCGCAGTAAACAGCCAGCTCATAATAGCCGTTTTCTTCACAAGTGGCTTCTTTTCTGTTTTCCTCAGTTGCCGCAAGCTCTGTGTGACCCGAAGCAGGAATAAGCTCTGTATAGGTGTGGCTGTTATCGTTCTGACAGATGTATGTCATTACACCGTCTTCCTCACAGGTTGCAGGAACTGTAACAGTACCCTTATAATTGTGACCCGCTGCACTGCCGTATTCAAAGGTTTCTTCACCGATTTCACCGCAGACTGAGCAAGCAACATAGTAAACTGCCTTATCTTCGCAGGTTGCTGCAGTCTTAAGGTTGGAATCGTCAGCAAGCGGTGCCTTAGTCCATGTGTGTGCAGCATTGATTGTGAAGCTGATATCAGTGCTGTTGCCTGCCTTATCAAAGACTGTAAGAGTATGAGCTCCTGCCTCGTTGCAATAGAATTTATCTGTTGTGAGAGCTACTGTCTTGCCGTCGTAAATTGCATGGCTGATATTAGCATCGTTAACCACCACTGTTACAGGTGTGCAGTAAATATTTGTTTGAGTGTTGCCCTTATCAGCTTCAATGCCGAGCACGGGAGCAACTGTATCAAATACGATACCGTCTGTGCTGATATATGTTGCATTGCCGGACTTATCTGTTATCTTAGCATAGACAACAACCTTTGCAGCATCCTGTGAACTGACAGTGAGCTTATTTGCACTGTCATATTCTTTCCAGCTTGTCAGAGCCTTCACCTCATCAAGAGTGAGCGCCTTGTCAGCAACATAATATTCAATGCTGTTTATGCCTGTTTCCTTATCCTGTGCTGTAATCTCAAGCTTGACATCATAGTTTACATATGTGCCGAAGGTGATTACGCTCAGGAAGTCGTTCCAAAGTGTTGCATTCCACTTGATTTCACCTGTGGGAGCGTTTTCGTCAATATCGGCATCAATGCCTGTTATCTTGGTACCGCCACAAATTAAGCAGGTGTAAAGCATTTCGCCGTCATTGTTAAATGAGGGAGCTGTAATTATCTCGCCTTCATCCCATGCATGTGCCTGAGTTTCAGTAGCATCACATCTTGAGCAGTAGCGTGTGTGAACATCATCACTGCCTGTGTCTGTCCATAAACCGAAGCTGTGGCCGAGAGCAGCAACATAGTTATCCTTATAGCTGTCACCGCAACCGCAGGTGTAGGTTGTATAGCCTTCTGCCGTGCAGGTGGGAGCAGTGAGAACTGCCTTATAGCTGTGGCCTGTTGCAGGAATAGTTTCTGTGTACTGGTGAGTAGCATCGTTCTGGCAGATATATGTCATAATGCCGTTTTCTGTGCAGGTAGCAGCCTTTGTTTCGGTACCGATATACTTGTGGCCAAGTGCAGGAATAAGGGTTGTTTCATTAACTGTATCACAGTTTTCACAGCTTGTTACTACTGAGCCTGCTATATCACATGTAGCGTCTGTTACAACTGTCTTGAGTGTGTGTGCAATCTTTGAGGTTACAACAGTAAGTGTGTAATCACAAACAACACCGTCGTGCTTTGTTTCGCACTTATAAACTATCTCGCCTTCTGAGGTGCATGTTGCAGTTTTTGTTGAAACAACAACCATATTGTGCTTCATAGCAGGAATAACCTTTTCCTCATAAGCATCGCAGTTGTTACATTCTCTTCTTTCAAGGCCGTCTGTTTCCTGAGTTGCATTTGTTACAACTGCCCATTCACCAAAATCGTGAGGTACAGCGGGCTTTGAAGCATCATAAACGTTATATTTGTGATTTGCATCATTCTTACAGACATAAACTGTATAACCGCTTGTGGTGCAGGTGGGAGCTATAACATCTTTAGCCTCATAAATGTGACCGAGTGCAGGAATTTCAATTGTCTTTGTTTCGCCGCAGTTTTCACACTTATAGGTTGCGCTGCCCTTTTCTTCACACTTAGCAGGTACTGTAGATTCAGGTGTATCTGCCCATGTGTGGCCCTTAGCCTTGATAATTTCTGTCTTCTTATAATCGCAATTCTTACAGGTTGTTACTACTGAGCCGTCTTCTGTGCAGGTTGCATCAGTTGTAACTGTTTCATAATCGTGCTCTACTGTGGGAAGCTTGTCAGTCTTTTTGCCGCCGCATCTCTCACAGGTGTATTCGATTTCGCCTTCTGCTGAGCAGGTGGGCTGCTTAACCACTTTACCGGTACCCCACTTGTGACCGAGTGCCGCAACATCAACTATGATAACCTCACTGCATCTGCTGCAGGTAATTTTGATTATGCCTGCCTTTTCACAGGTTGCAGTTGACTCACCGATGATGTACTCGTGACCGAGTGCATCGCCCTCAATGATTTCATAGCTTTCTGTGCAGTTTTTACACTTATAGGGTGTGTATGCACTTTCTGTGCAGGTTGCTTCTACCTTAGTGCCTGCAACAAAATCATGCTGTTTCTTTTCAATGGGCTTGGTGTAGGTATGGCTTGCATCATGCTGACAGGTGAAGGTCATTTCACCCTCTGCTGTGCAGGTTGCTTCTGTTGTCACCTTGCCTTCGTCCCAGGCGTGACCCATAGCGGGAATGGTTGATTCAATATTAACTGTGTCACATTTTGCGCAGGTGGTCACTACCTTACCGGCTTCTTCGCAGGTTGCAGCTTCAACATCAGTTGTGAGAGTGTGTGCAATCATGGGAAGTGTAACTGTGAGTGTATATGTGCAAGTAACGCCGTCGTGCTTTGTGTCGCACTTGTAGGTTATATAACCGTTACTTGTGCAGGTTGAGTCTTGGCTGTCTGTTTCAACCATATTGTGCATCATTGCGGGAATCTTTTCCTGTTCTGTTTCACCGCAGGCACACTTTCTTTCCTTAAGACCTTCTGTTGTCTCGGTTGCAGCTGTTACAACAGTCCACTCACCGAAGGAGTGACCCTTTGCAGGCTTTGATGCATCATATACATTATATGTGTGACTTGCATCATTCTTACAGGTATAAACCGTGTAGCCGCTTGTTGTGCAAGTGGGTTCTACCTTATTGCCTGCCACATAAACGTGGCCGAGTGCAGGAATTGTTTCTGTCTTGGTTTCATCGCAGTTTACACAATCATATGTTGCTGAGCCTGCTTCTTCACATTTTGCCGGTACAGTTGATGTTGCTGTATCAGCCCAGGTGTGACCCTTCTTAGCAATGGTCTTTTCTTCTTTATAATCGCAATACTTACAGGTTGTTACTACTGAGCCGTCTTCTGTGCAGGTTGCATCCTTTGTAACTGTTGTAAGCTCATGGCTGATTGTGGGAAGCTCTTCTGTTCTTGTGTCACTGCATCTTGAACATTCAAAGCTGATTTCGCCCTTGTCCTTACATGTGGGAGCCTTTGTTACAGTGCCTGCTTTCCAGTCGTGTCCCAGTGCAGGAACATTAACCTGAAGCTCCTTGCCGCAAACTGTACACTTGAGTGTCTTGGTGCCGGCGTTTGTGCAATCGGCTGTTGAGGAGTTTTCAAGCTCTTCATAGCTGTGACCCTTTGCATTATCGCCAATAGCCTTATAGCTCTCTTCGCAGTTCTTACACTTATATTCTGTGTAGCCGCTTGATGTGCAGGTGGGAGCTTCCTCACCGATTTTTTCAAACTCATGAGCGAGCTTGCCTGTTGTTATGTCTACGAGTGTCTCGGTGCAGCCGTCAGCAGTACAGTATACCTTAATAAAGCCTGTATCAGTGCAGGTTGCATCCTTTTTATCAGTTTTGAATGTATGCTGGATTTCGTCGAGTGTAACGGTAATTTCAACTCCGCAATCTGCATGTGCGGTACACTTATATGTTGCAGTGCCTTTTGCTGTGCAGGTTGCAGGCTCTATACTGTCGGGAGCATTACCGAATTTATGTCCGCCTGCCGGGAAATTAACAGTTTCTTCTTCATTGCAGCCGCTGTTCAGACAGCTGCGTGTCATTGTGCCTTCTGCTGAATTTGTTGCTTCGGTTGTAACTGTCCAATTGCTCCAATTGTGCTGAAGCTTAGCAAGCTCTGTCTTAACAAGCTCTTTGCTGCACTTCTCACAAACTGTTACCGAGCTGCCTGCCTGTGTGCAGCTTGCAGGTGTAACTGTTGTTTTCGGAGTATGTGCATCAGGATTTACGGGAAGTGTTACTGTGTGAGCCTCGTTACAGCCTGCATAGGTGCAGGTAAACTCTACCTTACCTGTATTTTGGCAATCTGAAAGAGTTACCGCTGCATTGCCCCATGCGTGCTCGAGCTTATCAATTGCTTCTTCTTTGAGGGTTGTGTGGCATGTTGTGCAATAAATCTTTGCATAGCCTGCTGCCGCACAGGTAGCTGCCTGATACTGCAGTTCTTCGGTATGACCGAGCTTTGAAATAGTAAACACTGCCTTTTCACCGCAAGCGTTTTCACCTGTATGAACAGAACACTTACGGGTCTCATAACCGTCTTCGGTACAGGTTGCAGCCTTTGATTCTGCTGCAACAACTTCACCGTCAATAAACTTATGCTCACCTGTTGCTTCGATTGTTTCAACCTCAAGCTTGCCACAAATCTTACAGGTTCTTGTCTTGTAGCCGATTGAGGTATATGAGGGTTGTTCTACTGTTTTCCAATCGTTCCAATCATGCTCAATTGTCTTTGAGCCGACTGAAACAGTATATTCAGCTTCACAGCGTGTACACTTATAGGTTTCTGTTGCTTCGTCGGCACAGGTTGCAGGAGTTGTTGAGAGAAGCTTATAATCGTGACCGAGTGCAGGAACTGATGTAAGCATCTCGACACCGCAATCACATCTGAGTGTCATTGTACCTGCTGTAAGACAAGTTGCTGTTGATGAAACAAACTCATCAAATTCGTGACCCTTTGCAGGTGCTGTGATTATTACATAGCTTGACTCGCAGGTTTCACACTTATAAGGTGTGTAGCCGCTTGATATGCAGGTGGGAGCTTCGGGAGTACCTGCAATATAGTTATGCTGAAGCTTTGTAAGAACAACTTCCTTCTTATAGGTGCAATACGCTGCAGTACAGCTGTAAACTATCTTGCCTTCATTTTCGCAAGTTGCTGCTGTTACAGTACCCTCATCTAAGGTGTGTCCCGTTGCAGGGATAACTGTCTTATATGTCTCGCCGCAGTCGCATTTTGTTACAACTTCGCCTTCCTCTGTGCAGGTTGCATCCTTCTTGGTTGTTGTAAATGTGTGCTGAATTTTATCGAGTGTAACCTCAAGTGAAATGCCGCAATTTTCATGTGCGGAGCACTTGTAAGCCTTTGTACCTGTCTGTGTGCAGGTGGGTGCAACATACTTATCTGTGTCTTCAACAAGATTGTGTCCACCTGCGGGGAATTTAACTTCTTCCTTGCAGCCGTTTGCACATTCGCGTGTGAGAACACCCTCTGTGGTGTTGGTTGACTCGGTTGTTACTTCCCAATCGCCCCAATTGTGGCCTGTTTTTGCAATGACCTCTGTCTTTGTTGCGCTGCAGACAGTGCAGGTGTAAACCCTACTGCCGTCCTTTTCACAGGTTGCAGCTGTAACCACAGGTGCACCCCAGTTATGTTCAACCTTTTCGAGAACTTTTTCAGTTGTTGTTTTATCACAAAGCTTACACTTAGTTATAACCAAGCCTGTAGCTGTGCAGGTGGGTGCTGTAACTGTAGTTTCATACTGATGTGCGTTAGCGTTGGTTGCAATTACAGTTTCTTTTGTTGCTGTGCAATTATCGCGTGTGCAGGTGTATTCAATCTTGCCTGCCTCTGCGCAGGTTGCATTTGTAATTGCACCTTCGCTCCACCAATGACCGAGTGCGGGAATTGTCTTTTCGTCACGCTCTGCACCGCATACGCTGCAAACTATCTTTGTGCTGCCCGCTGTATCACAGTCTGCAGGTGTATAAACAAGATTCTCTTTGTGGCCTGTAGCATAAAGTGTAATTTCTGTGGTTTCACCGCAATCAGTGTGTACAGAACACTTACGGATTTCATAACCGTTTTCAGTACATGTAGCATCTTGCTTATCAACAACTTCGCCGCCGATAAAGCTATGCTCGCCGGTTGCTTCAATTGTTTCAACCTTGAGCTGACCGCAGACGGTACAAGCGTTTGTCTTGTAACCGATTGAGCTTTCTGTTGCGCTCTCGATAACCTGCCACTTTGTGTCGTCCCATTTGTGGTCTTCGGTCTTATTGCCCACTGAAATTGTGTAGGCGGCACCGCATGAGCACTTATAGGTCTTGGTTGCAGGTGCTGCACAGGTTGCTTCTGTTGCCTCGTCAGCAGCCTCAACATAATTGTGGCCGAGGGCAGGAACACTGACTGTATCGCTGTAGTCGCAATTCTCACAAGTGAGAGTCATAAGACCTTCGTTTGTGCATGTGGCTGTTGATGCACCCTCAACAAGGCTGTGGCCTGTTGCCGGCTTGCTTTCATCATAAATCTTGATTTCATCGGTGCAAGCAGTGCACTTGTAAAGTGTGTAGCCACTTGTGGTGCAGGTTGCTTCAAATTCAGTGCCGCCGTCATAGGTGTGAGGCACGATTTCTCTGTCTTCGTTTGTGAAGACTTCACCGCAAGCTGAGCAGACTGTTTTTACATAGCCTTTTTCTGTGCAAGTTGCAGCCTTTTCTTCTGTTATTATTGTATGCGGGATAACTGCGAGAGCAACCTCAACTGTTACGCCGCAATTTTCGTGTGCGGAGCACTTGTAAACTGCTTTGCCTTCTTCTGTGCAGGAAGCAGGTTTTGTAATTTCAGGTGCATTTTCAAATGCATGACCGCCCTTGGGGATAACCACCGTTTCAACATGATTAGGATCGTTCTGACAGGTGCGACTCCATGAGCCGTCTGTGTCATTGGTTGCATCAACCTTGACCCATGCACCCCAATTGTGACCTGTTTTGGGAAGAACCTCTGTGATTACATCACCGCAAGTAACGCAAGTCTTTGTTTTCTTGCCGTCTGTTGTGCAATCAGCCTCACTAACGGTTTTCCATTCGTCGGGATATGAGTGGCCGAGCTTGGGAGTAGTTACAGTTACTTCTTCATTGCAGGTCTCACACTTGAAGGTCTTTTCACCGTCTGTTGTGCAGGTTGCCTCTGTTTCGCTGATAGCAGTGCCGCCGAACTTATGGTTTTTAAGCTCAAGCTCTGTCACTTTTTCATAATCGCAAACAGTACACTTTTCTGTTACTGTACCCTTTGTGGTGCAGGTTGAGTCAACAACTTTTACTTCCAGCTTATGACCTGCTGCAGGAATTGACTCGGTTGTTGTGTAGCTGCACTTGCTGCAGGTTGTAACGATTGAGCCTGCCTGAGTGCAGGAAGGAGCATTATATTGTGATGAAAGTGAGTGACCTGTTTTTTCGATAGTCTCTTCTCTCTGTGCACCGCAAGCAGTACAAATGTAAGTCATAACGCCGTCTTCTGTGCAAGTGGCAGGTGTTGTCACTGTACCACTGCCGTAGGTGTGAGCGAGCATTGGAATTGTCTGGGCAGCTGAAAGCTCAGCGTCGCAGGTTTCGCAGACGATTTGTGCTTTACCTGTGGAGGTGCATGTAGCTGCGATATAAACTAATTTTTCCTTATGGCCGAGTGCAGGAATTGTTTCGGTGTAATTTGCAGAGCAATCTGCATGCTTCTGACAGGTGTATTTCTTTTCACCGTCCTCAGTGCAGTTTGCTTGCTTAGTGATCTCAGATGTAAACTCGTGGTCACCGATAGGCTGAGTTGTTCTGAGTTCTTCTGCCTGACAAACTGAGCAGACTTTCTTTTCAATGCCGTATTTATCTTCGGTTGCATCCTGAACCTTTACCCAATCACCCCATGAGTGACCGTTGGATGGTGCAACATACTTTGTGTAGGTCTCGCCGCAAGCACAGGTGTAAACCTCTGTTGCAGGTGTGGTGCAGGTAGCATCTGTAACAGTACCCTTAACATAATTATGACCTGTTGCAGGAATTGTCTCTTTATATGTGTGGCTACTGTCATTCTGACAGATGTATGTCATTTCGCCGTCGGTGGTGCAGGTTGCCTCAGTTGTAACCTGACCGACATAATCGTGACCGAGTGCATCAGCATCAAACACATTATATGTGTAGCCGCAGCCGTTATCACAGGTGTAGGGTGTGTAGCCGCTTGTTGTGCAGGTTGCAGCTACTACTGTGCCGGCTTTCATATTGTGGCCGAGCTTGGGGATAACAACTGTTGTTGTGGCTGTGCAGCCCTCATTAGCACACTCAACTGTCTTATAGCCTTCTTCTGTGCAGGTTGCCTGCTTTGTTATTGTTTCTGCGCCGCTGAAATCGTGACCTGTTGTGCCGGCATCGTTATCAAAGACGATATATGAGTGACCGCAAGCACAGGTGTATTTTGTAAATCCGATTGATGTGCAGCTTGACTCTGTGTGAACACCGCTGTCATAGGTGTGACCTGTGGGCTGAGTAACAGTTTTATTTACATCACCGCAACGTGAGCAGGTTTCTGTTTTAACACCTGCTTCTGTACAGTTTGCCTGTGTTTCTGATGTTACAGTGTAAGCGTGGCCGAGCTTTTTAACCACTTCGCTATCCATGAGCAGACCGCAAAGGGTACAGTTTTTAACCTGATAGCCTGTGCCTGTGCAGGTTGCACTTGTTATTACTGTCCAGCTGTCGGGAGTGATGTGTGAAAGAGCTGCTGTTGTCTGAAGCTCCATAAAGCCGCAATCAGCGCAGACTCTCTTTTCCAAGCCTTCAACCTCGCAGGCTGCTGCGTAGACAGTTTCCCAGTTGCCGAAGCGATGTGCTGTAACATCTGTGTAATTGTCTCTGTATGTAAAACCGCAGCCGCTTCTCTGACAGATATATTCTGTGTAGCCCTTGGTTGTGCAGGTGGGGGCAACAACTGTCTCAACATAATCATGCTCAAGAGCATCTATCATTGTGTGCTCACAAACACCGCAATCGTCACAAACCTTTGTCATAATACCTATTTTGCCGCAAGTAGCTTCAACGGCAACTGACTGTGATGACCAGTTGTGACCGAGGGGGTCAATAGCTGTTATATCCTTCTGTGCATCACAAAGGGTACAGTGGATTGACTTTGAACCGGGAAGTGTGCAGGTAGGCTCTAAATCAACTGTGAAATCGCTTGCCCACACATGGTCGCCAAGGTCTGTGCCGCCGTCATATTTAACATAGCCGCAGACCTTACAGGTGTATTTCTGTGTGCCTGCCTGAACGCAGGTTGAGGTAACAGTTTCAATCAACCAATCGTGAGCCTCTGCTGTGTAAACAGGAGAAATTACAAGGTCGTCAAGAACTGATTTATATTCTTCCGAATCCCAACCGGTGTAGGTATAGTGGTTGTTGGCATCATGATATTCTTTCTGCTCTTCGGGGAATGTGGGTGCTGTAACTTCCGTTTTATATTCTGCATTCTTTTCATACAGGAGAATTGCGCCGAATCTGTCAAGGAAGATAACATCAAACTTGTTAGGCTCAAGAGCAGCTATAGCATTATTAATAGCCTCGGCATAGCCGTCAACTGTGTCCTGCTGAGTTCTACCCTTACCCCTAACAACTGCATTTATAGCACTATCAAGTGCAACACGACTTGCAAGAGTATATTTAAGCTCATACTCTGTGCCGTATTGTGCCTTTATTGCATTGGCATCTGCAATAGCTTTGTCAACTTCTGTATAGTCAGCTTCAATAAATTCGCTCTTGCTATAAACAGCTGTATATGTTGTATCTGCTGTTATACCTGTAGTAGCTGAAGGATTCCAGCCTGTGAAGGTATAATCATAGTCGCCTTCGCTGTAGTTATATGCTGTCGGCGGTGTTGGAGGCACACCATATTGAAATTGATCTACATAATCTTCCTGTACTGTGCCATCAGCGTTCCTGTGACCTGTAAAAGTTGCATCATATTCCGCGTCATTAATTGTACAAGTTATAGTAGCAGACTTACTGGTGTTGCCAGTGCTGTTTGGTGTGCTCCATGTAGCCTTTATAGTTGCAGTCTGGGAGTTTGTTGTATTTAATAAATTGGCTGAACTTGTTACATTAATGGTTGTTGAACCGCTACTGGTAGTAGGACTTACGCTAAGACCTGTTGTCTTAATGTTGCCGCTAATAGACCATGTAGGATCAAACATCTGAACACCGTACTGATCTTTCACGGTTACAGATACAGACTGCGTTGCAGCAGCATCACTTGCAGTTTCAGGACAAGTCATTGCAGTAAGAGTAGTAGGATTCCAAGTTACAGTGCTTGTATTTGCATAAGGATATATCCATTTTGAAGTGTCACTTGTTTGAGTCCATGTTCCAGCACCTTTTCTGTGAGATGTGAAACCACTTGTACTTATTTCTCCCTGCCATGCACTACCACCATAAGCACAACCTACCTTACCACTCCAAATAGTATGTTCTGTCGCACTACTGTTCGCAGCAACAGTAATTTTTGTTATATACCACTCTGCATAATCAGTGCCACCGGCTTTGCAATAAAACTGTATACTTGTAGGAAAGCCTACCCCTTCGAAATATACATGATCATTTACATTAACATTATCCGCACCATTTTTGCCTGTTGGAAAAATGTCCTCTTTCATATTTTTATCATCTGAGTCATCGACACCGGTTCCATTCATCGACTTATGATAAAGTGTCATACCAGCACCTATATCTGTCATTGTCGGTCCTGTATAGTCAACAGGGTCTCCAAGCCAGTCATCATCATCACCATAGTCAGTAAGATTGTAATAAACTCTTACATAGTATGATCCCGCAGCCGCCTCTGCCTTCTGCGGTGCAACCCAAACCCAGCATGACATAACCATAATTACTGCCATGATGAGTGATATTGATTTTTTGAATGTTTTTTTCATAAACATCATCTCCTTGTAAGATGTAAATTTTGACCTCTCTGTCACTTCGTGACAGCTCTCCTTTAAAAAGAGCCTTTTGCAGCAGCCTTTCACTTCGTCAGTCAGCCTCTCCTGAAAGGAGAGGTGGCAGCCGCAAGGCTGACGGAGAGGTTAATTTTTCCGGCTTTCAGCAGTCCTTTTTCACCGAGCGCAACTGACCTCCCTGCACTTTTTGCCGATGAAGAAAAATCACCTTAAGCCTATTGTTCCTAAAGCCGAGTATACGACTCCAATTATACATAATAATAATACCACTAAGTGCATTTTTCGTCAATATTTATATCGATAATTTTTTAGAGATATTTGCAAGGAAAATGTAAAAAGAAGGCCTTCCCCTACCATAGGAGAAGGCAAAAAACAAAAACGCTTGACAACAAGCGGCAACGGGTATATAATATAACTGTAAGAACAAGGAACTACCCGATAAGCGGCAGTCCGAATAAGTAGGTTATAGAAAACAACCGCCCTATTCAGCATTTTAGGCGGTTGTTTTCTTTATGTTTAGTCCTTAATTAAAAGCACTAATAAGAAAATGATAACTAAAACAAGAGTTGCCTCTGTCATAGTAATCACCTCTTTTGATACAAATTCCCTTACGGGTTTCTATGTAATCAAAGAGTCTCAGTCTCTTTGCAAAAAGACTGCCGCCTACCGTTCTGAGTAGTTCCAAGGAGCATAAGCTCATAGGTAGGATAGCATAAGTTGCATTTTTCGTCAATATTTATATCGATAATTTTTAAAGATATTTGCAAGGAAAATGTAAAAAGAAAAATTGTAAGGACACAGCACGCCGTGTCCTTACGTTTGCATTATAAAAGAATAACAATGGCGGGGAGCACCTTCACAAGGCACTCCCCTTTCTCGCGTACATTTTAAATCATTTTTCTGCGGCTTGCTCAAATTTCTTAATCTGAGCTTTGATTACATCATATACCCCTACCCAATCGTCGCAGTCCTCGTCGCCTCTGCGGTCAGGCAGGTCATAGTTTTCGGTGAGATATTCGGCAAACATCTCAGTGAACTTCTCGGCACCGTAATAGTTTACATGGCCGTCGTTATAAAAATCAGTCTCAAGGTCATATAACTCTCTGTCTACACCGGGCACGAAGTAGCTGACACCTTCCTCGTCAAGAATGTCGCACAAGGTGTTCATACGCTTTGCCTCAAGCTCATTATAGCAATGGGGTGTGTCAAGGAAAAGCACCTCATAGTCCTGCTTTGCAACATAGTCAAGAAGCTCATAGAGCTGCTGCTCACAAAGCGGGTCAAGAGGCTCTCTCTCCTGAGTGGTCACATCTGCACCTATTTTGCTGATGGGAGCTATTGAGAGATTTTCATGCACATAAAAGCCCATATATTTCGACTCGGGGTCCTTAAGCTCGTCAAAGCTGAAGCTTTCCTCCTCCCAGAGGCTGTGGTACCTTATAAACGAGAAGAAGAAAGACATATCAAAGCGTGAGGTGTCGTCGTCCCATTTGCTCAGTACCTTGAGAGTCCTGTGGATTGCGTTAAGCCTGCTGTATGAGAAGAAATCGAGCACATCGATAACTCTTCTTGAGCGTACATCGTTGATTTCACCGCCGTCATAGCTGAGCATAAAGGAACGCATATCTATTATAGCAAGCTTGGGCGACTGGTTGTCCGTTGCCTCAATGAGCATACTCTTTAAAAGCCATGTGGGCATTGCCTCAGTTGAAAGGGAATATGCCGTTATACCATTTTCTTCAAAAGCTTTGGGGCCTATCCAATATCTGTCCATACCGCTGGTACCGACAAAAACAGCATCAACCGTGTTTTTTTCCAGCTGCTGATAGGTCTCAATTCTTTGTGAGGCGTGGTCATTGCCGTATTCGAATAAATCGCAAAGAGTGAGTATAAGTGCAAAAACAAGCACCGCAAAAACAAGAGAGCGAACTAACTTTTTATTTTTCATAGTTTTATTCCTCCCTTAATAAGCCCCGTAGATAAAGTCTGCAGCATTATAGGCAGGGCCGTAAACACCGAAAACAAGCACAAATATCAAGGCTATAAAATACACTGCCCAACGGAAAGCTATATTCTGCTTTGCCAGAGTCTCGCGCATCTTCATGCCGTTTTCCTGCAGCACGCTGACACCAAAAAGAATCAGCACTGCAACAAAGAGCACAAACATATTCTTCTCGTCAATGCCGAAGGTGAAAATCTTTCCGTCAAGTCCGAAAACAAAATCTAAATCAACCTCAGTGAAAATACTCTTTATTATATGAAGTGCAGCCTTAAGCCCCGGTGACTTGACAAGTATCTTTGAAATGCCCAGCACAAGGAAGGTGCGCACTATTGTAAAGAGCTTCCAGCTGAAGGCTTCAGTGTTTATATGAAGCTTTTCAATAGTTTTTTTGAAAACAGGTGCAAGAGCAACACTGCCTGCAACTATTGTGGCATTATATAAGCCGAAAGCAACATATTTCCAGTTAGCACCGTGCCATATACCTATAAGGAAGAAAACCACAAAGGGTGTTACTACTGAGGGTACCAGCTTTGCAAGCTTAGCCTTGCCTGCCTTTCTCAGTGCCTTGCTGATTTTTGTCAGCGGCTTTGAGAGCATAACGGGATAGAACACATATTCACGCATCCATGCACCGAGAGTGGCATGCCATCTTCTCCAATAATCTGCAACGCTCGTTGAGAAATAGGGTCTCTCAAAGTTCTGCGGCAGATTAAAGCCGAGAGTCTGTGCGGCACCTCGTGCAATATCAATACCGCCCGAGAAGTCACCGTAGATCTGAAGGGCATACATAAGCATACCGAAGAAATAAACCGAACCGTTATAATCAGCATAGTTCTCACTGAAAATTGCAGCAACAGCAGGAGCTGCGCGGTCAGCAATAACCATCTTTTTAAAGAAGCCCCAGAGCATAAGCTGAGCACCGTATTTCAGGTTATCATAATCGAAGCTGTGCTCTTTATTAAACTGCACACCTAAATCGCCGTAACGGTTGATAGGTCCCTGCACAATTGTGGGGAAGAATGACAGGAAAAGTGCAAGCCTGCCGAAATGCTTTTCAGCGGCATATCTGCCTCTGCCGATATCAATAAGATAACCCATAGCCTGAAATGAATAAAATGAAATACCCAGGGGAACTATCATCTTTTCAACAGGTGACAGGTAAACGTCAATATTCAGCACATTAAAAACTGTGTTAGTGCTCTCAATTGCAAAGTTGAGATATTTAACAATTGCAAGCACAAGCAGCACTGCAATAACACTGGCAAACTGCACCCTGCGGATTTTGTTGCCCACTGCTTTTTTAAGCTCCTGCTTTTGTTCTCTTGTTATTTCGGGGCCTATTGCCGCAAGCTCTGCCTTATAGGCATCCCTCTTTTTTTGCATAAGCAGGGCTGCAAAATATGTCACCGCAGTTGTGCCGAGAATAAAGGCAAGCTGAGCCACACCGCTGAAAAGATAGAAGATATAGCTTGCGGTGAGCAGCACTGCCCACTGATATTTTTTAGGCACAAGGTAGTAAACCAATATAACAATCCCTAAAAACGCCAGAAATCCCAATGACGTATAAGCCATAATTTTTACTCCTTAACACACATAAGCAGCTGTTTCATAAAGCTGCTTACGGTAAATTTTTATCAGTCCTCGTCCTGAATTCTGAGAATCATTTCGTGCATTGCTGCAGCACTGTTGAAGTTTTCTGCAGTCATATCATCAATTGAAATATCAATGTCATATTCCATTGTGAGCTCACTGACAATTGAAACAATGTCAAATGAATCAAGCACACCGTCGTCAACGAGTGTTGTTTCCTTTTCAAAATCGATATCACTTCTGATTTGCTGAAGTATTTCAAGTAACTTTTCCATTTTGCACCTCTTAAAATTTTTACTTAATCTGTATTCTTATAGTTTATATTATATTTTCGATATTGTCAATAGTGTGACTCATTTAAGCACCTTACGGTTAATTTTACCGTTAGCTGTTTTGGGAATTTCCTCTGTCTTTTCAACAAGCTTGGGCACCTTAAAGGCTTCAAGATACTGAGCCATAAACTTTTTCAGCTCTGTTATGTCAACATCTGCACCCTTCTGCTCAACTATATTAAGCTTAGGAACACAGCCGCCCATTCTGTCCTCAACGGCAAAGCAGGCACACTCTGCAATTCCCGGGAATCGAAGCACAATATTTTCAACCTCAGTGGGAGCAATTTTAAGGCCGCCTATGCTTATGACATCACCGCGTCTGCCCAGCATATAAACGAAGCCCTCCTCGTCAATATAGCCCATATCGTTGGTGTAAACCACACCGTCAACGAGAACCTCCTTTGTAAGCTCAGGCTCGTTATAATAGCCCTGCATTGTCATATCACCGCTTATGGCTATAAGTCCCTGGTTGGTCTTTGAGGATTTAATTTCCTTGCGCTCATCATCTACAATAAATATGCGGGCATTTTTATTGGGCTTGCCCACACAGCTGATAAGGCCCTTATGCTGTGAATAGTCAAACATACTCACACAGCCTGCCTCAGACGAGCCATAGGCAAAATAGAGCTTTGTCTCAGGCAAAATCTGACAGAGTGTTTCCTTATCAGCCTCAGGAAAGGCTGCTGAGCCTGTATGAATATGATGAAGCTGTGAGGAATATTTTGCAAGCTGTTTCTTTGAAAGAAGAAGCAGCATTCTTACTGCCGCAGGGGGCATAAGAATTGAGGTTACACCGTAATCCTCAATACATTTATAGAATTTTCTGATATCCTTGAAGCCGTCAAGCAGCACAACCGTTGTGCCGGTGAGAATGCTCACATAAAGCTTTCTTATAGCTGAAGCGTGATTTATGGGGGCGGGAACAAGATAGACATTATCCTCAATTATGCCCGCGCCGTACTGAACATTTTCAGAAACTGCAACTACGGCTCTGTGTGACACGGCAACGCCCTTTGACTTGCCTGTTGTGCCTGTGGTGAACATAATGTCGCAGGTCATATCCCTTGTGGGGAAATCAAAGCTCAGACTGTCACTGTAATTCTTTTTGCCCAGCTCACGCACCTGAGCCGAATCAACAAGGGTAAAATCACCCTTTGCCTCTATATTTGAAATCACCATTGAAGCACTCAGCTGTGAGGCAACATCCTCAAGGCCGCCCACACCTATTGTCTTTTCAAGGGGCACATGAGTGTTTCCGCTGAGATGTATTGCCATGCATGAAACGGCAAACCATATATCCGAGTCGGATTTTACAATAATTCTTGAGCCTTTTTCAAAACCGAAAGAGCTGATGTATGAAGCAAAGCCCTGAACCTCTTTCCAGAGCTCACCGTAGGTAATTTTGTTATCGTTGGCAATAACAGCTACCCTGTCAGGTCTTTCTTCGGCGTACCTTGCCAATGCAGAAACAATTGATTCCATTTTCGTCTTCCTCCTGTTTTTTCACTTTATCACACACTGTAAAGGTTAATTGTTTTTATGCTTTCAGCTTTTTCAAGTGACAGAATATTTTCCATAAGTCTGTCCTGCTGATTTTCACTTAATAGACCTTCGCTGCAGCCGTGCAGCTTTTCTCTTATATCCTGCCATGAAAGGGGCTTTGCTGCATCACCCAAGGGAATGAGCACTGTCTTTTCATATTCACTGCCGTCACTGAGAAGGACAACCACTCTGCAGCCTCTTATGCCCTCATCACGGTTTTCCATTGACGGGTCATCAATCAGCCTCGTGCAGGAAATTATTCTGAGCAGCTCATCATCCATATGAGAAATATCAAGGTCACTGAGATTGAAATGTCCTCTGAGCAGAGCCGCAGCCAAAGAATAGTGAACGGAAAACTTGGCATCGTCGCTCACCTGCGGCACCTTAATCTGACCTGCAATATCTATTGCGTTTTTATAAATATAAACCCTGACCTCTTTTATGACCGCTTTTTCAGGCAGTCTCTGTCTTATATCAAGTGCACACTCTATACCGCAGTGAGTGTGTCTGCATGAGGGATACGGCTTCATATAGCTTTCGCAGACCGTGAAGACCTCGCCAAGGCCCTGAGTTATCATTTCTTCATCAACTTCATCGCTCATAGCGTGGAAAAAGCCTTTTTTGCTCTCAAGAGGATAAATTGAGCTTTTTATGCCCTTGGCAACAATCCTTGCAGATATTATGCCTGTTTTTGCCGCATTGGCAGGGTTTATCGGCTTACAGCACTGACCGCTTTCGGCAATGATAATAAGTCCGCTTGCCTGAATTGCCGACAGAGCCATGGTGTTATATATACCCTCTTCGTCCATACCCATAAGCTTCGCAGATGCCGCACCGCAGGCAATTGCTCCCGCAGTACCCGTGGAATGAAAGCCTCTGTGCACAAGCCCCGGCTGAACTGCCGCAGCAACTCTGTTATAGACCTCATAGCCCACATTAATTGCGGTGATTATATCCTTGCCGCTGACGGGAAGAGTCTGTGCAAGTGTCAGCACAGCTGAAATAACATGGGCGCCCACATGGCCCATCGCCTTACGGTTGCCGTCATCCATATCTGCACCGTGTGCATAGCAGGCACTCATAAATGCCGCATTAGGTGCAGGAATACGCTCTGACGAAAAGATGAAATCACACTCAGCTTTTCCGCCCATATCGAGAATAACCTCACCCACAGCATCGTTAAACTGCCTGTTGACCTTAATGCCTGCAAAAGCAGCGGCATAATAGTCCGCAATATATTTTTTGGTGGTCTGTGTCACTTCCGACGGCAAATCCTCATATTTCAGCTTATATGCAAATTCGCTTAAAATTTTTGTTGCGTGTATCATTTCGTTCTTTACCTTTCATCGCAAAATACACCATTTTTAATTTTATCACAGCCACACCCTAAAAGCAATATTTTTGCATTAATTTTAACAAAATACAATAAAACAAAAAAATTGCAGTCCCCAAGCCTTTAAGCCTGCGAACTGCAACAAAATGTGTATTAAACCGTTCTTCTGATATACTTACCTCTGCCGCACTCAGCAGTGATAACACCGTCTTTCTGAATGACCTCACCGCGGCTTATGGTGTACTTCGGCCAGCCTTTGAAGGTCATGCCCTCATAAATTGAGAAGTCGCTGTAGCCGAAAAGCTCAGGTGTTATTGTGCGTTCAAGGTCGAGGTCAACAATTGCAAGGTCGGCATCCTTGCCGATTGCTATTTCGCCCTTGCTTTCAAGGCCGAAAATTCTTGCCGTGTTTATACTGTTAACCTGAGACAGCGTGTGCAGAGGAATATTTCTCTTGTGATAGCCTTCACTGAGAAGCACGGGCAATATCATACCCGGTCCGCCGAAGCCCACATAAACGCCCCAGATGTCGTCGCCTCTTTCGTACTTCTTTGCCTTGTCTACAGGTACATTATCTGTGCCCATAGTTTTGACACTGCCGTTTCTTATACCCTCCCACAGTGCTTCGATATCAGACTGTGCGTGAAGGGGCGGATTGACCTTGGCAAGCAGACCTGCCTCGGCTTCGTCTGTAAGAGTGAGATACTGAGGGCAGGTTTCGAGAGTTACATTGCCGCCGAATTTTGCCTTGAGAGTCTCATACATTTCAACAGTGCTGCCTGCCGCTGTGTGCACAACATACATATTGCCGTCAACAACGCTGTTTATCCACATTGAATCGGCAACACAGGCTGTTTCAACAAAGGTTGGTCTTGTTTTGCCGAAATTAGCAAGGGAGTATCTGTCAATATCCTTTTCCCTGAGTTCTCTTTCAAGGGCGCGGAAAACATCCGGGTCCTCACAGTGAACGCAAAGCAGAAGCTTGGGAGAAATCTCACGAAGCTGCTTTAAGATATAGTAAAGGTCAGCCTTATCAAGAGTGAGAGCCTCCTCTTTTGGAATATCGTAAAAAAGATGTGCTATATCCTGCTTATCAAAGAAGAATTTGAAGGAGGTGATGCCTAATTCCTGAATATAGCCTTCAATCTGTGTCAGATGAACCTTGGCACAAAGGCCCAAGGAAATGGCAAAGTCCACAAGAGAATTGTTTTCACCGTCATCAATTGCTTCTCTGACAGTCTCAAAGTAGTTGCCCTTGCCTCTGTGATAATTGATAAGGGTTGTCAGACCGCCCACAGCCTGACGGGGTGTGTCATATCTGAAGGCATCGCCTAAAGGCTTATAAAGACCTAAGTGCATATGGGGGTCTATGGTGCCCGGCATAACATAAAGTCCCTCGGCATCAATAATTTCAGCCTCGCCCTCATAAGACCCGGGGGCAAGTATGGCAGAAATCTTTTCGCCGTCAATAAGAAGGTCAACCTTTTTTTCCTCGTGTTCAAATACTACGGTGCCGTTTTTGATGAGTTTTTTCATAACTCATCCTCCTTTTCCATGATATAATTGATAATATTTTTTATTTTCTTTACCAATGCCATGAACCGCACTGACAATACTCTTTAATTCCGAAAACCTCCCATATTCTGCGAAGAATAAGGCTGATGACATATTTAATGCCGTTTTCGTGGCAGATGCAGTCACATATATCTCTTGTTTCACCTTCAACCGCATCGCTTATATTCCACTCATACGGGCCGATCCAAAGTCCGAAGTAGTATTCTTCCTCATAGCAGCTTAAGTAGGCTGTAATCTGATCGCCGCCAACCGTGTCAATTATAACACTTCCGTCTGTTTCTCTGAGAGGGGTGAAGGTTTTGGTGCTTGTGAGTGTTCTGCCGTCTTTATATGTAATTTTGTAGGTTACTCCCGTTATGCCGCCGTCACCGACAGTATAATCCAGAATTTCAATCTTTTCGTAGGGACAGGGAACCCTTTTTTCATAAAAGGCTATGGAAGCGTCGATATACTCAATACAGAAACGGTCAGCATAGCCGGATTCTCCCGTAGCTTCATCTTCATAGGCTTCCATATCATTCCATATATACAAGGCTTCATCACCGAAGAAAAATTCCTCACCGTATTCTGTTGCTTTCTTTTCAAGGGTGTATGTCTTCTTTTCTCCGTCTGAATACTCAACCTCAAATCTCTTTCCCTCAAAGCAAGCCGTGAGGTCATAGTCCGCATTTATTTCAGGCATGGGGTCAAGCAGACGCACATCCTTTACCATACCGGGAATAATTGCCTTTCGGAGCTCAGCGGTAAAGGGTACCAATGTTTCATTTTTAGTGTTGAGCATTACCATAACCTCTGCGGTAACATCAGCTTTGCCCTGAGCAATTGCCTGTGCACATTCATCCGGGTCAACCAGAAGCATAACCGCACACTGTCTTATACGGTTGATAAGAGGTCTTTTTTCTTCATAAAAGCCGTCTTTTACTTCAAGAATCTTTCCGTTGGAAAGATAAACCTTATAGTCATACATATAGCTGCCGCCAAGGCCGTAAATCATGGTTTTGCCTATTGCGTCACCCATATAGAAGCGGCTGTTCTGAACATGCTGATTTGAAATGGGGAGATCATCTGCAAACTCGACCTTCACAACTGTGGGGTTAAGATTGTCAAACAGAGCAAAGCTCTGCACAGGCACTGCAGTTAAAAGCATAATAACCGCAAGAACGAGGCTGAGAGTTTTCTTCATTTTCTTCATTGTAATTTCTCCTTTTTATTTGTTGACAAAAATGCTCTGCATTCTGCTAAATCTATAATAGCACAAATGCAGAGCTCAGTAAACCATTGTAACAAATTTGTAAGAAAATTTTGTTATTTCTCTTCTTTGAGACTGTAGAAGTATTCTTTCACATAATCACTGTCCACAACATCGCCGTACTTCATCCATACATCAAGAAGAGCAGCCTTGTGTGAAATTGTAATGCGGTCAAAAAGGCAGTCCTCAACATAGCCCAGATTATAGTTTCTTGTTACGGCATCAACTGCAGTTGCTCTGCAGCAGCCGCTTGTGGAGCCGCCGACGATAATGACGGTATCAATGCCCAGCTTGACAAGATAGCTCTGAAGAGGTGTGCCGTAAAAAGCACTTGCATAGCTCTTGGGTATAATCATTTCGTTGGGCAGAGGCTTTACGCACTCCAAAAGGTCTGCTTCGGGAGCACCGTCAATATATTTTGTCTGGTCACGCTTTGTCTTTGTGGCAAAGCTGTCAAAGGCGTTGGTTGCATTCTGCACATTTCTTGTGTAGAAAATGGGCACACCGCATTCTCTTGCCACATCGCGCAGTGAAAGAATTTTTCTCACACCTGCCCAGCAAGCCTCACCGCCGCCTGAGGGCCATTCATCAAGCTGGTCTTCAATAGGCTTGTCGGCACCGATATAGTTGGGCTGCAGGTCAATTATAAGCAAAAGCGGTTTCTTGCCAAAGCCTCTCGGCTGACCGTAGTGACCCTTTTCAATAACAATTCTGTCAACATCCGTTAAACAATCTTCCCATGCGTGCATAATGATTTCCTTCTTTCTTTTTTTACATACCTAAATATATTTTTTTAAGCTCTTCGCTTTTTGATATTTCCTGAGCCTCGCCGCTGAGTGCAATTCTGCCCTGCTGCATAACATAGGCTCTGCTTGCCATTTTTAGCACATCCTGCACATTCTGCTCTGTGATAAGAATGGATATACCCTTTTTATTTATTGTTCTTATGGCATCAAACATATGCTGTGTGGTTATGGGTGAAAGTCCTATTGAGGGCTCATCAAGAATAAGCAGCTTCGGCTCTGCCATAAGGCTTCTGCCTATAGCAACCATCTGCTGCTGACCGCCGCTGAGGTTGCCGCAGGCCTGCTTTTCCATAGCCTTCAGCTCAGGGAAAACCGAGTAAACATACTCTAAATTTTCTTTTTCCTTTGCTCTTGCTCTTTTGGCAAAAGCACCCATTTCAAGATTTTCTCTGACATTCATCTGAGCAAAAAGCTTTCTGCCCTCAGGCACCTGAATAATGCCTCTTTCCACAATTTTATCAGGTGAAAGGGAGGTAATATCCTCACCGTCAAAGGTTATAGTGCCGCCGCTGACTGTGTTAAGCTTTGAAATTGCCCTTACGAGAGTTGTCTTACCCGTACCGTTGGCACCGATAAGAGCCACAACCTCACCGCTGTTTATTTCCATTGACAAATCCTGAATTATATTTACCTTGCCGTAGCTGACAAAAAGATTTTTAATCTGAAGCATTATTTACACCTCCGCACTTTTGCCGAGATAAGACTCGATAACCTGCTTATCGGCAGACACCTCTTCAGGAGTACCCTTGCTTATGAGCCTGCCTGTATCGAGAACATAAACCGTATCCGAAAGAGCCATAAGTGCCGGCATAATATGCTCAATCATAAGTATAGTGACACCTGAGTCTCTGATTTTTCTTATTAGCTCAACCATTTCTGCCGACTCGGTGGGTGTAAGACCTGCCATAACCTCGTCAAGCAGCAGAAGCTTGGGCTGAGTTGCAAGAGCGCGGGCAAGCTCAAGGCGGCGTTGCTCACCTGTGTTAAGGCTTGCGGCATCAAGGCTTTCCTTGTCACTAAGGCCCGTAAAGTCTATACACTCCTTGGCCTTTTTGTACGCGTCTGACTTAGCCCTGCACTTATTATAGGCACCCACCACCGTGTTTTCAAGCACAGAAAGGCCGTGGAAGGGCTTTGCTATCTGAAAGGTTCTGCCTATGCCCATTTTGCAAATGGTATGAGGCTTTGCCTTTTCAATGCTTTTGCCCATAAAGGTTATTGTGCCGCTTGTGGCCTTGTAGTAGCCTGTAAGACAGTTGAAAAAGGTTGTTTTACCTGCACCGTTGGCGCCGATAAGGCCTACTATTTCACCCTCATTTATTGTCATGCTTACCTTATCCACCGCTTTGTTGCCGTGGAAGTATTTGCAGACATCCTTAGCTTCAAGTAAAATCATTGCTTCGCCCCCTTCTTACCCTTGATTTTCATTATTCTGCCGAATATTCCGTCGGGGCAGAAAAGTATAAAGGCAACGATAACTGCCCCGTACACAATCATATTGACACCGCTGATTGATGTGAACAGAGAGTTACAGATTTCCTGCAGAGGAATAATAAGAAGTGCACCTAAAAGCGGACCGTAAAGAGTGCCGCTGCCGCCTATAATGCAAGGCACAATAGCTTCAACTGAAATTGATGAAGCAAACACAATTGACGGGTCAATAAAGCCGTAATACTGAGCGTAGAAGGTGCCTGCCAGTGCCGCAAAGGCTGCAGAGGATGATATAGCAATGAGCTTATATTTCAGCACATTGACACCCAGTGCCGCCGCTGCCTCCTGATTGCCCCTGATGGCAACAAGGTTAAGACCCAGCTTGCTTTTTGACATAAGTGCAATATAAACCGTTGCAAGGGCAACAAGCATGAGAATAACATAATAATATGTCTTGTCGCTTGCAAACTGATATTCCATAGGATTCTGAAGATAGGGAATAAGTATGCCCGTTGCACCGCCGAGACTTTTTGTGTTATTGACAAGTATGCGGAAAATCTCTGCAAAAGCAAGAGTTGCAAGGGCAAAATAGTCGTCTCTGAGCTTATAGCGGAAGGAAAGAAAGCCTATCATTGCGCCCACGGCAGCTGCCACACCTGCACCGATAATCATGCCTATCCAGGGTGTGACACCAAACATAGTGTAAAGTGCCGTTGAGGTGTAAGCACCTATACCGAAGAAAACTGCGTGGCCGAAAGAGAACTGACCTGCATAGCCACTCATTATATTCCAGCTCTGACCCAAAAGTGCGGCAATGAGCACATTTATGCCTATGCACAGCACATAGAAATCGGCAAAAAGAGGAAAGAGCACACCGATAATGAGCAATGCGGTTAATGTTATACGGTTGATATTTTTAGTGTTCACGGCGATTGCTCCTTCCGAAAAGTCCTGAGGGTTTGACAAGCAGTATGAGTATAAACACGGCATACACCGTCAGATCACTCCAGCTGCCGCCTGCAACATAGCCTGTCACAGACTCAACAACACCGACAATAAGACCTGATATGAGAGCTCCCCACAGGTTGCCCATGCCGCCTAAGATTGCAATAACAAAGCACTTAAGCTGAAAGGTTTCACCTAAGGTGGGATAAATGCTGAGTATGGGAGTGAGCAGTGCACCTGCAATACCCGTGCAAAGAGCACCCACACCGAAGGCAATTGCATTTGTCTTTTTTATAACAATGCCCATAAGCTGTGCGCCCTCTCTGTTTTGTGAGCAGGCTCTTATTGCCTTGCCCGTGCGGGTACGGTAAAGCATAAGATATATAACTGCCGTAACAACAAGCACCACTGCGAAAGCAACTATTTTTTCAGGGCTGAGAGTAATCTGTCCGAGCTTGATTGAGCCTTCAAAATCATCAACCTCAAGAGTTTTATAGTTAGGTGTGAAAATTGCGAGCAGTCCGTTTTCAAGAATATATGCAACACCCAATGTGAGCAAAAGCTGATTATGTGTGGGGGCCTGCGATATTCTGTCTATGAGAGTATGCTGAACAACATATCCTAAAATGAAAAGTGTGGCTGCAGCAAAAATAAGAGCAATATAGGGGCTTATGCCAAGACCTGTTGACACCACATAAACGGTGTACATACCCACTGTCATCATTGCGCCGTGAGCAAAGTTTGTTATTTTCATAACACCGAATATAAGAGAAAGGCCCAAAGCGGCAAGGGCATAAACGCCGCCCATAAGCACGCCGTCAAGCAGTGCCTGAAAAATCTGCATATTCATTACTTTCCTGCCTCCCCTTCTCTTATTATTTCACCCTCGGCATATTCCTTGGGATAAACTATAACCTGCTTGCCCTGCTGGATTTGTATGAGAACACCTGCAGAGTTTATGTTTTCGCCTGCTTCGTCAAAGACAATTTCATTCTGAGGAAGCAGATGGTCTGTCATATCAGTCTGCGCAAGAGCATCTCTCAGTGCCTCATGGTCGGTGCTGCCTGCACGCCTGAGAGCATCTGCAATAACCATAATTGACTCATAGCCGTAAATGGCACAGACGGGAATTTCCTCACCGTAAAGCTCACGGTATGTGCTGAGAAGATAATCTGCCTCAGCACTGTTGGGGTTATAGCGGTAATTTATATCGAAAAATCCGTCTGCCGCAGTGCCGTAGGTATTTGTGAATTTTGCATCTGAAAAGGCACCGTTGGCAACACCCATAATCATCGGGAAGGAAACATCTCTGTCGATAATCTCTTTGGCAAGCAGATTCTGGTCTGAATAATAGCCTACGGGAATGAGAATATCGGGACTGAGGGACAGGAGCTTTGTCACCTCTGAGCTGAGAGTTGACGCGGAAGCACTGTAGGGAATCATACCCGCAATTTCAAGGCCCGTTTTTTCGATATTTTTTTCGATATATCCCGCAATACCTGCACCGTAGTTTGAATCCTCATAGATAATTGCAACTGTTTTCATATCATCGGTTTTTATTGAGGGAATATATTCAATAAAGTTCTCAGAGAAGGTGACTGTGCTGGGCTGAATTCTGAAGGAATACTTATAGCCGTTTGTCAGCAGCGTTTCACTTGCAGCAACAGTGACCACAAAGGGTACGGAAAACTTTTCAGCCGTGCGGGAAACAACCTGTGCAGAGCCGCTTGTGTATGTGCCCGTAAGCGCGCACACATTCATATTGATAAGCTTCTGAGCTGCGGTTGCCGCACCGCCGGCAGTGCCCAGGCTGTCAACAACCTTGAGCTCGAGCTTCTTTCCGTTTATGCCCCCTGCTTCATTTATGCGGTCTATGGCAATTTTCTGCGAGTTGACAAGAGCCTGACCCTCATAAGCCATACTGCCCGTGAGAGGATGAATTGAGCCTATGCGGATAACATCGGTGCTTTCTTCATCATCGCAGCCTGTAAGTGTAAAAATAAGACCGAAGCAAAGCACCAGGCTGAGCAGTACACAAATAAGTCGTTTCATTCGTCGTTTTCTCCTTTATCGGTTTTTCAAATATATTAAATCGGTTTTTTCGATAATAAGTATAGCAAAAAGTCCTTTTGAAGTCAAGATACATTTTTTAACTTAATTTTTCTTAAATATCAGACCGCTATCCTTATTATCTGCACATGATTTCCAGCAAAGCTCTTGTGGGTTTATTGATATACTTATCCTTTTTATAAATCACTGACAGCTCTCTTTCCGAGTCTGACTGCTTTATATCATAGAAGCTCAGCTCACTTTTAAGCCTGCCGTAATTGCGGTAGCTTGAGGGCAGCAGCATAATTCCCAAACCGCTTTTAACAAGAGAAAGTGCCGTCGAAAGCTCTGAGACACAAATATAGTTTTCAATTGAGGCAGAGCTTTTTTTGCAAAGGTCATGGAATATCTTAGTAAGAAGCTGGTTTTCTTCAAGCAGAATAAATCTGTGTTTTTCCGCAAGCTTAAAGTCAACCGCCTTATCTTCTTCGTCACTGAGCTTAACATCGGCAGATGTAACCAGCATTATCCTTTCCTTATCAACACTTATAACCCTGCAGTCATCATAAGAGTCCTCTCCTGAGGTTACGGTGTAGGCAAAATCTATATTACCCTCCGAAAGATTTTTCATTATATCCTTGGATTTGCTTTCGATAAACTTAAGTGTCACATGAGGATAAAGCTGTGTAAATTCAGAAACCACCTGCGGCAGCATAAAGCTCGCCCTTGACGGTGAGAGTCCCACCCGTACACTGCCGATAGTGCCGGCATCTGCATCGCCGATGCTGTCAAGCGTCTCACTGTAGGCATCCACTATTTTTCTTGCTCCCTTGACATATATCTCACCGTACTGAGTAAGCTTCAGCGGTGAAACAGACCTGTCAAAAAGGCTGACACCTATTTCCTTTTCAATTTTCTGGATATACTGACTAAGAGTTGACTGAGAAATATCAAGCTGCTGTGCCGCCTGAGAGAAATTCTTACATTCGCTCAGTGCCAGCACATATTCAAAGCGTTTTAAATCTGCCATAGTATAAGCTCCAATTTTAATTTATAGATATACACCTTAAATATAACTCACCGGATAAAATTTGTCAATTAAATAGCAATTAAAAAAGTCGGGACTCTGCATCCCGACTTTGATATATCATATTATTTAAAGAGTATCTCAATAAACCTGAGAATAAACTTGAATATTTTCTCGATAGATTCAAGCACTGAGGTTGAGGGGAGCTCAGGCTCCTTGTCAGGCTCATCGTCATCATCCTTTACAGGGCCGTCTAAATCCTGACTTGACAGCCACGAAAGGAAGGTCTCGTTTTTGCTTAGTGTTATTGCCTGTCCGTCACCGTCAAGAGTTATCATATTGCTGTAAAGCTTGCCGCTGTTTAATATGAGGTCGTGGGCAACAGCATCCCATGTGTTATGCTGAAACACGGAATAAATAGGGTCAAGCACAGGTGTGATACCGTTAGGGTTAACAAGAGGTGAAATGAAATATGTCCAGCGGTTAACATCCTTGCATGAGGAATTTGTTTTCCAGTATTTCCACATATTTGTGGCAATTGCATGGGCGTTAAGGTTTGTGTTTATGTAGTCACTGCGGCAGGTAAACATCCAGATGGGAGTATCCTTCAGAGACTTCAGGTCAGAGGTTGACGGATTATAGGTGGATGACATGGGGAATATTGCCGCAAAATATCCGGGATATGCTGCTGCAAGCTTTATAACAGCCTTGCCGCCCATTGAAAAGCCGCCGAGATAAATACGGCTGGTGTCAATGTTCTTTTTATATTTCAGAACAAACTGATCAATTGAACGCTTAAGATCGCTCACAGCTCCGTTCCATGCAAGGTCAAGCTGCAGAGTGGGGTCACGGGGCAGAAAGATGAAGGCTCCGCCCGTACCTTTGATTTTAGCCTGATATTCGTCACTTGACCAGAGGGCAACATCACAGTTTTCAAGCTGATAGCGCTTATCGTTACCTGAAAACTGACCGTGAAGCCATATTATAAGAGGATATTTTTTTGTGTCACTTGTCTTTTTGACGGGGGTATAGTAAACATAATCGAAATCGTTCTTTCCGTCTGCAAACTGTGATTCAAGTGCTTCAAGTCCTTCACTGGCGCTCATTGCCGAAGCAGTAAAAGCAAAACATGAAACAGTCATAATGAAGCATATTAAAAGTGATATTGTTTTTTTCACAGTCCGGCCTCCTTTAAGCATATTTTATGAGTCCTTCTCATTATACATATATTTTTCCAATAAATCAATGTACAAATCTTTAAATATTATTACATTATCTTTTCACATTTTGTTGGTTTTTTATTCTTTCACATTAATTTTTTACACTTCAGGGAGGAATTTCAGCCTCAGTTAAGCATCCACACCATATAGTTAAGATAAAGCGCAAAGCTTACCCATAAAAGATAAGGTATCTGCAGCAGGGCGGCAGACTTGACACTTTTGGCAAAAAGCACTATCATAAGAAGTATGAGTACCCACAAAAGAATAAGCCAGAAAAAAGCAAAGCCGTAAGCCTGAAAATTAAAGAAAAGGATGCTCCATATGAAATTTGCCGCAAGCTGCAAGGCATAAATAAGCAGCCCCCTGCTTCTTTGTGTGCCTGCCGGAGACAGATAAACCTTTGCGGCACTTATACCCATAAGAGCAAAAAGAATTGTCCACACTATGGGGAAAACTATATCCGGCGGAGTAAGTGCAGGCTTTGATGCCGCATCGTAATTATCCATGCCCATATTTGTCAGCAGTGCCGACAGACCGCCCACCCCGAGAGCTATCAGCAGGGATATTCCATAGACTTTGATTTTGTGTTTATTCATTTTAATCACCCCATATATAATATGAAGTGATTAAGGTTTTTATTCAGACAGCTAATATAACAGGTTTTTCTGCAAAAGATAAAAGAAATACGGAGGTAGTAATATGAAAATATTATTTTATGACACCAAGCCCTATGACAGAGAGTCCTTTGAAAAGGTAATGCCCTACTATGATGATATTACCGTTGATTTTCTGAAAACAGATATTTCTCACCGCACGGTATATCTTGCCAAGGGCTATGATGCCGTTTGTGTTTTTGTTGCGTCAGATGTTAACGAAAGCATTGTTAGAACCTTGGCCGAGTTAGGAGTAAAGCTCATTCTTCTGCGCTGTGCCGGCTATAACAATGTGGCGGTGGAAGCAGCAAAACAGCACGGCATAAGCGTTATGAGGGTGCCGGGCTATTCCCCCGAGGCTGTGGCAGAGCACGCCCTTGCACTTGCCTTTTCAGTCAACCGTCATATTCACAAGGCATATATAAAGGTGCGTGAAAACAACTTCAGCCTTATGGGACTCACAGGCAGCAACTTTCACGGCAAAACTGCAGGCATTATCGGTACGGGCAAAATAGGTGCCTCTATGGCTAAAAGCTGTCACGGCATAGGCATGAAGGTTATAGCCTATGATATGTATAAAAATCCCGACCTCAGCTTTGCCGAATATGTAAGCCTTGAGGAGCTTTTCAGCCGAAGCGACCTTATTTCTCTGCACTGCCCTTTAACAAAAGAGACCTATCATATGATAGATCTTGAAGCTATAGAAAAAATGAAAGACGGTGTTATTCTCGTAAACACCTCACGAGGTGCCCTTATAAGCTCAGAGGATTTGATCAAGGGCATCCGTCAGCATAAATTTGCAGGTGTGGGTCTAGATGTTTATGAGGAAGAAGATGAAAATGTCTTTGAAAACCGCGAGGATGATATTCTTGAAAGCTCCATAACGGCAAGACTGCTCTCATTCCCAAATGTCATTATCACATCTCATCAGGGCTTCCTGACAGAAGAAGCACTTGAAGCAATAAGCAAGACCACCCTTGAAAATGCAAGAAGCTTTATGCTGAGCAAGCCGATAAAAGAAAATATGGTGTGAATAAAAATGCAGAATGCAAAATGCAAAATGCAAAATTGTGGTCGCGACTCCACCGCCCGCCAACCTTAAGTCTCTTTCCGCGGAGATGAAGCTCAGAGACGGTAAGTTTCATCAATCTTAAATTAAACGGCAGGTCACTACTGAAAACTTGTAGTGACCTGCCTTATTTATGCCTTCCCCTTACCTAAGGGGAAGGTGTCACGCAGTGACAGATGAGGATTATAATCTACAGAGTAGGAATTTCATCCCAGCTCCCTTTGCGGGTGAAGATTATTTATTGGCGGAAATTCCCCCGCGACCGCAATTTTGCATTTTGCATTTTGCATTTATAAAGCCTTTTCTTCAATGCTTTTGCCGGCAAAGGCATTCAGCTCAAGGCCTGCAACATTGCCGCTGAGATATTCATAATATCCCTGTGAGGCAACCATAACCGCATTGTCTCCGCAAAGAGAAAGCTCAGGCAGATAGAGCTGCCAGCCGTGTTTTCGGCAGAGTACCTCAACATCATGGCGAAGCACACTGTTGGCTGAAACACCGCCTGCAAGCACAAGAGTTTTGTTGCCCGTGTCAAGCATGGCCTTTTCCGTGTTTTTGATAAGGCAGTTTGACACAGCTTTCATGAAGGATGCGCCCAAATCAGCCTTGTTTATTTCTTCACCCTTTTGTGAGGCATTGTGAATTGTGTTTATGACGCTTGTCTTAAGTCCCGAAAAGCTGAAATCGTAAGGACAGCCCTCAACCTTGGGTGTGGGGAACCTGAAGGCTGTGCTGTCACCGCCCTTGGCGAGCCTGTCCATATTCAGACCGCCCGGGTAAGGGATACCCATGGTTCTTGCAGCTTTGTCAAGAGCTTCACCTGCCGCATCATCTCTTGTTCTGCCTATTACCTTGAAATCTGTATAATCCCTGACCTCAACCATCATTGTGTTGCCGCCACTGACAACAAGGCAGAAAAATGGCGGCTTCAGGTCCTGATGTGTTATATAGTTTGCCGCAATGTGTGAGCGAAGATGATGCACCGGCACAAGAGGCAGACCCTTGGCATAGGAAAGACCCTTGGCGTAATTGACACCCACAAGCAGAGCACCGATAAGCCCCGGGGCATATGTAACGGCAACGGCATCAATACTGTCAAGAGTACAGTCTGCGTCTGAGAGAGCCTTCTCAACCACACCGCTTATTGCCTCGGCGTGACGGCGTGACGCTATTTCAGGCACAACACCGCCGTAAATTTTATGCTCGGCAACCTGAGATGCCACCACATTTGAAAGTACCCTTCGTCCGTTCTCAACCACGCTTGCGGCGGTTTCATCGCAGGATGACTCTATAGCTAAAATTTTCATATCATTTTTCCTCACTAAGAAATTTTGTCATAATCAGAGCATTTTCTGCAGGATTGCGGTAAAAATTTTTTCTTTCACCCTGAGAAATGTATCCTCGCTTTTCATAAAGCCTTATTGCAGGCGTGTTGCTCACTCTCACCTCAAGAGAAATAAAGGCACAGCCCTCTTTTTTTGCCGTTTCTTCGGCACAGGCAAGAAGGGCTTGGGCTATTCCTTTTCGCCTGAAGGCGGTTTTCACGGCTATGTTTGCAATATAGCACTCGTCAAGGACTATATGCATACCCATATACCCTGCCGTACAGCCTGAAATTTTTGCCGTATAAAATCTTGCTGCTTCATTATGAAGCTCACTTTTTATGCCATCCTCACTCCATGGCTCACTGAAGCACTCCTCTTCAATTTCTGCCACCGAAAAAACATCATCTTCATTCATGGGGCAGATTTTCACCTTTAAAAGCTCTTTTATACCTTCATATATTTCATCTCTGCAAGCTCTGTACGCGTCAAGGTCTCCGCCATAGGGGTCGGCAACAGAGCCGCCGAGAACAGTAATCCTTTCTTCAGCAATAAACTGCATAAGTGCAGACTTGTGGCTTTCGGTCATAACAACAAAACAGTCATATTCCTCTGCCATATATAAGCTGAAGGGTCTTGACCTGTGAGAAGATATATCAATTCCCTTCTCAGCCATAACCGCTATTGCATTTTCGCTTGCCGTATCACCGCCGAAAGCTGCAATTCCGCAGCTTGAAGCCTCAAGGGGTAAGCCCTGTTTTTCACATTCACTTTTCATAATTGCCTCAGCCATAGGGCTGCGGCAGGTGTTGCCGGTGCAAAGAAATAATATTTTCATTTTATCTTCCGTTTCTCATTTATTATACTATATAGTAATTCTTTTTATTTGAAAAGTAAAGTTTTTCACCGTATTTTTTGTCAAGTAAATTTTTGAATTTTGTAAACATTGGTATAAACATAAAGTTTTTTGGGTTATATTTCTTTTTTGTAATTATTCTCAACTGTCCTTGCTATATAATGATTATAATTGTAATACTTGGAGGTATTAATTATGAAAAAAATAATTGCACTTTTAATGTCGGTAATATGCCTTGTTACCTGCATAGGTATTCCCGTTTCAGCTTTTGAAGATATTCCGGGCAACATCGGCGGCAATATCGGTCTTGAGCCCGACGAGCCCATTATCTACGGTATCGTATATGAAATTGAAACCCTTGACGGTGTTTCAATTCTCTATAAGCCCAGCCCCACTTTCTCATTCTCATCACCCGGTACATACACCGTAACAAACGACACTCCCCTTTCAGTTGACTACGAGTTCGTTTGCTGGGAGCATGAGGAAACAGGTAAGCACTACTATGCAGGCGACAAGCTCTATATTGACGGCCAGGAGGTTCTCATTGCAGTATGGAAGCCCAAGACCGACGGTCACATCCGCACAACAAGAGTTCTTCTCACTGCTATAGAAGCTCTCAGAAGAACAATCGGTGCCTTCTTCGGCTTCTATAAGGTTATCGATGATTTCAAGGCTGACCTTGCAGCTCCCAAGCCTGTCTATGAGTATTCTTCACTCGCTGACCTGGGCACTGAAATCATAAATATCAATAATGATGATACATATGCCGAAAACCCCAGACAGTATACCCTTGTAATTATGTCTGACAAAACCTTTGAGGCATTTTATGAAACAATTGATGTCAACTTCTACGGTGATCAGTATCAGGCTATAACCGGCACAGAATATCCTGCATACTTCTCAATGACAGCAGACACTATGGAGTATGACGGTGAGCAGTGCCAGTTCATCACAATTTCACTCGTTGACGGTGTGCCCACACCTGCAACAGGCACAAAGCTTACCATTACACTGCCCAAGGGCTTGCTTAAATATGAAACAGGTGCAGTAACCAGTCAGAATATGCCCGTTTACTCTGCCAACAGTGATTATTCACTTAACTTCCTTGTAACAAGCTATGTATAATAAAGTTTAATTGAGCCGAAAGCCCCTGCGAAATACAGAGGCTTTCTTTTTTTTTGCTTTTTAGCAACCGCAACCGTTGTCGCAGCCACAGCCGTTATTGCAACCGCAACCGTTGTTATAGCCGCAGCCGTTGCCGCTGTCATTACCGCAGCACATTGATAAAATGAGAAGAATTACAATCCATGAGCAAGCACTGCCACCGAATAAACCGTTGTTACAAGACATAACGTGAACCTCCTTTAATCTGAGGGTTTTCACCCTTCAATGCCATTATACGCAAAGTCGCCCGGTGTGTTACTGAATAAATAATAAAGCTATGATAAAAATAAATATAGTTTATTTACGGGAGGCTCATTATGAATAAGCATATTACAAGACCCGACTGCATTTTCCCCGAAGGTCAGACTTTTTATGACCCCTTTGCGCCTGTTTTAAAGTCAAAAACTACAGAGCATGAAAAAAGATTTGCACAAGGAGAAAAAATCCAAAATTCATTGAAAATCGAAGAAAACAAGAGCTAATTTTAAAAATCGCCCTGAAACCGATTTGTTTTGACCTTTTTTGACCTTTGAATTTAAAGGTCAAAGGTATATAATTAAGATGTCGAAAGTCAAAGATAGTCAAAGTCAAATATTCGACAGCACAACTCAAGGAAGTGATGAAAATTAATCTTTCAAACGTAATAGCACAAATGATAACAGATATGCTCGAGGATAAGAGCGAAATAGAAATTCAGCGTAATATTCTGGCTCAGAATATAGGCTGTGTTCCCAGTCAGATAAACTATGTGCTTTCCTCACGCTTCACACCTGAAAGAGGCTTCATAGTTGAAAGCAAGCGAGGCGGCGGTGGCTGCATAAGAATAACAAGAGTAAGCTATGATGAAAACACTCTGCTTTTGCAGGTCATTAAAAGCATAGGCCCTGCCATAGACGAAGGCACTGTGGAAAGCCACATAATCAATCTGCTGCGGCACAGACTTATCAGTCAGCGTGATGCGGCAATAATGACAGCGGCAGTTAGCGATTCAAATTATAAGGGCTTGCCTGCCGACATAAGAGATATTATAAGAGCTGCAGTTTTTAAGCAGATGCTTTTATCCGTTATGCAATAAACCAATTAAGGAGGATGATATTTATGTTATGTCAGAACTGTAAGAAAAATGAAGCAACCACACACATTAAAAGAGTAATAAACGGTGAGGCTACCCAGAGTCATCTCTGCAGCGCCTGTGCCCAGAGTCTTGGCTACAACAACTTCTTTGACGATTTCACATTTAATCTGCCCTCACTGTTTTCAGGCTTTTTTGACGACAGCATGTTAGCTCTGAGTGAAAGCCGACTTGAACGCTGTGAAATCTGCGGCAGCAGCTTTGACGATATTATCAAATCGGGAAATGTGGGCTGTGCAAACTGCTATGAGAAATTTTATTCAAAGCTTCTGCCCTCAATCCAGAGAATACACGGCAGAGTAAAGCACGCAGGCTCAGTACCCCAAAGCACCGCCGATGTGGTGGTACCGAAAGAAAAAACCACTGAAGAAAAAATTGCAGATATGCAAAAGGAAATGGGCAAAGCCATCGAGGAACAGAACTTCGAGAGGGCAGCCGTTTTAAGAGACGAAATTAAAAAGCTGAAAGGAGAAAACTGATATGAACTGGTACCGTAATTTAGCAGAGCAGGGCGATATATGTCTTAGCACAAGAGTGCGTCTTGCAAGAAATATCACACAGTATCCTTTCCCTGCGAGGCTGTCGGCAGAGCAGAAAAGAGAAGTCGGTGAAGCTGTAAGAGAAATTCTCAAGGATGAAGCGCTGCAGTTTATTGATATGACCTCACTCTCCCCTGCTCAGACTGTTTCTCTTGCCGAAAAGCACCTTATAAGCCCCGAATTTGCCTGCGACACTCAGGGCAGAAGCCTTATGCTCTCAGAGGACGAGGATATCAGCATTATGATTTGCGAGGAGGACCACCTGAGAATTCAGACTATACTGCCCGGATTGTCTCTTGACGAGGCGTTCACTCAGGCTCAGAAGCTTGATGAAAAGCTGGGCAGCAGGCTTTCATATGCCTTCCACAGCCAGCTGGGTTATCTTACACAGTGCCCCACCAACATCGGCACGGGTCTTCGTGCAAGCGTTATGCTTCATCTGCCCGCCCTTAAAGAAAAGGGTGCCCTTCACCGCCTGAGCACAACTGTAGCTAAGCTTGGCCTTACTCTCAGGGGCTCCTACGGTGAAGTCTCAGAGGTAAGCGGAGATGTTTATCAGCTCAGCAATCAGGTTACTCTCGGCATAAGTGAAGAAGCCGCCATTAAAAACTTAAATTCAATAGCAATGCAGATTATCACACAGGAGAAGCAGGCTCGTGCAGCTCTTGTGAAGGACGACGATTACCTTGACCGCATTTACCGTGCCTACGGAATATTAAAAAGTGCCCACAAGCTGACCACCAACGAGCTTATTAAGCTTATTTCATTTGTACGCGTCGGAGTCAGCGAAGGTATACTTTCCATTCCCGCCGAAAAGCTCAAGGAGCTGACAGTTACTCTGCAGCCTGCCACTCTTAATGCAGCCATGAATAAAGCTCTCAACCAGAGCGAGCGTGATGTTTTAAGAGCACAAAGGGTAAAAGAAGAGCTGCTGTAATGTCACAGCAAAAAGGACCGTTCAAAAGATACTCCGGTATTGCGAACGGTCTTATTATTATCTTAAAAATATAAAAACAACCTGAAAACAGGAGGAAAACACAATGTATAAATTCACAGGCTTTACGGAAAAGGCAAACCGTGCCTTAAATTCAGCCGTTGAAATAGCAGAAAATTTGGGTCACACATATATCGGCAGTGAGCATCTGCTGGCAGGTCTTATCAGAGACGGTGACAGTGTTGCCACAAGCATTCTCACCTCAAAGGGCATAACCCTTTCAGGTGTTGAGCAGGAAATCCGCCGCACTGTTGGGGCAGGTATTCCCACCGTGCTCACCCCCGATGATTTCACCCCCAGAAGCAAGCACATTATAGAGCTGTCCCTCAGCATTGCAAGGCAGAAAAACGCAGGCTATGTGGGCACCGAGCATCTTCTTACGGCACTTCTCAGTGAAGACGACAGCTGTTGCAGCTTCATTCTCTCACAGCTGGGCGTGAACCCTGCCGCAATACTAAATGAGCTTGACTCAGCCAAAGGTAAGAGCTCATTTTCTTCGTCCTCATCAAGATCCTCTCGTTCAGGCGGAAAAAGCTCAACACCCACACTTGACAAATATGCCACTGACCTGACAGCCAAAGCACAAAAGGGTGAAATAGACCCCGTCATCGGCAGAGAAAAGGAAATTGAGCGTGTTATCGAAATTCTTTCACGGCGAACAAAAAACAACCCCTGCCTCATAGGTGAGCCTGGTGTGGGCAAAACCGCAATAGCAGAAGGGCTTGCCTCAAAAATAGCTGCTGACGAGGTACCCGAAACCCTGAAAAGCAAGAGAATCGTTTCCTTAGACCTGACAAGCATGGTTGCAGGCACCAAGTACCGCGGCGACTTTGAGGAAAGAATAAAGGGCTGCATAGAAGAAACGGTGAAGGCAGGTAATGTCATACTATTTATCGACGAGGTGCATAACCTGATAGGCACAGGCTCAGCAGAGGGTGCCGTTGATGCGGCAAATATACTCAAGCCCTCTCTTGCAAGAAGCGAGCTGCAGGTTATAGGTGCCACCACAATTGAGGAATATCGCAAATATATCGAAAAGGATTCTGCTCTCGAAAGGCGTTTTCAGTCTGTCAAGGTGGGCGAGCCGACTCAGGAAGAAACGGCAGAAATTCTCAAGGGTCTGCGCAGTAAATATGAGGCACACCACAAGGTCAAAATTACAGACGAGGCCATCAATCAGGCAGTGAAAATGTCTGTGAGATATATAAGCGACCGCTTTCTTCCCGATAAGGCAATTGACCTTATTGATGAAGCCTGCTCAAAGGTCAGACTTTCAGCCTACACTATGCCACCTGAGGTTAAGGAAATTGAAAGCCTGCTGAAGGACACCACAACTGAAAAGGCTGCTGCAATAGACTCTCAGGATTTTGAGGCGGCGGCAAAGCTGCGCGACAAGGAAAAGGAGCTTCTTAGTAGACTGACCGCAGCTAAAACCAACTGGAAAGAGGAATCAGCCCATTCCTTCGGTGAGGTAGGTGCAAGCGAAATTGCAAAGGTTGTGTCCTCATGGACGGGAATACCTGTAAACGAGCTGACTCAGGAGGAAAGCGACAGACTTCTGAGACTTGAAGAAATACTGCACGAGAGAATTGTGGGTCAGGAAAAAGCAGTTGAAGCAGTTGCTAAGGTTATAAGACGAGGCAGAAGCGGACTTAAAGACCCTAAGCGACCTATGGGTTCATTTATTTTTCTCGGCCCCACAGGTGTGGGCAAAACGGAGCTTTGCAAGGCTCTGGGCAGTGCAATGTTCGGTGATGAGAATGCAGTTATCCGCCTTGATATGAGTGAGTATATGGAAAAGCACAATGCTTCAAGGCTTGTGGGTTCACCTCCGGGCTATGTGGGCTATGACGAGGGCGGTCAGCTCACTGAAAAGGTAAGACGAAAGCCCTACAGCATAATCCTTTTTGACGAGATTGAAAAAGCTCACCCCGATGTTTTCAATATGCTTTTGCAGATACTTGATGACGGTATCCTGACAGACTCCACAGGCAGACGCGTTGACTTTAAAAACACAGTTATTATTATGACCTCAAACCTGGGTGCAAAGCATATAGCATCAGGCGGCAGCTCAATCGGCTTCGGTGAAAATGCAGGCAAGCTCACAAACGAGCAGATAAAAGCCGCTGTTATGTCTGAGCTTAAAAAAGCCTTCAGGCCCGAATTTTTGGGAAGACTCGATGAGATAATAGTTTTCAGTCAGCTTCAGAAGGATGAAATCCGCCTTATTGCAAAGCGCATGATAAATGAGCTTTCTCAGCGGCTGAAGGCTATGGATATTGAAATGACCTTCTCTGAGGAAGTGACAGACCTTGTTGCAGATGCAGGCTTCGACACGGTTTACGGTGCAAGGCCTCTGAGGAAGGCGCTTCAGACCAAGGTTGAGGATAAGCTGTCTGAGGAAATTCTCTCAGGCAATATTGAGGCAAAAAACAAGTATGAATGTACGGTAACAGACGGCAAGGCTGTCTTTTCAAAAATTTAACCTGCTATAGCAAAAGCAGCAGATTTCCTTTGGGATTTCTGCTGCCTTATATTTTACTTATTCACTGCATCTTTCAGCTGATTCATAGCTTTGACTATTATCTCTCTCGGGCAAGCGAGCACCACTCTCTGGAACTGATTTGCAATGTCGCCGAAAATCTTGCCCGCATCAAGCCAGAGCCTTGCTTTGTTGATTATCAGGTCATCAAGCTCATCTGTTGTCAGTCCCAGACCACTGCAGTCGAGCCATGCAAAATATGTTCCCTCAGGCTCCACAAGCTTTATTCCGGGAATGTTTTCCTTAAGGAAGTCTCTTATATAGTCAAGGTTACCCTTTATGTACTTCTTCAGCTCCAAGCTCCATTCGTAGCCGTCTTTATATGCTGCCTTGCAGGCAACTATGCCGAGGTTATTCATGCAGGTGTAGCCTGAGCCTGCAATTTCCTGCTGATACTTCTCTCTTATTTGCACGCTCGGAATCCATATATTTGAAAGCTGAAGACCTGCCACATTAAAGGTTTTGCTCGGTGCTGTGCAGATAATAACCCTGTCTTCCATATCGGGACAAGCCTGAGTGAAAACTGTGTGAGGATGTCCCTGCCATGTGAAATCACAGTGAATTTCATCTGACACAACATATACACCGTACTTTTTGCAGATTTCACCTAACTTCTGCAGCTCCTGCTTTGTCCACACTCTGCACACAGGGTTATGAGGCGAGCAAAGTATAAAGAGCTTAACATCATTTTCAGCTATTTTCTTTTCAAAATCGGCAAAATCAATGCTATATCTGCCCTGAGAATAAACAAGAGGACTTTCAATAATTTTTCGGTTATTGTTTTTGATTACATTATAAAACGGATAGTAAACAGGAGGCTGAATAATAACAGCTTCGCCCTGTTTTGTCAAGGCTCTCACCGCCATGGCAAGAGCATAAACCACACCGGGGGTTTTCACAAGCCACTCTTTTTCAGGTACCCATGAAAAATGCTCACGGAACCAGGACACAACTATATCATAATAGTCATCCTTTGTGTCGCTGTAGCCGAAAATGCCGTGATTTACGCTTTTCTGCAAGGCTTCTATAACGCAAGGTGCTGCTTTGAAATCCATATCCGCAACCCACATGGCAAGCACATCCTCGGGCAGACCGTTTTCCACAGCAAAATCGTGCTTGAGGCTGTTTGTGTTTTTTCTGTCAATTACACTGTCAAAAAATTCATTACTCATGGCTTTCACCTGTTACACCTTAAATATAGTTGTGCTTTTGAATACTTCGCCTGCTTTGAATGTGCACTGCGGGAAAGAAGGCTGATTGGGTGTGTCGGGATAATACTGGGTTTCAAGGCAGAAACCGTAATGCTGTTTCAGAACTACGCCGTCCTTGCCTGTTTCACTGCCATCGATAAAGTTACCCGTGTAAAGCTGCACACCGGGAAGATCACTCATAACCTCAAGCTTTCTGCCGCTTTTTTCATCTGTCACCTTAGCCACAGGGCGGAGCTTGCCCGCTTCTCCATTGACACAGAAGTTGTGGTCATAGCCGCGGCACATAATAAGCTGCTCGTCATCTGCGGCGATGTCTCTGCCTATCTTTTTAGCCTCGGTGAAATCAAAGGCTGTGCCCTTGACACTTCTTATTTCGCCTGTCGGAATGCTGTCGGCATCTGTAGGAGTGAAATAATCGCAGAAAAGCTGAAGCTCGTGGTCGAGAACATCCCCTGCGGCAGGGGTACCGAGATTGAAATATGCATGGTTTGTGAGATTGATAATTGTGTCCTTATCGCTGACTGCTTTGTAATTGATTTCAAGCTCGTTGCGGTCTGTAAGACGGTAAACAACAGTTACATCAACATTACCGGGGAAGCCCTCCTTGCCGTCGGGGCTGTGATATGTAAGCTCAACGGCATTATCATCAATAATGATAGCCTTCCACACTGCACTGCTGTACTCGGCACCGCCGTGAAGGCAGGTCTTGCCCTTTTCGTTCTGAGTTACCTGATATTCAGTGTCACCCACCTTAAATCTGCCGCCGCAGAGTCTGTTGGCATACTGACCGATAACCTGACCGGTGTAGGTACCCGATGTAATATGATTATCAATTGAGTCAAAGCCCATGATAATGTCGCCCATAACTCCGTTTTTATCGGGGCAGGTGAAAGAGTTAAGAGTTGCACCCTTGGTGATGATGCCCGCACTTATCTCGTTATTGTTTGTGATAGTGAAAAGGTGAACCTCTGTGCCGTCAGGCATAAAGGCATAATGTGTTTTTGTAACGCTCATATTTTTATCCTTTCTTCGGTCACTGCCGAATTTGCTTTCGGTTTATTGTAGCATACATTTAAGGTTTTGTAAATGGCTTTTTATTAGCAGGAAGATTCCGAAGTTGTTTTTTCTGTTTTGTGCCCGCTTGGCATAATCAATCAAAACATTCCCGTTTTTCAAAAAAACTTTGAGGATTTTTAGTGGCACTGTCACTTGCCGCATACCGCAATAAAAGCAGGCTGCTCACCGCCACCTGCCCTGTTTAATAACTTCATATCTTGACACATTTTTACAAATTGTGATATAATACTTTTGCTGTCAGTTGCAGCATTGGTGCTATCATAACAGATAGGCGGTTACAATCTCTGCCCTCGGAAAGGGGGCATATCTTATGGACAATGTAGTTACATACGATTTTTTAATCGAGTTCACATTGCTTTTATTAGCTGTTATAACAGTTATTATTGAAATCATTAAGATAAAAAAAGATTAACCGCCTCTCGTCCAAAGTGTGCAGTTAATCTTTTTTAACCAAGCCTGAGGGCGTAACCGTTTATCGGTAGCACCTCTCTTACGATTACATTATATACCACTTGGCAATCTATGTCAAGTGGTTTTTTTGCAGGTAAATCTGTGCTTAATCAGTATAAGCCCTATGTGTGGCATAAAACAAAAGCAGTCACAGACTCCCCCGCGAGCGCAATTATTCATTATTCTTTCTTCTGCAGATACTCCCGTCTGCCCGTCTCATAAAGATTATTCCCCTGTGAGTCAATTATCACCGTCAGTGGCATATCCTCAACATAAAGCTCACGCAGTGCCTCGGCACCTAAATCCTCATAAGCTATAAGCCTTGCACTTTTAATGCACTTCGACAGCAGTGCACCTGCACCGCCGATAGCTCCGAAATAAACTCCGCTGTGCTCCTTCATAGCCTCAATAACCTCAGGCAGTCTTGCACCCTTACCTATCATTCCCCTTGCACCAACCTTCATCATTGTGGGGGCATAGGCATCCATTCTGCCGCTTGTTGTGGGGCCTGCCGAGCCGATAACCCGGCCCGGTCTTGCAGGTGTGGGACCCACATAATATATAGTTGCATCCGTGGGGTCAAAGGGAAGCTTTTCGCCTTTTTCCAGAGCCTCGCACATTCTCTTGTGACCTGCATCACGGGATGTGTAAATTATGCCTGTGAGAAGAACTCTGTCCCCTGCTCTGAGGGTTTTAGCCAATTCCTTCGTCAGAGGCAATGTAATTTTCTTTTCCATTTTATATTACCTCCGTCTTGTGGCGTGTTACATGGCAGTTGATATTTATGGCGCAGGGCATGCCTGCTATATGTGTGGGCATAGTTTCAATATTAAGACCTATTGCAGTTGTTTTGCCACCGAAGCCCTGAGGGCCTATGCCAAGAGTGTTGATTTTAGTGAGCATTTCCTTTTCAAGTGCCGCGTAATAGGGGTCGGAGTTGCTTGTGCCCAGCTCACGCATAAGTGCCTTTTTAGCCAGCAATGCAGCCTTGTCAAAGGTTCCGCCGATGCCTACACCCACCACAATGGGAGGGCAAGGGTTAGGGCCTGCATTTTCCACTGTTTCAATAATGAAGTCCTTTATTCCCTCAATGCCTGCCGAGGGCTTGAACATTCTTATTGTGCTCATATTTTCACTGCCGAAGCCCTTGGGAGCTACGGTAATTTTTATACTTTCACCGCTGACAATTTCGGTGTAAAGCATTGCTGGAGTGTTGTCCCCCGTGTTGCCTCTGCGAACAGGGTCAGCCACAACGCTTTTGCGAAGATAGCCTTTGTCATATCCGCGGCGTACTCCCTCGTCAACTGCACTCTGAAGGCTTTCACCGACAATATGCACATCCTGACCTATTTCAAGAAATACACAAGCCATACCTGTATCCTGACAAATGGGCATATTTTCACTGTCTGCTATTTCATAGTTTTTTATTATGTCATTGAGTATGCCTTTGGCGGTGTCACAATCCTCACAGTCACGGCAGCTTTCAATGGCGTACCTGACATCTTTTGGCAGACGGTAGTTTGCCTCAATGCAGAGTCTTTCCACCGTGTCTATGATTAAATCTGTATGTATTTCACGCATTTTATTTCACCTTTACTGATTTTATATCGCTGAAAGCACCGTAAAGAGTTTTGCCGCTGACCTTCTTATAGGCTCTGACCTTGAAATAATAGGTCCTGCCCTTAGTCAGACCCGTCTTTTTATAAGTGAGCTCCTTGGTGCTTTTCAGCTTTTTATAGTCACCGTTTTTACTTGTTGCATAGTAAATCTGATAACCTGAGGCGCCGCTTGCCTTGCTCCATGTGAGAGCAGCAGACCTTGTTCCCGCCTTAGCCGTCAGACTCACCGCTGCAGGCTTTGTGCCAAATTCAGCCTTTACGCTTGTGCCCCAATAAACACTGCCGTCACTGAGCTTTGTGTAAGCCTTAACGGCAAACTTATATGCAGTGCCGCTTTTGAGCTTTTTCACTGTATAGGTGTTCTTACCCTTTATTGAGGTAAGCAGCTTATAGCTTTTTGTTTTGCTGTCATACTGATAAACTCTGTAGCCTGTTGCACCGCTGACCTTCTGCCATGTGAGCTTTATATATGAGGTGCTTTCACTTGCCTTTATCTTTGCAGTTCTGCCCGGCACAATATCAAAGCTGACCCTTGCACTGCCCTCATATTTACCCTTGAAAACAATCTTTGCCCTATGGCTGCCGACTTTTTTCGCATCGCCTGCACTTACAGTGTAGTCCTCACCCTCTTTAAGCACATTCTTTTGCGAATCAATAACCTTCACAGACACCTTTGGTGTTTTTCCGTTATAGGCATATCTGTCTTTAGCCGCTTTAACGGTTTTTATCATATATACTCTTTGGGTTTCGCTTTCCTCACAGCGGCTGCACTGCTTTAAGATTTCGCCGTGATTTTCTGCCGATGCCTTTGTCACAACGCTTTCTTTCATATGGTGACCGAGCTTTTCAACCGTTTGCTGTTCTTCAAGTACCCTGCCGCAGTTCCCACATTTTTTGCCTTGGGTTTTGCCGTTTTTAGTGCAGGTAGGCTCCACAGCTGCTATGACAGTCTCCTCGTGAGGAAGTCTTGCAACATCCTCTTTCACTGTCTGATTGCATCGGCTGCAAAAAGCTGTCTTTTCGCCCATTGCGGTGCAGGTGGGCTCTTTTGTGACCTCGTAGTCGTTGTAGCTATGGCCAAGCTTCGGAATACTTTTCGTTTCCTCTTTATCACAACGGGAGCATTTTGCGGTTTCTTCACCTTGTGCTGTGCAGGTAGGCTCTTTAGTGACCTTATAGTCACCCATATCATGGCCGAGGGCAGGAATACTCTCCTGCTCCACTGTAACCTTGCCGCACATTGAGCATTTCTTGCCTTCGGTTTTGCCTGACTTGGTGCAGGTTGCGGCAACCGCCTTAACCGTAACATTTTCATCGTGAGAGAGCTTTTCAATTGCTTCACTCACTTCTTCACTGCAGCGTGAGCAAGCGGCAACCTTTTTGCCCTGTGCTGTGCAGGTAGGCTCTTTAGTGACCTTATAGTCTCCCATATCATGTCCGAGGGCAGGAAT
>JAFQLV010000080.1 GCA_017396515.1 Clostridia bacterium | reverse complement strand
AGTTTCTTTTGTGCCTTGGGGCGGCACTGAAACTTTGACCGCTGCGCCATTTCGCCCTCCCTGCATCGTCCACCGGACGCGGTCGGGCTCAATGCTACCAAACTGCGCTACGCCTCGATATTGAATTTTTTCTGTTTCTTTTGTGATTTCCGAAATGCCCTGCTATTATACACTTTCGGCAAGGCTTTGTCAATAGTTTTAGCTTTCATACAAGCCAAAAGTCGCAACTCCTTTTAAGGGAGCTGCGGCTTTTTATAATGGTCAGCTTTGCATCATAGCCTGATTATATTTCGCATCAAGCTCACCGAAGCGTGCATAGTTTTCTGCCTTGGTGATAAATTTTTTCGCTTCGGAATATACCTTCGTGCTGTCGGTGAAGTTCTGATGCTCCTGAGTGAGCCTTCTGATTTTTTCACCTACGCTTTTCTGCTCTTTTGAAACAGCCGACATTTCCTCTTCGGGGGCTTTTTCTTTCAGCAGTCGTGCTTTTTTCTGTGACAGCTCATCTGCCTTTTCATAAAGAGAATTAAGTTCATTTTCGTCAAACATCACAATTCCCTCAGGATAGCACCTTGCCATAGCCTTCTGTGAGCGTACTCCAAGCTTTGCGTCTGCTATAGCCTGCTTGCGTATCTGACGCTCCTGCTTTGTGGAAGTCGGCAGCTTTTTTGCCCGGGCAACATCGTCAGCCGTAATTTCAGATATTCCTTCAATACCCCTTGAAACAATATTCCGTGCCCAGGCGAGTCTTGCCTGAGCCTCTTCTGAAGAGAAGCACTCAAGCTCCTTTATAATTTCTGCAGAAATCTCATATTCCTCGTTGCTGAGGGTTGCCTGCTTGATTTCCTGCTTTGTTGCCTTATTCTTTTTCATTGCGGCAATATCGGCGGTACCTTCACCGAGTCTTTTCTTTGACTGCCTGATAAGCTCCATTGTGCTTATCATATCCTCCTCTGTCAGCACTCCGTTGCCGTAATCCTCAAACATAGCGCGTATCTGCAGAATTTTAATTATTGCTCTTTGCTTGGTTTCCGTCAGGTCATAGAAGAAATAAGGAATGAGATTGAGTGCCGCACCCACTGCAGAAAGTATGACCAGTACCCCCACAAGAGCATAAAGCACCTGAGGGTCATAAAGCACATCATACATATTTTCATAGCCGTTGCCCGAATATATGCCGTACTTTTCATAGACGGCAGGCAGCACGGAGCTCGTTGCCATAGTAACAAAGGAGCCTATCATTGCCACCGCACCGAACATACCGTCAATTCTCTCACCGCTTTTATACTGCTGATAGTCTCTTATATCCGCCTGAATTGCAGGATTGAGCACGAGAATAAAGGAATCGGCAATAGAGTTCATATACATACACAAAAGCACTGTCCATATGGAGCCCATAAGAGGATAGACCATTGCAAGAAAGAGTATATTGAAAAGGTTAGTTACAATAAGAACCTTTTTCTTGCCCCATCTTTTAATTGCAAAGGGAGCCAGCACCATACCCCAGCCGTAGGCAGTACCTCTTATGAGAGTGACAAAGGAATACTGCTCCGGAGTGCAAAGATGTGCATAGTTATAAAGCCACTGCAAAATAACATAGGTGCAGGTTTCAAGAAAGCCCAGCCAGCCTGCAAAGGAGATTATCCAGAAATATTTATTCTTGGCTACCTCACGAAGAGCATCCGTAAAGCGTACCTTCATAACATGAGTTTTTGCCACAACAATTTTTTCCTCGGTTTTGGCATAAACCAGAATAATAAGCGCAACACCCACAACGGCAATAAAGGGATAAAGCCACTGATAAACTCTCAGGTCATACATATCTCCGCCTGCAACCTTATCTGCAATAAGAGGGGTAACAAAATTTGTGATAGTGGGCGACAGAGAATAAATCATGCTTTTAATAGCTGTTGCATTTGTTCTCTCCTGTGAATCGGGTGAAAGCACATGAATAAGATTTTCATATGCATCATAAAAGAAGTTATAGAAAAACTGCAGGCCGAAATTATATATGAATATAAGCACGCATCGCCATATGTAACCCACACTGTTATATGGGGTGAAAACAAACAGCAGTGAAATGAGCACTGTGGGAACACCCATGCGAAGCAGATAAGGGCGGTACTTGCCCTCTTTATACTTAACATTGTCAACCATATTTGCCCTGAGCATTGTCAGAGGTATATTTGTCACTACAGAAATGAGATACATAACATACATATGCATAGGCTGAATGCCTATAGTGTTGCCTATAATAACATTTGTAGTGGAAAGCAGCAATGCCTGAGCCATAGTAAAAATGCAATATGCACCGAAGCCGCCTACAGAATATGCCATTATCTCCTTAAAGGGCATATATTTACCCTCTGACGGCTTGTGCCAATAGGTTTTTACATCCTTGAGCATTGAAACGCCTTTGTTGATAAGATTCATATTTTCCCTCACCTTTTCAGAGTTTTTTTCATTATATCACATCATTGCAATTAAATAAAGCCCATATTGAATTAAATTAAAGATGCCGCCACAGCTCACGGTGACGGCTCAGTTTTTTTATACTAAAGGTATTTCGTATTCGTGGAATGCATACCATCTTGAAACGAGATAGCGTCTTGCTCTGAAAACAACCTCGTTTTCATAAACCTCCATCTGCATACCCATTCCGTTCCAAGGGATGCCGTAGCGGTTCACAAGGTCATAGGTGGGAAGATTTACATAAGTCACGCCGTTGATTGTCTCAACGCATGAAAAGCCGAAAGCCTCTTTGACAAGTCTGCCGTTAATGCCTGCGTGCATATGTCCGCTGATAAAGAAAACATTTTCATACTTTTCAAGGGTTGCCTGAACCTTTTGTGAATATTCTCCGTCAAGGCCGCTGTCTTCATAGATTATAGGCTGACCGTTTGTGCCCTCAACAGGCCAGTGGCAGACCACAAAAGCAGGCTTACCTTCGGCTGTTGCTCTTTGCAGCTCCCTGTCAAGAAAAGCTATCTGCTCATCATATATATCGCAGGAATCCCAGTTATCCTCACTTTCATCGCAAAGCACAATGAAGGTATAGCCCTTGATATCCTTGCTGTAATAAATCTTATCTGTTTCCTCACCTGTGTAGCCGTTATATAAATCAATAAGCCACTGTCTTGCTTCGTCGTGGGTGAAATCTTCAACATGACCTATATCGTGGTTGCCGGGAGCTATAACCCACTGAGCATAGGGGCTGTGCTTTTTCATCACATTATAAAAGGCCTCAACAGCCTCTATATTGCCGTAATTTGTCATGTCACCTGCAATAAGCACTGCATCATTGGGCGTTTGGTTTCTTGACATATCCTCAAGTCCGCTTGCAAGCATCAGCTGACCCAAGGGCAGCCTTTCATCAATATGAGTGTCTGAAATCATTGCCACATTGAGCTGAATATCATCAGGTCTTTCGGCAGAGTACCCCACAAAGGGAACTATAGTGCAAACGAGTGCTGTCATAAAAGAAACTAACTTTGTAATTAAGGCTATCATATTTTTTCTCCTTTCGCCTTTCAGCTTTTAAATTAAGTATAGTTACTCCGCTATGTTGTTTCAACAGTTTTTTTCTTTTTTAATAAAATATTTAAAAAGGAACCGTTCCTCAGAACAGCTCCTCTACACTATCAGCTGATAATTTGATATGTCTACAAATTCACCGAACTTAATGCCCGCTTCTTTGATTTTGCCGCAGAAGCTAAAGCCGAATTTATCGTGAAGCCTTTCACTTGCCGCATTGCCCGAGGTTATAACGGAAACCACCGTGTGCACCGTTTTATCCTCTCTTGCCATATTAAGAATTTCATTCATAAGTGCCGTGCCTGTGCCCTGACCTCTGAACCGGGGATGAACATATATTGACAGCTCCACCGTGGAAGCATATGCCTCTTTTTCTCTGTAAGAGGAAAGGCTGGCATAGCCCTTGATTATGCCATTTTCTTCCAGCACAATAAGGGGATGATTTTTTATGTTGTGCCTGAGGAACCACTCTTTCCACTGTGCCAGCGTTTTCTCGTTGATATCAAGAGTGGCCACGCCGTTTTTCACTTCATAATTATATATTTCCAGCAATGCGGGAATATCCTGTGTCTTAGCTTTTCTTATCATCCTGTCACCTTATTTGTGATATTTTGTGCCTATTGAAATCTGCAGGCTTCTGTAAATCTGCTCAAGGAGCATAATGCGTGCTATCTGATGGGGAAAGGTCATTCTGCTCATAGAAAGACGGTGGCTGCTGAGCTTTTTCACATCCTCACTCAGACCGAAGGAGCCGCCTATAATAAAAGCAACAGAGCTGATGCCCTCAACGCCTGCCGTTTCAAGCTCACGGCTGAGCTCCTCGCTTGAACGCTGCTTGCCCTCAATGCACATGGTGTAAACCCTTGCTCCCTTGGGGATTTTTTCCGTAATTTTTCTGCCCTCCGCCGTCAGAGCATTGTCTATTTCTTTTTGCGAAGGGTTATCGCTGAGCTTTTCTGCAGGCAGCTCAATTATATTAAGCCTGCAAAGAGTTGACAGCCTTTTTTGGTACTCTGCCGAAGCGTCACGCAAATACTGCTCCTTCAGCTTGCCTATGGCAATAATTGTGATATTCAGCATAATTAAAACCTTACTATATCCTTATAATTTTCTTTTCTGCACACCTCAAGTATGTAATCTCTTCCGCAGACAGCATTGGTTTTTTCGCTTATTGCGGCAAGACTCGTCTGAAATGCAAGCTCAGGGAAGTTATTCTCGTCACTTAAATGTCCGAGATAAAGCCTTGCAGTGCCTTTAGAGATAAGCTCTGCCGCCATATCACCGCAGGCAGCATTTGAAAGATGACCCCTGTCTGAGAGTATTCTTCTTTTCAGCACATAGGGATAAGGCCCGTTCTGCAGCATGCCTATATCGTGATTTGACTCTAACATAACAAGGTCACAGCCTATGATATTCTCTTTGATTTTATCGGTGATTTTGCCTATATCCGTGGCAATTGCCGCCGTGAGAGAATGAGGCAGCTCTATTCTGTAACCGCAGCTTTCCCTGCTGTCGTGAGGTGTGGTGAAGGGCTTTATAAGCATATCGCCTATTTCTATGCCCTCATAGGGAATAACCTCAAAGGGAAACTTGCCGTTTACGGTGCCGTTTTCCTGCATATAGCTGAGAGTCCCCTCGGTGGCGTAAACGGGTATTTTATAGCTGCCTGCCAGCACGCGTACACCGCTTATATGGTCGCTGTGCTCATGGGTTATGAATATGCCCGCTATGCTCTCAGGGTCAATATCCCGTCTGAGCAAGGCCTCTTTAAGCCTTTTGGCACTGACCCCGGCATCTATCAAAATGTTGGTCTTTCCCGAGGAAAGGAAGGTCGAGTTGCCTGAACTCGAAGAAAATAAAGAGCAAAATCTTGCCATATTATCACCCTGAATTTACCCTAAAATTAAGAGCCCGGGGTTAGCTTCCGGACTCTCGGTTTTGTTTTCATACTGCGCTGATTTCCTCTGCAAGTGCCTGTGCAACCTCTTTGCGATAAATGTCTGCACCCACATTTCTGAGCTTATCAACATAATCCTCATAGCCTCTGTCTATATAGATTATATCTTCAATTTCCGTTGTTCCTCTTGCAATAAGACCTGCTATAATCATTGCCGCACCGGCTCTCAGGTCATCAGCCTTAACAGGGGCACCCATGAGCTCCTTAACACCCTGGAAAACAGCCATTGTGCCGTCAACCTGAACATCAGCACCCATACGCATAAGCTGGTCAATATATTTAAAGCGGTTATCCCACACGCCCTCGGAAACAAGGCTTGTGCCCTCGGCAATGCTGAGAAGCACTGCCATCTGAGGCTGCATATCTGTGGGGAAGCCGGGATGAGGCATTGTCTTGAGATTGATTCTCTTAAATCTGCCCTCAGACTGAACTCTTACACTGTCATCATATTCCGTTACCTTCACGCCGCATTCCACAAGCTTTGCGGTTATTGACTCAAGATGCTTGGGAATAACATTTTTAATGAGCACATCGCCGCCCGTTGCCGCAGCAGCAACCATATATGTGCCTGCCTCAATCTGGTCGGGAATAATGGCATATGTGCAGCCGTGAAGATTGCTTACACCGTGAATTTTGATAACATCGGTGCCTGCACCTCTGACATCGGCACCCATTGAATTGAGGAAGTTTGCAAGGTCAACTATATGAGGCTCCTTAGCCGCATTTTCTATTATTGTGAGACCTCTTGCCTTAACAGCAGCAAGCATAACATTGATAGTGGCTCCCACGCTTACCTTATCCATATATATAAGGTTACCTGTGAGCATATCGGCACTTGCGTTGATCATGGCATTTTCTTCAACAGTTGTCTTTGCGCCTAAAAGCTCAAAGCCCTTTATGTGAAGATCAATAGGTCTTACACCGAAATTACAGCCGCCGGGCAGAGCAACCTTGGCTCTTGAATATCTGCCTAAAAGAGCACCTATGAGATAATAGGAGGCTCTGAGCTGCTTTGTCATTTCATAAGGCACCAAATATGAATTAACTGTCTTTGTGTTAATTTCGATAGTGTGCTTGTTTATATATCTTATCTGTGCTCCCATCTGGCTGAGTATTCTTATCATGCAGGAAACATCTGATATATTCGGTATATTTTCAATGCGGCAGACATCCTGAGCAAGAAGCGTTGCAGGTATAATTGCAACAGCGGCATTTTTTGCACCGCTTATTTCAATTTCACCGGATAATCTGTTACCGCCATGGATAACAAGTTTTTCCAAAATCAATCTCCTCTTTCCGTTTTATTCAGCTCGGAAGAAATATCTTTCTCTCTTATTTTTATAAAATCTGCTTTTAGGGTTCCGCCCTAAAAAAGGATAAAGTCTCGTTTAAATGTGTCAAGGCACCCCTTAACTTGTGTATTATAACATTAATATCCACAAAATAAAAGGCTTTTTTCTTTTTTTGTGAAAAATTTACTAATTATCTATATTTATCCGAAATTTTTGTATCCTTTATAGTATGCTACCTGATTATTCTTTGCAAAAAAACCGCTCACACAACTTTTAATTAATGTAAATTAAGCATTTTACAGGAAAATTTTTCATTTATTTTTCACATTGATATGTTATTTATATAGTATTGTAAAAGCTGCAGCTTTCTGCTATAATTACTGTGTATCATTGTATATCAGGAGGAGAAGAATAATGAGCTTTGTTTATAGCGCCCGCGAAAAGCAGGCACAGACAATTATAAAGGCACTTGAAAAGCGCAATATGACAGCCTATTACTGTGCCGATAAACAGGAGTGCGCAAAAAAGGTGCTGTCCCTTATTCCTGAGGGCAGTGTCATAAGCTGGGGCGGCAGCATGAGTATTCACGAATGCGGCATACCCGAGGCACTTAAAAAAGAGGGGAAATATGATGTTCTCGACAGAACGCAGTACACCACAGCCGAGCAGCAGAAGGAATTTGCAGTGAAAACCTTCCAGTGCGACTATTTCCTTATGAGCACCAATGCAATAACCCTTGACGGTGAGCTTATCAATGTTGACGGCAACGGCAACAGAGTGGCTTCACTCATTTACGGCCCGGGTCATGTCATTGTTGTTGCAGGCATGAATAAGGTGGTTGACTCAGTTGAGGCAGGCTATAAGAGAACCAGAGACATTGCCTCACCGCCAAACACCATACGCCTTAACAAAAACACCCCCTGCAGCACATTGGGCAGGTGCGGTGACTGTATGAGCAGCGACTGTATATGCAATCAGATTGTTATCACTCGCCGCAGCAGAGAAAAAGAAAGAATTATAGTCCTGCTTGTCAATGACAATTTAGGATTTTAAGAAAGGATGAAAAATATGCGCAAGAGAATTCTTCCGGGTATAGTTATATCCCTGATGTCACTTGTTCTGATTTTCAGCGTTTTTGCCCTGCCTGCAAGTGCGGCAACCTCTATCAAAAATGCTGTAATTTCAATCAGCAGCTCCACCTATACCTACACAGGCAAAACCATAAAGCCCACGGTAACGGTCAAGGTGGGCAAAAAGAAGCTCTCAAGTAAATCCTACACCGTCAGCTATAAAAACAATAAGAGTGTAGGCAAGGCAACCATTACCGTCAAGGGCAAGGGCTCTTACACAGGCACAGCCACAAAGAGCTTTTACATAAGACCCAAAAAGGTCTCCTCCCTGAAGGCTACTCCCTATTCAACCAAGATTAAGCTTTCATGGGGCAAGGTAACAGGTGCAAGAGCTTATCAGGTTTATCAGTATATTGACGGAAAGTGGAAAAAGCTTGACAACACAACAAAAACAAGCTATACCGTTTCACCCCTTGAGAGTGCAACAACCTATAAGTTCAGAGTCAGAGCCTATGCAAAAACAGGCAGCAAATATCTTTATTCCTCCTCCTTCACATCTCTGAGTGCAACCACAACCATAGGCAAGCCTGCTGTCTTTAAAATTTCTGACCTTAAAGAGACCTCGGCTACCCTTTCCTGGAATGAGGTTGACAAGGCAGACGAATACAGAGTTTCACTCACCGATGAGGTTACGGAAAAGACCAAGAGCTACACCGTCACCTCAACTTCAATTGCTTTCAGTGACCTTGCTTCCTACAGAGATTACACCGTAAGAGTAAGAGGCTACAATGAAGAAAAGGATATTCTGGGCAACAACTCCGACTATTTCACCTTCAAAACCGCCCCGGCAGCTGTCAAAAGTTTCAAGGCCGAGGCAGGTGCTTCAAGCATTAACCTGTCGTGGAATCCTATCGACAATATCACCACCTATCAGGTTTATATGTGCACCTATGACGCTCAGGGTGCTCAGAGCAGCTTCACAAAGCTTGCCAATGTCAACGGCTCCTCATACATCGTAAACGGACTTGCTCCCTGCACAGACTACGGCTTCAGAGTCAGAGCCTATGTCAAAACCTCCGCAGGCTATGTTTACAGCGAATATGCCGACAGCAATAAGGTTACGGTTCCTCTGGGCAAGGTTTCTGCCCTCACCTGCACGGCAAAAACCGACAGCACCCTCACTCTCACATGGGGCACGGTACCCGGCGCAGCAGGCTATAAGCTTTATATGAACGGCAACCAGGTCAGCCTTTCCTCACCTGGTGCAACCACCTACACCGCCACAGGGCTCACCCCCGACACAGCCTATAACTTCTATGTTATTGCTCATTGTGCCAAGGCAGGCTGTGACAAGTGCGACGAAAACAGCACAGTGCTGACAAATGTAAAAACCGATGACAACAAAGTTGACTCAATCGAGTTTGTCACAAAGCCCACAGCAATTGCTCCGGGCAAAACCGATACAGTCAAGGCAAGGGTACTCCCCGAATATGCGGCGAACAAAAACATCACCTATAAATCAAGCAACACTGCCGTTGCAACCGTAGACAGCAAAACCGGTGAAATCACAGCGGTGAAATCAGGCACAACAACCATCACCGCCACAAGTGAGGACGGCGACAAAACCGTTTCCTACACACTGACAGTGAAAAATGTTGTTTCAACAGGCATTTCCGTGCCCTCAACAGTCAGCCTCACAGTTGGTGAAACCTTCAAAATCAACCCCACCTTCACCCCTGCAGAAACAAGCAACAAGGCATTCACCGTCACAGGTGCAGACCACACCTACACCTATAAATCAGGTCTTGGTCTTATCTTCCAGCAGACAAAAACAGACACCTGTAAGCTCAGCGACTATATCTCAATCGAACAGAACGGTCTTATCAGAGCTCTCAAGGCAACTATAGAGCCTCAGACAGACAATGCCTTCTCCTTTGTACTTACCGTCAGGGCGGCAGACTCAGGCAAAACCGCCACCATGAGAGTAAACATTAGCAACAAGAAAATGCTCAGCGTAACCTATCTGGGTGACGATTCTCCCTGGTACTACGGCAACAGTGCAAAGCTTTCAGCCACACTTGACTCCTCAATCAGCTCAAAATATCCCGCCTCCTCCCTTAAGTGGAAATCAAGCGATGCATCAATTGCAGCCGTTTCCTCAGACGGCACTGTTACCGTCAAGGGCAAGGGCCTCGTTACAATAACGGCTTACACCTCAGATAACGCTTACAGCGGCTCCTTCCAGATTTATTGCAGAAGCGTTGTTGAAATAGAAAAGGACTACTTTGAAAACTGCAAAGTGGGCGGTACCTATCAGATTAAAGCCTCTCTCAGACCCGGCGGTGACGGTGAAACAGTGAATTACGCCTCAACAGACGACTCGGTAGCTTCTGTTGACTCAAAGGGTCTCGTTACCTTTAAAAAGCCCGGCGGTGTCAACATCATAGTTATGACAAGTGCCGACACAGTCAACACCAAGGAGGTCTGGTTCACCTCAGGCACCTACACAAAGCCCACAGGCACAAAGCAGCAGCTTTTCAACATCCTTAAAGAAAAGGCTGACTCCGTCAAGACCAGCGACAATCTTCCCGGCTTCACCAGAAACGATTCCTCAAACTTCACAAACTTCGACTTAGTGAATAAGGGCTCCTACGGTGAAGCGCTTAAGGAAGAAGACCTTTACAGCATGTTCAGCGACCTTGCGGCACCCAAGAGCTTCGTGCAGGCTCCCGTAAGCTCAGGCTCAACCTCAGCTTGGGAAAACTATATGCTCAATGTTCCCGTCAGAGGTCAGTATATGACTATTATGGAAGGTCTTGAAATGAGCGACATCAAGAGCGTTGTTGTGCTTGACTACGGCTCATATACCTATGACATCAAGCTCATTCTTGAGGAAGAAAGCTTCACCTATCTTCCCACCTCAGGCATTAACACAAGGCACGGCAAGGTCTTTGACATCCTTACCAATTCTTATCTTTCAAGTGCCCTTAACACAATCAACAGCAGCGGCGAAGGCTTGAAGATAACCTACGATTCCTTCGCTCAGCGTTACCACGACAGCTCACTGACCGTTTCAGTCAACAAGGTAACAGGCAAGGTCAGCGATATGAAGTATGATATGAATATCGATATCGACATAAGAAATCTTAAGATAAAATATTCCATATTCACCTATACGGCAGATATAGGCTTCGATTGCAACAATGTTGTTACCCTTGACTTCTTCGGCTATAAGGACTGATTACTCAGCCGGGTGTCCCAAAAGGACACCCGGCAGTTTTATTCGCTTCGCACAGATTTATTGACCTTCGGTCAGCTTTGTGATAGAATAGAAAGATAGGGTGACGAGTATAATCCGAACCCTACTCACAAAAAGAAGGTGAAAAAATGAAAGCACCCTTAGCGGACAGAATAAGACCTCAGGGTATTGAAGATATAGTAGGTCAGCGCCACCTTTTAGGCGAGGGCAAGGCTCTGAGGAACATTATAGAAAGCGGAGAGCTGCCTAACCTTATTTTTTACGGCCCCTCAGGCATAGGCAAAACCACCCTTGCCTCAATTATTGCGCTTCGCACCAACAGAAAATTTCATAAGCTTAACGGTACCTCGGCATCAACTGCCGACATAAAGGCTATAGTTGCGGAGCTTGACACTCTTGCCGCCCCAAACGGCATACTTCTTTACTTAGACGAAATTCAGTATTTCAACAAAAAGCAGCAGCAAACGCTTCTTGACTATATTGAAAGAGGTGAAATCACCCTCATTGCCTCCACAACGGAAAACCCCTACTTTTATATTCACGGTGCAATTCTTAGCCGCTGCACGGTTTTTGAGTTCAAAAGCGTTGAGGCTGAGGATATTATCCCTGCGGTGGAAAGAGCCTTCCGTTTTCTTGAAAAGGAAAGAAGCATAACCGTAGAAGCAGATGAGGATGTGCTTTTGCACATTGCACGCTCCTGCGGCGGTGATGTGAGAAAGGCTATGAATTCCGCTGAGCTTTGTGTGCTCAGCACCCTGCCTGATGAAAACGGCAGAGTACACATAACAAAAGAAAAGGCAAATGAGCTCACACAGAAAAGTGCTATGAAATATGACCGTGAGGGCGATGAGCATTATGACATTCTCTCAGCCTTTCAGAAAAGCATGCGGGGCTCTGACCCTGACGGAGCTCTCCACTATCTTGCAAGGCTTCTTGAGGCAGGCGACCTGCCCTCGGCAACAAGAAGACTTATGGTCTGTGCCGCTGAGGATGTGGGGCTTGCCTATCCCATGATAATTCCCATTGTCAAGGCGGCTGTGGATATGGCTCTTATGGTGGGTCTGCCTGAGGCACGGATTCCTCTTGCAGATGCGGTAGTGCTTGTGTGCAACTCACCCAAATCAAATTCGGCCTACCTTGCCTATGATGCGGCGGCAAGTGATATAAGATCGGGCAAAAGCGGCCCTATCCCCCGTCAGCTTCAGAATAAGCATTTTGACGGCGAGGACAACAATAATAAGGGCCAGTTTTACAAGTACCCCCACGATTATCCGGGTCATTATGTAAAGCAGCAATATCTGCCCGATGTGCTGAAAAACAAAGCCTATTACCACTACGGCGACAACAAAAACGAGCAGGCTGCAAAGGAATATTGGGATAAGATAAAGAAATGAGTAAAATTCTTTTGATTCTTTTCTTATAAGAAAAGAATGCCCGTCCGGCGAGGACGAAAGAGTTACCCCGACAGTTTTTGAGGCTGTCGGGGTTAGTTTTATTATCGGCGGGAGAAAAGCACCCTCAGGCACTCACTCTCCCGCCAATTCATAATTCATAATTCCTAATTCATAATTATTCTCATCTTTCCTCTCTGAAGTAAGGCAGACCCAAGCTCTCGGGGGGCTGGTTTTCCTTTTTCTTCATAAGGCTTGTTGAAATAAGAATAACAATTGTTACAAGGTAAGGAAGCATTTTGAAAAGCTCCTTGGTTGCGCTTGTAAGTCCCGGCACGAAAATCTCCGCAATATAAAGTCCGCCGAAAAGGAAGGCACCAAGCACCGCAAGATTAGGCTTCCACACAACGAAGATAACCAAGGCTACTGCAAGCCAGCCTCTGTCACCGAAGGACTGTGTATCCCACAGACCGTTGGAATAGTCAACGGCATAGTAAAGACCGCCCAGACCTGCAATTATGCCGCCAAGACAGGTGGCAACATATTTATATTTTGTTACGCTTATGCCTGCTGCGTCAGCCGTTGCAGGGTTTTCACCCACGGCACGAAGGGAAAGTCCCGTTCTTGTCTTTTTCAGCACAAACCATGACACAAAGGCGATGATAAGCGCAAGATAAAACATAAAGCCGTGTGAAAAGAAGATAGTACCTATAGCACCTAACTTATCATAAAAGGGCACAAGGGGTGCTTTGTACGCTGCCGCAGTGGCAGGTATAGAGTTGTTTGATATGCCGAGTATTGTTGAAATGGCACCGCCATAGAAATTGCCCAGGCCCGAGCCGAAAATTGTAATTGCAAGACCTGTCACATTCTGATTAGCTCTGAGTGTAACCGTAAGGAAGCAGTAAATAAGTGAGAGCACAAGCGAGCAGACAACACTGCAAAGCAGTGACACTATAAGTCCCACAACACCGTTGGGCTCAGCCACACTGTTTTCATAAATGAGTGCACCCACTATGCCCGCAACACCGCCGCTTATCATTATGCCGGGGATGCCGAGATTAAGGTTACCGCTTTTTTCGTTGAGAATTTCACCGTTTGAGCCGTAAAGCAAGGGCAGACCCTGAGCAACTGCTCTTGAGAGAATATATGCAAAATCCATATTATTTGCCCTCCTTTGCCTTTTTGCCTGATTTGGTGAAAATCACCTTATAATTGATAAAGAACTCGCTTGCAAGAATAATGAAAAGCGCTATACCTACAACAACATCCGAAGCGAAATCGTTAAGGTTGCAGGTTGAGGCAATCTTTGCAGTGCCGATATCAAGGAAAGAAACGAAGAACGAGGTAAGCATCATAATAAGAGGGTTAAGATGAGCAAGCCACGCAACTATAATTGCAGTGAAGCCGTTGCCGCCCACGATATCGCTCTTAACAAGGTGGTGAGTACCGCTGACAAGCAAAAAGCCTGCAAGACCGCAAAGAGCACCCGAAATAGCCATGGTTCTGATAATTACCTTCTTAACATTTATGCCGATATATCTTGCAGTGTTTTCACTTTCACCCACAACTGCAATTTCATAGCCCTGCTTTGAATATTTCATATAGATATATGACAGCACCGTCACAACAAGAATTATAACTATGCTCCAGCCGTAATCAACGCCGAAAAGCTGAGGCAGCTTGCCTGTTGTGAGAGTTGACATAACGCCTGCGCCCTTCTGCTTTTCCCAGAGAACGGCAAAAAACTTCACAAGCTGTATTGCCACATAGTTCATCATTAGTGTGAAGAGAGTTTCATTTGCCTTTATTGCCGCCTTGAAAAAGCCGGGAATTATGCCCCATAAGGCACCTGCAGCAACACTTGCAATAAACATAATAAGTATGAGTAAAGCACCGTTCATATCCGGCATAAGCTTCACCACAATGCACGAAGCAAGAGCACCCACAAGGGCCTGTCCCTCTGCGCCGATATTCCAGAAGCGCATCTTAAAGGCAGGTGCAAGAGCAACGGCAAGGCAAAGAAGCGCACAGGTGTCTCTTACTGTTATTTTCACTCGTCTTGCTGTGCCGAAGGCACCCTCGAGCATCTCTGTATAAACCTCAAGGAAAGATATTTTGCCGCTTGTCAGAAGCATAACAACAATGCCGCAGGCTAAAAGTGCAAGCACTACACTTGCCGCCCTTATGCCGTAGGAAAGTCCCGTGCTTATATCGGTACGCTTGGCAATTCTCACAAGAGGCTCTTTTGCTGCTTTAACCTTCACTGTGCATCCTCCTCTGCTGTTTTACTTTCGGGAAGATTTGTCATCATCATGCCGATATCTTCCTTGGTGGCACTTTTGCCGTCAACTATGCCGCTTATCTGACCGTGGCATATAACCAATATTCTGTCGCAAAGCTCAATGAGCACATCAAGGTCTTCACCAACAAAAATAACTGCCGTACCTATATCCTTTTGCGCATTGAGAAGATTGTATATTGTATATGAGGAGTTTATGTCAAGGCCTCTTACGGGGTACGCCGCCATAAGCACTGTAGGCGAAGCCGCAATTTCTCTGCCTACGAGCACCTTCTGAATGTTACCGCCCGAGAGCTTTCTTACAGGCGTATCCGTGCCGGGAGTAACAACCTCAAGCTCCTTGATAATTTTATCGGCTAAGGTTTTCGGGTCCTTTCTGTGCAGGAACATTCCCTTGCCGCCCTTATAGGAGCGAAGCATCATATTGTCTGTTATGCCCATGGAGCCAACAAGACCCATTCCGAGTCTGTCCTCAGGCACAAATGAAAGGCGAACACCAAGGTCTCTAATCTGCAGGGGCGTTTTATCTCTCAGGTTTTCTTCCTTGCCCGTTTTCGGGTCATAATAAACAATCGAACCGCTCTTAAGGTGCTGCAGACCTGCAATGGCCTCAAGAAGCTCCTTCTGTCCGCTGCCGGCAATGCCTGCAATGCCGAGAATTTCACCGGATTTTGCCGTGAAGGAAACATTTTTAAGTATCTGCACACCCTCTTTATTGGTGACGGAAACATTGGTCAGGGACAGTCTGTTTTCACAGTCGTGAGGCTCAGCTCTTTCAATGTTGAGAGAAACCTTTTTGCCCACCATCATTTCTGTCAGGCTCTGCTCTGTGGCATCCTTTGTTTCAACCGTGCCGATATATTCGCCCTTGCGAAGCACTGCAACCTTGTCTGAAAGAGAAAGCACCTCACCCAGCTTATGGGTGATAATAATAATTGACTTGCCGCTGTCTCTCATATTGCGAAGAATGGAGAAAAGATTATCTGTTTCCTTCGGTGTGAGTACCGCTGTAGGCTCGTCGAGAATTAAAATCTCCGCACCGCGGTAAATCACCTTGATAATTTCAACGGTCTGCTTTTCCGAAACGGACATCTCATAGATTTTCTTCATAGGGTCAATCTTGAAGCCGTACATATCGCAGATTTCTTTTATCCTTGCCGCACTCTTTTTAAGGCTCAGCTTACCCTCATCCTTAAGTCCGAGAATAACATTCTCTGTAACGGTGAGAATATCAACTAACTTAAAATGCTGATGAATCATGCCTATTTTATAGTCAAAGGCATCCTTTGGCGACTGAATGGATGCTTCCTTGCCGCCAACAAAAATCTGACCCTCATCAGGGTGATAAATACCCGAAAGCATATTCATAAGAGTTGTCTTACCGCTTCCGTTTTCACCGAGAATTGAGAGAATTTCGCCTTTGTTTACGGTCATGGAAATATTTTTATTTGCAGTGACACTGCCGAAACGCTTGGTTATGTTTCTCAGTTCAATTGCCGCTTCTGCCATTATCTGCTTACCTCCCTTGGAATGTTTTATTCGCTCATAAAAGCAATAAAGCTTCATCACTTTTATCAAAGAATAATTCAAGATATAAAACAACCATTAGCGGAGTGGGCTGCACTCCGCTATGGTAATTGTTTCAGTAATTTTACATCAGATGATTTCGATGCCGTCGATGATAATGCTGAAGTAGGGAGCACTTCTGTGCACTGATTCAGCAACCTCGCCGTCGATAACAGCCTCTGTGTCTGCTGTGAAGGCAGCATCTGTAACAGCATCAGCTGTGTATGATGTAAGGTGACCCTCGTCGTCAACCTCAGCTACAACAAACTCGTTTTCGGGTCTGTCAAGAGTAACTGTGAAGGTCTTGGTGTCAAATACCTTGATTGAGCCGTCAAGAAGACCTGCCTTAACCTCTTCAACCTTAGCCTTCATTTCTTCTGTTACATTTGCATCGTTATACTCTGTGAGGATAACTGAGCCTGTTTCAAGGCTTCCGCAGAAGTCAGCTTCAACTGCTTCGCCTGCTGCAACCTTTGTGAAGATGTGCTCGAAATAGGGAACCCAGCTGATCTTTGATGAAACAAGGTTAGCGTTGGGAGCGATATCATTGAAGTTGATATTGTAACCAACATGATATACGGGGTTGCCGTTCTTTGTTTCGTCTTCGCAAGCCATGGGTGAGCCGTCTGTGTCGGCATGCTCACTCATAAGAACTACGCCTGCCTTGATAAGCTTCTTAGCAGCTTCCTGCTCAAGAGCAAGGTCTGCCCATGAATCTGTGTAGGTTACTGTCATTGTTGCGCTGGGGCATACACTCTTAGCACCGAGATAGTATGATGTGTAGCCTGAGATGCACTCTGCATAGGGCTTAGCTGAGATGTAACCCATCTTAGCCTGCTCTGCAGTGATTTTGCCTTCCTCGATAAGCTGGTTGAGCTTGAGGCCGGCAACAACACCTGCAAGATATCTGCCTTCATAAATTGAAGCAAATGCATTGTGGAAGTTGTCAACACCTGCAATCTTGGCATTTGTGCCGGTTGCATGGAAGAACTGAACATCGGGATATTCCTTGGCAGCCTTGATTACGAATTCTTCGTGACCGAAGGAGTCTGCAAAGATGATATCACAGTCGTCTTCAACAAGCTCAACGCAAGCGTCATAGCAAGCTGAATCCTCGGGGATGTCCTTCTTATAAAGAAGGTTTGTGCTCTTGTCGATGCCGAGATTGTCGCAAGCTGCTTCAACTGCAAGCATGAAGTTTTCGTCATAGCCGACTGTTTCGTTATGAAGAAGAACTACACCGATCTTAAGATCTGCCACTGCTGAGTTTTCTTTGCCTGCATCGGGATCTGTGGTTGTTGTGTCGTCTCCGTTGCCGCCGCATGCTGCAAGTGTGAAGAGCATAAGTGCTGCAAGGAGAACTGCAAGAATTTTTTTCATTGGTTTTTCCTCCGTTTAAAATTTTATCTGAACTGCCCTCAGGCAGCCGATTACTGATTTTTAAATCTGACCTGATTATCGGTCATAGCCTCAACAACTGCAAGAGACTCTACTCTTACGCCTTTTTTCTCAACGCGCTCTCTGCCCTGCTGAAAGCCTTTTTCAATTGCAATTGCACAGCCGGCAACTTCTGCACCTGCCTGTCTGCAAAGATCAATAAGCCCCAACAGTGCATTGCCCTCGGCAAGAAAATCGTCAACAATAAGCACCTTGTCATTTTCACCTATGAAGTCCTTTGAGACGATTACATCATATTCCATACCGTGAGTAAAGGAACGCACCTGAGTTTTATAAACAGAGCTTGCTATATTCTTAGTCTTGGTTTTTTTTGCAAATAATACCGGGCAATTAAAAAACTGCGCAGCTATACAAGCTATTCCTATACCTGATGCTTCAATGGTTAGGATTTTGTTAACTCCGCAGTCCTTATAAAGGCGCAATATTTCTGCACCCATTTCATTTAAAAGCTCAACATCTATCTGGTGGTTAAGAAAAGAGTCTACCTTGAGGATATTACCGGGAAATACCTGTCCGTCTTTAAGTATTCTATCTTCTAATAATTTCATTTTGCACCGCCTGATTTTTTTGTTTACAGAGATATTTTAACAAACTTCTGCCTTTTTTTCAATAGAAAACAGTAAATTTATACAGGGCATTTTTCACAATAAAAGGACTGCTTTTTCGGCAGTCCTCCCGTTTTATTTTCTTATTTCTTTTCTATAAGAATAAGCTCCTGTGCACTCAGTTCTCTGCACTGACCCTCCCCCAGTGTCTCGTCAAGGCATAGCTCACCCATTTTGGTGCGGCGAAGCTCAAGCACCTTGTTACCCAGTGCGGCAAACATTCTTTTCACCAGATGATATTTGCCCTCGCATATCTTCACCTGAGCCATGGGCACGGTACCGCTGACAGGCGTAACCTCTGCCTCAAGGCAAAGTGTGCCGTCCTTCAGCTCAATGCCCTTTTTAAAGCGGTCAATATCCTCAGGTGTCAGCTCTCTTTGCAATGTGGCAATATAGGTTTTCATTATGTGATTTTTAGGTGAGAGTATTCTGTGGGCAAAATCGCCGTCATCGGTTATGAGCACAAAGCCCGTGGTGTCACCGTCAAGCCTGCCTGCGGGAAAAAGCCCCTCACGGCGAAGCTCCCCCGGCACTAGGTCAATAACCGTGGGCTGTGTGGGGTCCTGTGTGGCGGAGATAACCCCCTTGGGCTTGTTGAGCATAATATAAATATGCTTTTTATAGCCAAGTACCCTGCCGTCTATTGCAATAACAGCCTTTTGGGGGTCAGCCTTTATGTCGCCGTTTTTCACAGCAGTGCCGTCAAGGGTGACTCTGCCCTGCTTTATCAGCTTTTTTACATCGCTTCTCGAGTGCTGACCCTGAGAAGCAATTATCTTATCAAGTCTTTCCATAGCTTATTTGATTCTCTTTATCTTATGACCCTTGACAAAGAAAACTCGCTTTGCATAAGGGAAAAGAAACTCATCGTTCATAGAGTCCGTATAGAAATCGTCTATCACTCCGTCGGGATAGCTTTCACGGAAAAACTCTATTTTTCTCTCTCTGAAGCAGGGTCTTCCGAAAACTCCCGTTTTCAGGTCAAACTCAGAGGCAAGATAGTGCTTTATGCCAAGCCTTCTGCATATTTCATCCATCTGAAACTTTGGCGAAGCAGTGATAATCAGGTCGTCCTCCCTTTGAATTTCTCTGTAAAAGGGCTTGATCTGCTTTTCATGCTTATCCCAGAAAACCTTTGACATTTTTTCCGGGTCGGGATGATTTCTGTCAATAAAATCCTGAAGCACATCGCCGTACTGAGCAATAAGATCCTCAAAGCGAAGATTTGTGGCTCTGTAATCCTTCATTATCTTGATAAGGTCAGGCACATATCTTAAAAGTGAGGGGTACTGCATAAACAGATCCTTAAAAAAATCCAGGTTGCTGTCACCGTCATATATTGTGTCGTCAAAATCATATACGTTCATATAGTTAAATCCTTTCGGGTTTATTCAGGCTTGTCAAGCTTTAAATATTCATCCTTCACTATGCCAAGCTTTTTAAGGGCAAGGTGAATTAATAGAGAGAGCAGCGCAGGGGCAATAAAATGCATAACCAGAATAAACAGCACTGACTTAAGCTCTCCGAAGCTCTCACTCATTGCAGAATATGCTCCGAACTGACCCACAAGACCGCTTGTGCCCATGCCTGCGCCTGTGGGTGTGTTTGTCATTTTAAGCACGCAGGTTGAAACAGGCCCTAAAATTGCACCTGCAAGAGTAGGTGCTATAACTATCTGAGGATGCTTCATTATATTTGCAAACTGAAGCATGCTTGTGCCCACGCCCTGAGATATGAGGCCGCCTACGCCGTTTGCCTTGAAGGAAGTCACGGCAAAGCCTACCATCTGTGCGGCACAGCCCACTGCAGCGGCACCTGCGGCAATTCCGTCAAGACCCAGCATAATTGCAATGGCAGCCGAGGATATGGGTGCTGTGAGAGCAAGACCCATAAGCACAGACACTGTAATACCCATAGGCAAGGGGTGAAGCTGTGTTGCTTTATTTATTATCTCACCGAAGCCTGTCATAAAATCTGAAAGGTAAGGGCCCACAAAGGTGCTCACAAGGCCGCCCGTTACAATAGCAATTATAGGGGTGACAACTATGTCTATTTTCGTTTTGCCTGCAACAAGTGAGGCAATTTCGTTTGCAACCACTGCCGAAACATAGGCTCCTACAGGGCCGCCGAGCTCATAGCCGAAGGCACCCACAGCTATACACGAAAAAATTACAAGGGGCTTTGATTTCAGACCGTAGGCTATTGCGGCACCTATTGCGCCGCCCACAACGGGTGACGAAGCCGAAAGCACGCCCGAAAAGCTTGCAAGAATTTCAAGGTGGGGAATTTTCGCAAGCTGGCTGATAATCAGACCCACAATAAGAGATGAAAAAAGTCCCAGAGCCATAAAGCTCATGGCGTCAACAAAATAGCGTTTGAGATACTTTTTAATCATTTTTTCACATCCTGTAAACTATGTTGTTAAATATTATAATCCAACAAAAAAGAATAATCAACTGCAAAATAACCAAATACTTTCTTATTGACAAAGAAAATTTTTAACCTATAATTAAAGTATCAGGTATATATTGGCTGATATTACAGGTGAGGAGTAGTTTTTATGTTAGATAAGTTAAGACAGTTTATGCAGGGCAGATACGGCAACGATCAGCTGAATTTGGCTTTGGTTATTTTCGGCTGCGTGCTGACACTGTTTCTCTCATTTTTTGATGTACCCTTTATAAGATACTTAGGGCTTATACCCTACATACTTGCCGCAGTGAGAATGCTGTCGAAAAATATTGCAAAAAGGCAGCAGGAAAATCTTAAATTTCTTAAAATCAGTGCACCGTGGCGTCAGTTCATCATTAAAAAGGTCAGGCAGTTTCAGGATAAGGACCACAAATATTATCAGTGCCCCAAATGCCACAACACCTTAAGGGTACCGAAAGGCAGAGGCAAGATAAAAATAAGCTGCCCTCATTGCAGCACGGAATTTATAAAAAAGACATAATAAAAAGGCGGGGATGAATCCTCGCCTTTTATATTTGCAATTATCTTGCATTTACTGTTTCAAGCAATGTGAAATAGAAATCCTCAAAGCTTGTCAGATAGTCTATTGTGCCGCAGAAATCAAAATGGTCAAAGCCCACCATGGGGGTCATATAATACCATCTGCCAGGCTCAACTGTTTCACCCTTTTCAATTGCAGAGTCATAATTCTTTGCCGTTTCTGCATCGTCAGTGGGATAAAGGGCACTTGCAAGAGGAACAATACCGTCATTTATTGCCCAGTTTTTATCCATATAAACTCCGTCAATTGTTCTGCCCTCAAGAGCACCGATATAAATTGATGTGGGAATGAACATCTGGAAGTTTGATGCAATGGGAATCTGTGTGCCGCACTTTGTTTCCTCAGAGGAAATGCATGAATATGAATAGTAGTAGGCACTGTCAACCAGCTTGATTTTTTCGTTAAGCTCTGCCGCACCGCGAAGAGTCATATCATAGCCGCAGTTATCGTTTGCCTTAACAAAATTGAGTATTGTCCTCAGGCTGAATTTTGCTCTTTCCTCACCCTGCACGGGTGTAATTCCGAAATGACCAAGCTGAAGGTCCCACATCATAAGATTTCTGCCCACAAAAACACCTGCAAGATGCAATGCGGCACCGATAAGATAAAGCAGACCGTTATCAACTATAAGGTTTGCAACAGGTGAGCCGTTATGCACACCCGAAAAGGTTATAACCGAATGTATAGCCTCTTTGTGTCCGCCTGTGAAAAACGGTGAGGTTTCCTCTCCCGTTGCAGCAATTTCAGCCTCGTCACCGTAAGCAAGCAGCGATGCAAAAAGTCTTACTGTGGGGCCGCCGAAGCTGTGACCTACAACATTCACGGGGCTTTTAAGGTCCCATGCCTTGCCCATAAGCTCCTTGCCGGTATAGTCATATCCGAAGCGGTCATGTCCGTGCGCCTTTGAATGAGCCTCGCCGTAGTCAACTACGGTACCCGTAAGCTGTGCATAAAGCTCGCAGGCTCTGTCCCATGCACTGCTGAGAGGTCCCACAACAGCCGCATAAGCTTCTATGCCGTTATCGTTATAGAGCTTTATAACATCGCCCTCGGACTCTGCCCAGCCGCCCCAATAGGCTTCGCCGTTATAATCTGCCCAGCCGCCCATGCCGTGAACAAAAACATAGGGGTAGTCTGTCTTGAATAAATCCTTATTGAGAGTTGCCGTTACCTGTGCATTTCCTTCCTCAGCCGATACGGGTAAAAGGGCAAAAGAGAAAACAAGCACAAAAGCGAGTAAAAGTGCCGTAAACTTTTTTGTCTTTTTCATAAATTACTCCTTCCGACCCAAAGGGTCATCTGATGTTTACATTTTATTAAAAAATCCTTCCTTTGTCAATAGCTGTTACTGACAAAAGAAGGATTAAAAATTATTATACGGGCAGTCTTATAAGTGAAATAAATTTTTCAAGGGCATAGGCAAGCTTATAATAGCCCACCGCAAAGAAAGCGGCTACCTGCTCGCCGAAGGTTGAGCTTGTGGAGCTTGCAATAATGCGGTTTGCCGTAAGAGGATCACTCACATCAAAAATATCTCTGAAAAAGATAACATCTGTTTCATAGGTGCTAAGGTCTTTTTCATCAATCTCTATAACTCTGATGCCTCTGTTTTCGTCACCGTATGAGCCGAAGGCACCTGTGGGAGTCTGCACTATATCCATGCCTCTGTAGGGCATAACAAAGCAGTTCACATGGTCGTGACCCACTGCAAGACCGAGCACATTGCCGTTATCAACAAGAGCATCAGCCTGACCGTTTGAATATAAGGGTGCTCCGCCGTCTTCACCTATAAAGGTTTCATCGTCTATATATTCGGGAGGCATAACATAGATGTCGTCCTTCCACAGCACATCATACTTATCGTTATAAATGGACTCGTCGCCTACGATTTCATAGATTTTTCCGTCTTCAAAGGTGCGGTATCTGCTCTCATCAAGCCTTTGTGTGTCAAGAGCTGCCAGTTCCTCCTCACTCAGGTGGCGGTAAATCATTTTATATGAGCCGCCGTAAACCTCGGGAACAATAATATGCTGAAATGCAAAGGAGGGAATGGGAGTGCCGCCGTTTTCTTCAGTGAGAGCTTTTTCTGTTTTTATGTACCACTCAATCTGATCCTTTTCAACAGCTCCGTAGCCGCCAAGGTCATTTTCGTGGTTATAGGTCTGTGAGTCAAAGAACCAAAGGTTAAAGGCCTTCTTTTCAGCATCTGCCGATGAATAAACAGGGATATTATATGTGCCGAAGCCTGCCATTTCTTCAGTGTCGGCTACACCTACAAAGCATTCATAGCTCTCATAGATTTTCCACTGCAGCTCCTTGCCCAGAACATTATCCTGATCATCGTGGTTGCCGAAAACTATGGCAACGGGTATATCCCTTTGCTGAAACAGCGACATAAAATTGTTGATATTCATCTTTATGGCACCGTAGGTGATTCCCCAGCCCTGACCGATATTGTCACCTGTGAGCACAACCAAATCAGGCTTTTCCATATCCAGCACTGCAGTGATAAATTCCTCGGTGAGTGCCTTTAAAAAGAAGCCGTCCTGAATATCCGCAATCTGCATTATTTTAAATTTTCCGTCTTCGCCGAAGCGCAGTGTTTTGTCTGCCTGCTCCTTGCCGAATATTGCCGAGCCTGCAAAAGCAAAGCAGCTGACAAGCATTATAAGAGCAAGAAAAAATGACACTGTTTTTTTCATAGTTATCTCTCCTCATTTCTGATAGTTTCAACTTTTGCTAATTTTACCAAGCAAATGTAAACAAACAATGTCTATTCCTTTTTTATTTTTCTTTTTTATAGTATTTTTAAGCATATGATATAAAATTACCCTGACAGAGTTAAGTTTTTTCTTTCTTTCGGATGTGTAAATTTAAACACTGTTAATAAATTAATAAAAATTAAAGCATATAATAAAAAGATGTCTGATATGCTGTTTTTCCTTTAGGCATATCTATAGTTAAAATATACGGAGGCCAAAAATGACTTTACCTGAAATAAATTTCACACCTGTGAGCCATCCCTATCCCGAAACAACCATGTTCGGTGCTATAGCGGCTTCAGCAAAGCGTGTACCCGACGCACCTGCCCTTAACTTCATGGGCAAATACACAAGCTATAAAACCTTTGTGGAAAAAATCGAGCTTGCAGCAGGCGCATTTCTTAAAGCAGGCATAAAAAAGAATGATGTTGTAACCATCTGTATGCCCAACACACCTCAGGGTGTTATCTGCCTTTATGCCCTTAACAGAATAGGTGCAATTGCAAATATGGTGCATCCTCTTTCCTCAGTCAAAAACATCACCTTCTATCTTGACTATTCCGGCAGCAAAATGATTCTCACTCTCGACCAGTTTTATGAGAAGGTTGAAAAAGCTGTAAAGGAAGCTAAAAATGATGTTAAAATCATCACGGCAAGAATACAGGAGGAGCTGCCTGCCCTTAAGGCAGTTGCTTTCAAGTACCTCAAGAACAGAAAAAATCTTAAATTCCCCGGCAAGGGCGGACTTGTCTGGTCAGACTTCATCAAAACAGGCAAGGGCGTAAAGCTCCCCGATGTTGAGTTCAGCAAGGATAAGGCAGCAGTTATACTTTACAGCGGCGGCACAAGCGGCACACCCAAGGGAATTTATCTTTCCGATTGGAACTTCAACTGTCTTGGCATGCAGGTTGCCGAAATTTCGGGCTGCAACCTTGATTACGGCTGCAAATTCCTTTCGGTTATGCCCATTTTCCACGGCTTCGGTCTGGGCATCGGCATTCACACAGTTCTTGAAAACGGAGCTATGTGTATTCTCATCCCCCAGTTCACAAAAGAGAGCTATGCAAAAGACGTGCTCAAGCATAAGCCTAACTTCATAGCAGGTGTACCCACCCTCTTTGAGGCACTGCTTAAGGTTGATATCTTTGACGGTGCAGACCTTTCCTTCCTTATCGGTGTTTTCAGCGGCGGCGACTCACTTAGCCCCGAGCTTAAAAAGAGAGCCGACAACTTCTTTAAGGACCACGGTGCAAATCTGCAAATCAGAGAAGGCTACGGTCTCACCGAATGTGTAACAGCCTCTTGCGTTACACCTAAAGACAGAGCAAAGGTGGGCTCTATAGGTCTTCCCCTTCGTGATACAGAGTACCGCATTGTTGAGCCGGGCACCTTCAACTTCCTGCCTGCAGGTGAAATGGGTGAAATTATTATTTCAGGCCCCACACTTATGCTTGGCTATAAGGATGCCGAGGAAGAAAACGCAAAAACAATGCGCATTGACGAAAAGGGCAAGCGTTGGCTTTTCACAGGCGATGCAGGCTATATTGATGAAGAGGGCTTCGTTTATTTCAAGCAGAGAATGAAGCGTATGATAGTTACAAGCGGCTATAATGTTTACCCCTCACACATTGAAAACATTCTCGATAAGCACCCGAGCGTTGATTACAGCTGTGTTATCGGCGTTAAGGATTCATATAAGATGCAGAGAGTCAGAGCCTACATCGTTCTGCGCAGCGGTGTTGAAAAAAGCGAGGAAACCAAGCAGAGCATTTTAGCTCACTGCAAAGAATATCTTGATGTGTTTGAAAGACCCAAGGAAATTATTTTCAGAGACGAGCTTCCCAAAACTCTTGTAGGCAAGGTTGCCTATCACTCCCTTGAAGAAGAAGCAGAGAAAGAGGCGGTAACAGCATGAATAAAGAAGTAAGACAAACAAGAAAGGGCTACCGTTTTAACGCAACGGTGACAATGACTCTTATCAACCTTCTCAAAAAGAAGGTTATCAACGACAACAATGTTCATCTTCATTATCATAAGCCTGAAAACAAAACCTTCATTCTTATCTCAAACCACACCGAAAGCTTTGACCCGGGCTATGAAATGGCGGCAATGAAGCGCTACATCCGCTATGTGTCAAGTGACCATGTGCTGAGAATGAAGGTCAGCTGGCTTTTCACTAAAATCGGCGGTGTAATCATCAAATACAGAGATAAGCCCTCAGAAATTATCAATGAGGATATCAAAAGAAATCTCCGTGCAGGCATTCCCGTAGGCCTTCATGCCGAGGGTGCCATGACAACCAACGGTCAGACAGGCTTTATTTCAGAGCACACAGGTCAGCTTGTCAAGGATGCCGGGGTGGCACTTATCACCTATAAATTTGTGGGCGGGTACCTGAGAAAGCCCCGTTGGGCAGACTCACCGCGAAAAGGCCCCATCACAGGTCATTTTGTTAATGAATACAGTGCCGAGGAGCTCAGCAAGCTCTCAGCCAAGGAAATCACGGAGATTATCCGCCGTGATACATATGTCAACGCTTATGAGGAGCAGAGAAAGAGCCCTCAGGATTACAGCGGTGAAAACCTTGCAGAATGTGTTGAAAGAGTGCTCTATGTCTGCCCCGAGTGCAAAAAGGTGGGCACCCTTCACAGCCACGGCAACAGCCTGAAGTGCGATTGCGGCTATGAGGTGGAAATGAAGGCAGACGGCTTCTTCCACGATATGGGCAAGGGTCTTCATTTTGACAATGTGCTGGATTGGGATTTATGGCAGAGAGATGTGTGGAAGGAAATGCTTCTCAATGCAAAAGACGGCGAAGTAATTATAGAGGAAAAAGGTCAGCTTGTTAAAACCGTTGACGGCGAAAATGAGGTTATCCTCTCCGAAGACGGCATACTCAGACTTTATAAGGATAAGTTTGAAATTATCCTCGGTGACGGCAAGGAGCCTATAGTAATGGATATGTCAGAAATGAAGCAGGTTTCACTTGCAAATAAAGACACCGTTCTTTTGGTTGACCATAAGATATTCCTTGACCTCGGCTCAAAGACTCCCCGTTCACCCTCAAAATATATTGCAGCGTGGAGATATCTCACTGACCGCCCCTATTATTAATGAAGCAACGCTTCATTTCATGACCCCAAGGTCATTTCATGCATTTATGCATTTCATGGCATCAGTCATTTCATAAAAAAACAAAAACAGTGCCCTTCATCAAAACACTTGACAAACAGCACTGCCCCCTGTATAATAAAGATACAGAGTAGAGCGTTACCCATAAGCGGTTACGCCCTCAAAGATAGTGATCAAAAGATTAACCGCTAAGTTTCTCAGGCTGGGCGGTTATTTCTTTTTATGTGACGAAATTGCAAGACCTGCAACTGAAATCAGTACCATTGTAAATGCAAAAAGCATTTCATATGTAACATAATCCATATCACATGCCCCCTTTCCGAGGGCGAGATTGTAACCGCTTGTCCACTTTTGTAAGCTCGTAGGCGAATTATAGCACACAGCATTTTATTTTGTCAATTAAAACAGCAACCCGACAGAGCAACCTGCCGGGTTTTGTGTTTACTTTCTTTTGCTGACTTTTTTCTTTATATAATTCATAATTCCTAATTCATAATTCATAATTACCGCAAAGGCTAATAGTCCAAGCAAGCTCACCGCAGCGCCGAGCTTAATCCCCGGCACAACATAGCTGAACTCAACCTGGTGGCTTCCCTTTGTTATATCCGTGCAGGTGAGATAGCCTGCCGCCTTAGCCGTTTCGGCTTCCCTGCCGTCAATGAATATCCTCCAGCCGCCGTCATAAGGCAGTGTTGTCAGAAGCACGCCGTCCTCTTTGCAGGTGATGTTGCCTTTTATTTTGTCCGTGTCGAAATATGTGAGCCTTATGCCGTTGGCTTTAAGCTCACTGACCTGAGCTGTGAAATCACTGTCACTGAGCACTATACTGTGCCAGAGTGCCCTTTGAGCCTCGTCACCCGCCTTGAATGAGTGCAGGTCAATTTCCTTTACGGCAGAGTCCGAAAGGAAAGCCGGGGGCAATGCATTTTCGTTGACGGTTATTGTTTCGCCGTCCTGCTCAAGGATATATTTTATGCCGAAAAGGGCGTTGAGTATATCTGACTGATTGTAGCGTGTGCTCACATTTTTAGCATAGCGCTCCATGCCGAGGTTTTGAAAAAACTCATATGCATCCCCCGACATAGTGGAGGAATAATAGCAAATGCCGTTATAGTTATATTGCTGCGGATAGTTGTTCTTTTTCTCATCCGTCCACGCAAGGCGGGCAAAAATATCCTCATCGTCAAGGGATGTAAACTCCGCCATACTGCTTTCATATCTCTGCAGTGAATCTACTCTTGCCGCCCACACCTGAGATATCATCTGATACACTGCACTAAGGGACGCGCCAAGGATTATCACCACCGATAAAAATGCCGCCGCCCCTTTTCGGAAGTCTAATTTCTGAGTGCCCTCTGCCGCAATTGTAAGAATGAGAAAAATAACAAGAAAGCTCTGCCTTGCAGGCAGCTGATTTGGAAAGTGAAAGCCATGCCACAGATACTCACCTATGTTAGTACACATAGTGACAAACATAAAGCTGACAAAGGCGAAATAAAGGAGCTTTTCTCTTTTCGGTGCCTTGCCGAGAACAAAATAAAACAGCATAAGCACCACTGCAATAAGGGTGCAGTAAAGATTAGGCTCACCGTATTCAAGTGAGATTTCCTGAAAGGGCAGAAGCCTCATAAGCAGCTTGCCGAGAGTATATTTTATCTCTATGCCCTCATTGAAGCCTGCCTCACTTGCAAGGGTGAGGCTCAGTGCCTTTGCCACAGGCAAAAGACTTACAGCCGCCATAGCACCTGCCGTCAGCGAGGATGCACCGAAACGAAGGCAGTGATAAAATCTGTCTTTATTTGCCCTTTTTTCTTTAAGTATAAGAAAGAAGAAATACAGCACGCTGAAAATGCACACCATAAAGCTCAGATAAAAGCAGCTCCATATGCTGAGAAACAGACTCACTATGTAAGGGGTCAGCCTTTTGTTTTTCACCAGCTCCTCAATGCCGAGCACAACTAAAGGCAGCAGCATAATAATATCAGTCCACATAAACTGATTTATAAAAGCAATCATATATCCGCTGAGTGCCCAAGCCGTCGAAAGTGCAGGGAAAAACTTCATTGCCTTGCTTTCGTCGGCATTTTCATATTTTCTCAGCAGTCTCAGGCTGAAGAAAAGTCCCGCAAGACCTATTTTCACCATAATGAGAAAATGTATGGCCTCTATCTGCCACTCATGGGGAATTATATATACAAGCAGCCACAAGGGACTGTTTGTATAATAGGCACTCTGTGCCCACAAATTAAAGCCTAAAGCCCCGTGGAAGGAATAAAAAACCTCACCCTTTGACAGTGCCTCGTCCATATTCATAAGCATGGGATAATACTGAGAGAAGCCGTCCATTGAGCAGAGCGTTCTGCCGCCGAAGGGCTCAATACCCCTTATAATATAGCTTGCAAGCACTGCAAGGCAGGGAATGACAAAGGAATAGGCAAGGATAAGATATTTGGTTTTCTTGTCTTTTGTCATAGCTTTCATTATATGCTTTACTCCTCATCAGGTTTGGGAATTGAGCTGAGATAGTCGTTACACTTCTTTTCACCCTCAGAGACGAGGGCATTTGTTCTTTCCATTGAGGCCTTTGCCTGAGCAATGCCGTCACTTGTTTTGCCAAGACCAAGCTCCTGTGCTTTTTCGTCAAGGTTGCCCTCAAGCGGCACTATGGAGTGCACCTTTTTGCCGTTTTCGTTATAGAGATGCACCCATGTGGGAATTGCATCCACACTGTCGAAGGTAACAGTGCCGTCACTGTATTTTGAAAATGTCATCTCAAATATAAGTCCGTCCTCTGTGTGACCTGTTTTTAGCCCCATGAGATTTCGTCTCTGATTTGACACGAAATTGCCCAGAGAATAGACACAAACTGTTTTATGTGTGCCGTCAGCTGATGTCAGCAGATCCATAGGCTGCACCACATGGGGATGTCCGCCGATAATAACATCAACACCCAGATCGCAAAGAGCCTGAGCAATTTCCTGCTGCTTTGCATTCTGTGACAGCTGATACTCTTCGCCCCAGTGAATATAAACAACCGTTACCTGTGCACCTGCCTTTTTCATCCTTTTTATATTTGTCTCAAGCTCCTCATAAAACCCGTTGGGGCTGTGAGGCTTGAAGGAGTTGATAAGCGGTGCCGTTTCTGCATCAACAAGCAGCCCGTTAAGAGCCTTTCTGCCTTCACTTGTGGGTGTCTCATAGGTATAGCAGATAAAGCCGAACTTTATTCCACCCACATTTTTCACAAGGTACTGCTTTTCGTCTTCACTTTTTCTTGAGCCTGTGCGGTCAAGCTTCGCCTTGTCTATAATTTCAAGGGTACGCTTCACGCCGTCACCGTTTGTGTCATAGCTGTGATTGTTGGCGGTGAGAAGACAGTCTATGCCTGCACCCTTAAGAGCGTCCACAATGCTGTCAGGCGAGTTGAAGCGGGGAAAGCCGCTGTATTTTCTGCCGTCTGTGCCCCCGAGAGTGGTTTCAAGGTTGGCAACAAAATAATCACAGTCATTTATTTCGCCTTCACTGTAGGTAAAAAGGTGACTGAAATCATAAGTGCCGTCACTTTGCCTTGCATTCTGATAAACAGGTATGTGTATAAGCACATCACCTGCAGAGCCGATTGTCACAGTTCTTTCAACAGTGGGCACGGGGGGCTCAGTAGGCTCGGTAGTCACAGGCAGTGTTGTCGAGGGTACCGGTGAGGTTGTGGTGAAAATGTCAAGCATTTCGTTTTCCACCACAAAGCCTGCAAGCACCACCGCCAGCAATATCACAAGGCAGGTCATAATCCCCGATGCAATTTTCTTTCTTTTATTTTTCATATCTCAATTACCTCATAAAGTGTGATTTCTATTAGTATATCACTAAACAGGATAAGTTACAATGCTGTTTTGTTACATAGATTCTTAAGATTTTCATAAGGTTATCAATCCATCAGGTCCTCCACATTGCAGCCAAGTGCCTTTGCCAGCCTTAGCACAACACCTGCCTGAGCTTTTCCTATATCATTCTGCCTTTGCTCATAAAGCTGAATCATCCTCAAGGTTACGCCTGAGGCTTCGCTCAATTGCTGCTGTGTAAAGCCTCTTGCTTTTCTTATATTATAAAGACCTGTTTTTCTCTTTTTCTTGTTGCGGGCAATAATATCATTTGCACACTCAACAAATTTGCTGACATCCGCTTCGTGCAGAATATACATTGAAAGCACCGCAGACAGGCTGAGCCCGTCTTTTACCATATCCTCAAATCTCTGATTGGTTTCCCACTGATAATATGCAAGAATCCAGCCTGCCCAATATTCCCTGCCTTTAAATTCGGGATATGAGGGTGTTTTCTTTTTATATTCCATATCAGTTGCCTTAAGCACCGCCTCAGCAAGCTCAAAGCCTGACATTCCTGATACATACTTCGGGTTACCTCTTTCAAAATCTGTCGCCACACCTGAAGCGATAAACCGGGAAAAGAACTCATCAGCCTCAAAGCCCATATCACAAAGAGCATATTCAACCATATCCCCCAGATTGTTCATAGCATCATCCAAGTATAACTCGCTGTAAGCCTTCGTTGTCATTCTTCCACCCCTCTCTGATAATATCTAAAATATATTTTTCTCTGAGCACGGAGCCACGACCTTTTTCTTTCTTAAATTCTTCTCTTGCCGCAGTGTCACGGGCAAGCCTTTTAGGCAGATATATACTGCTTGGTGCAACAGTTGCCTCAATAAAAGAAATTGACTCAAAAGCCTTTTGCGATCTTACAACAACCTGCTCGCCCAGCTTGCCCAGAACCATGGCTTTTTCAAGCTGCGAAAGAGAAATAGTATTATTAAGAAATGCATTTGCAAAAGAAAAATATGAATCATCGGCACGGTATCCCTTGATAATATCGTAGCCTTTGTAATCAACGGCAAAATTTTCAAAAATATATTCTTTAGCCTCGGCAGCAATATCACCGCCTATACGGAATTTTCTGTTTTCAAGAAGCACATAGAGCCAGTTAAGAATATTATAGTCACCTCCTGTAAGCGACAAAACCGAAAGACCCTTCATATCAAGATAATACTTGTTGGCAAAGCCGTCACGCTCCGCTGAGCAAGCCCATTCCTTTGCCAGCTCTATATTTTCAGTGCAATAAAATCCAAGACCGTAATCGTTATTGGGGTTACCTGCCCCGTAAACAGGCTTTTCAATAATCTTTGACGAGCCGTGATAAACAATAATTCTTTCTGACATATGCATCCCTCTTTTATATCGTCTGAGCGATAGTTTATTTGTTTTCGGTTATATTATATCGTCTGAACGATAGTTTGTCAACACAAAAAATTTACAGAGAGCAAAAATGCTCTCTGTAGGCTCCGGTTAAAAAGAGATCACTCATTCTCTTCAATCATCTGCATGAGTATGCCTGCCGCATCCTCAACAACCTTAAGGCAAGGTCTTGATTTATAATACTGAGCGTTTCTGCTGTCCGGCTTGGCTGTGTCTTCCATTTTGATTCCCAGCTTCAACAAATCTCTGCAGACAACACTGCCGTGAATTGCATTGAATCTGTCGGCAAACTCACGGACCAATTCATAATTACGCATTTTGCTTTCATTGTCGTCACCTTCAGTTGCGGCACAAAGGCTGCCTATAACCATAGCCGCACCGCTGACAGCACCGCAGACCTCTCTCATTCTGCCTACACCGCCGCCAAGACCTGCCGAAACCCTTTTCGCAGTGTCTTCATCCATACCGAATCTGTGGCAGAATGCGGTGAACACAGACTGTGCACAGTTGTAGCCTTCTAAAAACAGCTCTCCTGCTCTTTCTTTTTCTGTCATTTAAAGCTCTCCTTCCGGGCGGATTCGACTTCCGCCAACTTAAGATATTCTATAAGTGCCTCGGGCGAATTTTCCCTCAGCTCCAGATAAAACTCAGGCTCACGCATATTTTCAAGATAGTGTGCGTCTGAGCTTCTTATTATATGCTTTCCCTTTGTTGCCGGGTACTTTTTGAGAAAGTGCCCTTCATCAGCCTGAGGTGTCAGCTCAAAGCAGGCAACCTTTAAATCGGGGCTAAAATCACCAAGTGATGAAATAATGCTGTAAGAGCTTCTGTCAATATGGGCAGGATAGCACACTCCGCCGTATTGCTCCACTAAAGATGGAAGTGCGTCAATGCTCACACTGCTTGCCGTTGTCAGAAGTATTTCCTCTTTGCCCAGTATTCCGTCACCCGTATCCATAATAAGCTGCTCACCGAAAATCTTCTCACGGTTTTTCACAGGCGGCAGAGTACCCCTTATATAATCTGAAAAAGCCTCTGCTTTTTCAAGGCTCGGAAAAAGACATACACAGTGGATTTCTTCGCTTGTGCAAAGCTCCATCCCCGGCACAACGGTTATGCCTGCCTGCTCACCCACCTTCATGGCACTGCCGCAGTTTTTGCAGGTGTTATGGTCTGTCAGTGCAATAATGTCATAGCCGAAAATCTTTGCCATATTAACAAGATTATAGGGCGTCATTTCATTGTCACCGCAGGGCGAAAGGCAGGAATGTAAATGTAAATCGTAATACAGCTTCATCATAACAGCTTTGAAACAGCCACCGACAGCTCATAAGCATTTTTTCCGCTTTGCAGGAATGTAATGCCCTGAAGCTCTGCCTTTTGCTTTGCCTGCTCGTCAAGGGCGGCATTTTCCGTCAGTATTATGCAAGCACAGTCTGTCAGCACCGCAACGGCAACTGCATTGACATTGCCCATAACCGTCAGCCAGGCATCACCCGGCTCAGCCTTTGACATAACCCACGAGAGCAGATCGCCGCTGTAACAGCCTGTCACATCCTTTTCAAGCTCCCCCTGAGTGAGGATTTTAAGCTCTAATTTTTCCGCTAATTCTTTAACCGTCATTTTTATCTCCGCTTTCTTCGTTTTGTACCTTCATTCTGAAAGGTGCGGGAAGCCAGTCATCCTTGCCGCCCACCTGAATGTTATGCAGCACACAGTCCGTTTCCTGAGCATAGCCTCTTACAATATCGTCTGCAAGTGCTCTGCATGAGGGTGCACCGCATATGCCGCAGTCAAGCCCGGGCAGTGAGCGCTCAATTTCCTTGAGTCTGGACATCATTTTCATAGCCGTTATAACATTGTCTGCAAGCTTCATGGCAGGCGATGCCGTCAGCTCTTTAGTCCAGCCAAGGTCATCAAGGGTGAAATAATCCTCCAGCCTGTTGCAGGAAACAGGCATAAACTTTCTGAGTCTTTGCAGTCTTGCCTTGGCAACATAGAGGTTTTCCACAGTGAGAACACCGCCCACACAGCCGCCGGTGCAGCAATTAAGCTCAATGAAATCCAGGTCGTTGAGCTTTTCGTTTTCAAGCTCATCAAGAACATTTATAACATTTTCTATGCCGTCTGCGGCAAGATATCTCTCTTTTAAAAGGCCTGCGGCTTCACCGCCGCTGCTTGCCCAGCCTACGCCTATTATACCCGAATCGTTTATGCTTTCAACCTCGTCATTTCTGAGCTTATCCATTGTCTGCACAAGCACGGGGTAAATATCCTTTATGGCAATTGCACCGCTGATGCCGTAATTTTCATGGCAGAGAGGGTTACTTATTGCCGTTCTTTTTGCAGGGCACGGAGTAATAAAGAAAACGCCTATTTCCTCATCGGTGTAGCCTGTCTCTTTTTTAGCCTTTTCTCTTGCTATTTTGGCCGCAAGGTCAATGGGTGCACAAGTGGGCAGCAGATTGCCTAAAAGGTCAGGAAATCTTGTTCTTATAAGTCTGACCACCGCAGGGCAGGCAGAGGATATCACAGGCTTTTTAAGCTCGCCGTTTTCAAACATCTCCCTTGTTGCCGAGGAAAGGATTTCAGCACCCTTTGAAACCTCAACAACATCGTCAAAGCCCATTTTTTTAAGTCCCGTCAGCACATAATCAACATTTTCAAGGTTGTTGAACTGTCCGTAAAGGGCAGGTGCAGGCAGGGCAATTCTGTATTTATATTTTAAAAGCTCATTAAAGTGTTCACTGACAGCATATTTTGCATGGTGAGGGCAGACTCTTATACACTCACCGCAGTCAATGCACCTGTCTGAAATAATATACGCTTTTTTGTTTCTTACTCTTATAGCTTCCGTGGGGCAACGCTTAATGCAGTTTGTGCAGCCCTGACATTTATCAGCATCAAGCCGCACGGAATGAAACAGTATAGACATAGCTGCCTCCTTTTTCATATTTTTCTCTTTCGGTTTGTTAAAAGGTACCCTGCCGCATCAGGCAATATTCACACTTAAAAACAAGGTGGTACCCACACCGACCTGTGTTTCAATTCTGAATGAATCGGTGTACTTTTTAATATTCGGCAGACCCATACCTGCACCAAAGCCTAGGGTTCTTATGTTATCGGGGGCAGTTGAATAGCCCTCCTTCATAGCAAGCTCCACATTTGCAATGCCGGGGCCCTTATCTGCAAGGGTCATTTTTATATCCTTTTCGCTGATTTCCACATCAATTTCTCCGCCGCCTGCATGAATGACCATATTTATTTCGCCCTCATACATAGCTATGGAAACATTTCTTATAACGGCAGGTGATACACCTAATTGCTTGAGAGTGTGCTTAACATCGCCGGAGGCGGCACCTGCTCTTGTGAAATCGTCCCCGGGTACAACATAATGCAGCTTAATTGTTTCTTCCATTATTGTCCGCTGCCTCCCCTCAGTCCCGCTGAATAAAGCTTGCCGCAGGAGGTGAACATTTCATATTCGGTGCAGAGCATAACCATATCTCTGTCCTCTGCCATTTCAATCATATTCAGGTCAGGGCGCTTGCCTCTGACAAAAACTATGCAGTGCATATCCATCATCTCGGCTGTGCGCACCACCTGAGGGTTAACAAGACCCGTGAGCATAACTGCCTGCTCTTTGACAAAAGCAAGCACATCGCTCATCATATCGCTTCCGCAGGCTGCGTGAACCTCCTTTTCAAGAAGGTCTTCTCTGCAAATAAGCTCTGCATTTAAAATTTCCTTAATATCTCTGATTTTCATATTTTTCCTCCAACGCCGAAAACGGCAATTAATTTATTATAGGGTGGCGAATATAATCCGAACCCGTTTTTTTACGGGCGGATTTCCGCCATCTCTTCGTTAAAATACTCGTAAATCCGGCAGGATTTACTGCGTTTTGTGACTTGATATGACAAAAATCCGTCTCGCAAAAAATCTGATGACCCAAAAGTGCGAATTTTTGATGGATTTTTGTGTGTTGAGGATGCCGACAGGCTGCCGCCTTTCAAATCCGAAACACCGAAAAGCCGCGAAAATTCACGCT